>NZ_SUTK01000030.1 GCF_015062905.1 Methanobrevibacter thaueri
TGAATTACCTGTTTATCACGGACGTAAATGGGAGGAGTTGATTGACCATGACTTATGAACCACCTGTAACTGATTATGATCACATTGTTGAAAATTGTACCTGTGCATTCTGTGGTTGTAACTGTGACGACCTCGACTACTTAGTAAAAGACGGTCACGTAGTTGCTGTAAGACACGCATGCAGATTAGGGGCAAGTAAAATTATGGAAGATATGGACCAAAGATTACTTGTTCCAATGATTAGGGATGAAAACGGAGAACTCAAAGAAGTTGACTGGGATACCGCTTTAGACAAAGCTGCTGAATACATCGCTAATTCCATCAGACCTGTATTCTACGGATGGTCTGAAACTTCCACCGAAACCATGAAAGAAGGTGTAGCATTAGGTGAATACATCGGTGCTGTATTAGACAACCAAGCTACCATCTGTCACGGACCTTCTCTCCAAGCTGTGCAAAACGCAGGTTACCCTATTCAAACTTTAGGAGAAGTTCAAAACAGAGCAGACATGCTCGTTTACTCTGGAAGTAACGCTATGAACTCTCACCCAAGACACATGGCAAGATACGCTGTGTTCTGTAGAGGATACTTCAGACAAAGAGGAAGATTCGACAGAACTGTTGTTACCATGGATCCAAAATTCTCCGATACTGCTAAATGTTCAGACAAATGGATTGGATTTGAACAAAACGGAGACTACGGTTTCTACAACGCTATCAGAGCTGTCTTAAGAGGAAAAGAATTATACCAAGATGTAATTTCCGGAATTCCTAAAGAAGACATTTACGAATTAGCAGAAGAAATGAAAAACGCTGAATTCGGTGTTCTCTTCTTCGGTTTAGGTTTAACCCACACATTATCCAAACAAAGAAACATTGATATTGCAATTAAAATGGTACAAGACCTAAACAAATACAGTAAATGGGGACTTACTCCAATGAGAGGTCACTTTAACGTAAACGGATTCAACATTTTCATGGCATTCGAATGTGGTTTCGCTTTCGGTGTTGACTACTGTAGAGGTTACCCAAGATATATGATGGGTGAAACCAACACCATCGACTTGCTCGTAAGGAAAGAACCAGACTGTTTCATGGTTATTGCAGCTGACCCAGGTGCTCACTTCCCTAACGGAGCAAACCAACACTTAGCTGACATTCCTGTTATTCAAATCGATATCCACTGGGGTCCATCAACCGAATTGGCTGATGTAGTATTACCAGGTTCATTCATTGGTGTAGAATGTGGCGGTACCAGTTATCGTATGGATGGAGTGCCTATCTTCATGAAGAAAGCTATCGACAAACCAGAAACCTGTCGTGATGATGAATGGATTGTCCGTGAATTGAAAGAAAGAGTAATGAAACTCAGAGAAGAGACAAACGCACTTCCAAAATATGTGCCAAATCCAAATGCATTATAAAGGTGATATAATGGAATATATTCTTAAAAATGGTATTGTCTACGACCCAGCTAATGAGATTAACGGGGAAAAGATGGACGTCATGTTCAAAGACGGAATTATTGTAGATAATGTTTCTGCAGATGCTGAAGTCTTAGACGTTACCGATAAAATAGTCATGCCAGCAGGTGTTGACCCTCACGCACACATTGCAGGTCCTAAATTAGTTGTTGGAAGGTTATACAGACCTGAAGATTCCAGAAGAGGTGTTACTCAAAAAACCAAAGTATTAAGATCAGAATCTGGATTCTCCATTCCAAGTTGTCCTGCAACTGGTTACAGATACTCAAGATTAGGTTACGGTACTGTTGTAGAAGCAGCTATGCCTCCTCTTGAAGCAAAACACACTCACGAAGAAATTGCTACCATTCCACAAATCGATATTCCAGCTATGCCGTTATTCGGTAACAACTGGTTCGTAATGGAATACGCAAAAGATAACAATATTGAAGACATCGCAGCATTCGTAGCTGCATGGTTAAAACTTACCAAAGGTTACGGAATCAAAATCGTAAACCCATGTGGAAGTGAAGCATGGGGATGGGGTATGAACGTACACGGTGTAAACGACAAAGCACCTTACTTTGACGTAACTTCCAAAGAAGTTGTTGTTGCACTCGCAAAAGCTAACGAAATGTTAAACTTACCTCACTCTATTCACATTCACCCTAACGACTTAGGACACCCTGGTAACGTACCAACTACTATCGAAACCATGGAAGCTGTTAAAGACGTTAAAAAAGGTTCAAAAGCAGCAGAAATCAGAGACCAAATCATGCACGTCTGCCACTTGCAATTCCACTCCTACACAGGAAACAGCTGGAAAGATGCAGCATCCGGTGCTGAAGAAGTTGCTAAATACATCAACAAAAACGACCACATCACCTGTGACGTAGGTCAAGTAACTTTAGATGAAACCACAACCATGACAGCAGACGCTCCTATGGAATACGATTTATTCAAATTATCTGGTTTAAAATGGGCTAACAAAGACATTGAATGTGAAACTGCAGCAGGTATCATCCCATGTATTTACTCAGGAAGAACCCCTGTAAGTTCCTTACAATGGGCTATCGGTCTTGAATTGTTCTTACACATTGACGACCCATGGAAAGTATGTTTAACTACTGACCACCCTAACGCAGGACCTTTCATCAGATATCCTAGAATCATCTCCTGGTTGATGAGTAACACCAGAAGAATGGAAATGATCGAAACTGGTGAAGTTCACAAATGGGCAGAAAAAAGAACAACTCTTGCAACTCTCGACAGAGAATACGATTTCTACGATATTGCAACTATTTCAAGAGCTGCTCCAGCTAAAATCTACGGATTCACCGATAAAGGTGCACTTACTCCTGGATACAGAGCAGACATTGCAGTATACGACATAAATCCTAATGATATTGACCCATCCAGACAATATGCTGAAATCGAAAAAGGTTTCAATGTAGCTGACTACACAATCAAAGATGGTCAAATCTTAGTAAAAGACAAAGAAATTGTAAAAGTTAAAGAAAGTCAAAACGTTTGGGTTAACGTACAAGGATGGGAGAAAAACGAAGAAAAAGTTATCAACAACATTATGCCATTCTTTACTCAATACTACTCAGTCAAATGGGAAAACTACCCAGTACACGACCACTACGTATCCAACCCAATTAGAATAGACGTTGACGGTAAATAGGGGTGTTTAATTTGAAAACAATAACATTTGATCAAATCAAAACTTCTTCAATCGCTTTAGAATTCGATGAATTAATTCCTGATGAAATTTATTCATGGACCGAAGCAGATTTCGCAAAATATCAAGTTCCTATTGGAAACTCCAGATTCCCATTAACCGACTTCTTCAAAGTAACTGTTGAAGGGGAAGCTAACGGACCTGATGAAGTTGAAATGATTATAAACGGTGATTTAAACAGAGTAAAATACATCGGTTGTAAAATGAGCGGCGGAAACATCGTATGTAACAGCAGTGTAGATTTACACGTTGGTGCTGAAATGTCCGGTGGTTCCATTCTCGTTAAAGGTAACGCAGCAGCTCACGCAGGTAGAGAAATGTCTGGAGGATACCTTGAGATTGAAGGAAATACCAAAGAGTTCACTGGTGCTTCATACATCGGTGAATGGAGAGGTATGACCGGAGGACAAATTGTTGTCGGCGGTAACGCTGGTAAACAATGTGGTGAATGTTTAACTGGAGGTAAAATCCACGTTAAAGGTAACTGTGACATCTTAGCAGGTATTCACATGACCAAAGGTGTCATTGAAATTGACGGTGACGTAAACCGTTGGCCTGGAGGTCAAATGAAAAACGGTAACATCATCATCCACGGATTCCTCGGAAGATTACTCGAAGGATTTGTCCTCAACGGTATCGTTGTAGATCCTGAAGTTGAAGGAGTTACATACGAAGGTAAATATATCCAATATACTGGAGATATCGGTCTTAACGGTAAAGGTAACCTTTACTTAGACGCTGAAGCTAACAAAGAAAAATTAGCTAGCTACGGCGAATTAGACGACGAATATACTTCAATCAGAGAATACAGGAATTTATAATTCCTTTCTCTTTTTTCTTTTTTTTAAGGCGATAGCATGGTAGAAGAAGTACAAATGACAGTGGAAGACGCAATCGAATACGTCAGAAACGAGGTAAAAGTTGGAGACGTTTTGGAAATTTCCTATAATCGTATCTATGCTCCTGGTGACGTTTTAGGTTTCACTGAAGAAGATGAAGAAACCGGTGAAGGTTTCAGAGTCGGTTTGCAATTAAATGGTGAGATTTTAAATCAGGCAGTTGAAATTGACTTCAAAGAGATTGCCGATGATTTAATTGAAATGCGCCATATCAATGACGAAAAAGAACTGATCATTGAAATACTTTAAACTCTCTTTTTTTCTATTAATTTTTTCTTTTCTATTTCCCACGGAAAAATAATTTTGTTCGTAATCATACAAACGTTATAACCTTTCCATCTTTTCGAAAGGCAGAATCTTTTCAAGGGCCTTTACCTGAATCGGAATGCCGCTTTCCTTTACAGCACCGATTGAATTGAGCCCTCCGCCTGTGATGACTCCGAAATTGTAGTTGTCTACCTTGGAATTGTAGACCAGTTCCCTAGGCTTTCCGATCTTGTAGATGGAAAATCCGATATTGTTCAGGATTTCGAGAAGCTCAACCGCATGGTCCCTTGATATGTATGGGATTTCCTTGACGCTCGCCAGTACCTTGCTCGGACCGTTTTCTCCGGTGATGGAGGTCATGTTCTTTGAGAGAAATATCTTATGCGGATCAAGGGTTGTGCCGCTGTATGAAATCAGGTCAATGAATAGCGGCGGTTCGGTAAGCTCAAGCAGTCCGCTGTATGTGGGATTGCTCTTGATTCCGTTGTTTATAAGAATTCCATCAATGCTCAGGCTGCAGATTGTAGCTATTCCAACCAGATCATCATTTTCCGGATGTTCGACAAGTTTGTAGTATGGATTGATGTATTTTGGTGAATTGTTATAGGTTTCCTCCATTACGGACAGCGCATCGTCTATGTTGTCCCTGTGGACGTATGAGACATTGGCAATGATGTCTCCCTTCTGCTTTTCGACATCAAAGTTGACCTGCTGAATCAGGTTGAGTGATTTTGAAAGGACAAGTGATATCTTTTCTGTGCTGTCGTTTTTCGGCATCTCCAACTGAGGGAACACTTCTGTTGTTATCGGTTTTAGTGAGTTGAAATCATAAAGGGTTTCGCCTACCCTCAAATCGATATCCTCTCCCAATTCTTTCACGGCACAGAATGGTGTTATTCCTCCTATTACTGCGATTCCAACCATTCCGTCAGGCACAGGCAATCCTAAAAGGTCCTTTCCTTCCTCGGATATTCCTATTACTCCGCCAATTCCTATCCTTTCCAGCTCATGGATGATTTCAAGTGTCCTTTCCCGTGCGATTCCAGGTATCAGTCTGAAGTTTGCCGGAATCAGTCCGGTTCCCTTTGTTATCACGTCAAGAACTGATGTCAAATCGGAGTTTGCAAATGCGTCGAGAGGTGTTACGGATGTCTTCTTGTAGGAAATCGTTTCCGTGAACTTGACTGGCCGGTTGTTTTCTATTTTCAGGAGCCCTCCGTATTGCGGTTGTGTCGGAATTCCTTCCTTCAGGAGTATCCCGTCTATTGTTGTTCCGCATATTGTGGTGACTTCGATTTCACCAGTGGTTTTATCTTCATTTATATTAACGTAAGGACTAACAGAAAGACCACTTTTATAAATTTCTTTCATTATATTGATCGATTCTTTGTTATAAATGGTTGAAGTATTGACAACAACATTTCCCTGTTGTGTCATATATGTGAAGTCAGTTAAATAAATCAGTTCTTCAAATTTTGAATAGATGAAATCGACCTGGTCATAGATCAGTCCCTTTTCAAGCTTTTCCCTGCCCAAATCCGTAATGACTCTTCCTGAATAACCTTTCTTTTCGGTATATCCCTTCTCATCCAGGATTTGCATATGATATCTGACGGCACGCTCTCCCAGGTTAAATCCCTTCTCCTTAAGCTCATCGGCTATTACCTTTGAGCCGGTAGGATCGTCCTTCTTGGCAAGCACCCTTAGAATTTCAATCATCCTATATTCAGATTCGGACATGTGAAGCACCCAAAAAATAAAAAATTGATATTTGGATTAGATATCCAAATACTTTCTTTGTTCGTATCCGAATACCTGAACACGGTATTCGTCCCATTCCTGATATTTGAGTTCCAGGAACTTTTCACTTATGTGAGGACCCAGCGCATTCAGTATGAGCGGATCTTCCTCAAGGGAGTGGTAAGCTTCCCACAGACTTGTAGGCAGAACTTCAATTCCTCTTGATTCCCTTTCCTCTTCGCTCATGCTGTAGATGTCGTCCTCTACAGGTTCTCCAGGGTCAATCTTGTTGACTATTCCGTCAATACCTGCCTCAAGCATTACGGTAAATGCGAGATATGGGTTACATGCAGGGTCAGGTGACCTGTATTCGATACGGGTTGCCTTTCCACGTGCTGCAGGCACTCTGATGAGCGCTGATCTGTTTCTGAAACCGTATGCCATGTAAACCGGTGCCTCATAACCCGGAACCAGACGTTTGTATGAGTTTACAATAGGGTTGGTGATTGCTGTGATTGCACGGGCATGCTTGAGCAATCCTCCCATGAAGTGAATTGCATCCTTTGAAAGTCCGGTTTCTGAATCAGGGTCTGAGAAAAGGTTTCTGTCTCCTTTGAACACTGACTGGTGGCAGTGCATTCCACTTCCGCTCACACCAAAGAACGGTTTAGGCATGAATGTCACCCTGTAGTCCATCTGGTCAAAGGTAGCCATGTTGTCTACAATAGCCTTGATAGCCTGTTTGAATGTGATTACGGCATCCGCTGTTTTGAGGGCGTCCTTGAACTTGAATGCGATTTCGTTCTGGCCCGGCGCCACTTCGTGGTGTGATGCCTCGACTTCAAAGTCAAGGTCTTCCAGGTTAAGTGTCAATTCGCGTCTGAAGTCAGGTCCTTTGTCCAGAGGTTCCACATCGAAGTATCCTGCTTCGTCGTATGGCATCGGATATCCGTTCTCGTCAATGTCCACAATGAAAAATTCCGGTTCCGGACCGATGTTGTACTGAAGTCCCTTGTCTGCCAGGTGTGCCAGGGACTTTTTGAGAATTCCCCTTGGGTCTCCTATGAAAGGTTCTCTGTCGGCTGTCCATACGTCACATATGAATCTGCAGGTTGCGGACTCTTCAGGCCTCCATGAAAGCCTGGAATATGTGTTGATGTCTGGTTTCAGGACCAGGTCACTTTCATTGATTCCGACAAATCCTGCGATTGATGATCCGTCAAAGAGCATTCCTTCATTGAACAATTCGCTCATGTCGTCCTTTCCGTTGAATGGAATGACGATGTTTTTTACGGTACCGTTAATGTCAACAAACTGCAGACGGATAAACTTAATGTTGTCCTCTCTCATCTGTTCTGAAATTCTTTCAATTTTTTCTTCTGGGATATCGCTCATTAAAATCAAGCTCCAATAAATATTAAATAATCGGAAAACATCTTCCTATCAAAAATATATTTCCATTTCGTTGTATATAAACTTTTATATATCTTTGAATTCTTTTATTTTTATTATCTTGACTTTTAAGTTTTGTTTTTTAAAATAAACATATTTTAATCAATTTAAAATTTTACATTTTGATGTTCAATTTCATTTAAAAAAAGAGAAAATATTTGATTTTGTGGTATCAAATATAATCAAAAGTGGTCGAATTCATCTCCGAAGTATTCATAAACCTTTTCAAGCTCTTCGGGAATGTTTATCATTTGGGTGCAGAACGGTATGCACTCTCCACAGTCAACGCAGCAGTCAGCCCTTGAATCCTCATCGATCAGTGAGAAATACTGCATAGCACTGGCCTTGGGATTGTCCATCATATGGGCAATGTTGTACTCGGTAAAGCAGTTTATGATGTCCACGCCGTGAGGGCATGGCATGCAGTAGCCGCAGCGTGTGCATCTGTTTCCGAGATATGTCCTGTATGTTCTTGCAACCTCCCTTATGAGCTCCTGGTCGTTTTCGGAAATTGTGTCTATTCTTGAAGCTATTTCGATGTTCTGCTTGACCTGCTCAAGGCTTGTCATTCCGCTGAAGACGCAGTCGACATCGTCCCTGTTCCACAGGTATTGAAGGGCCCATTCTACAGGTGTCCTTTTGGTTTCGGCCTGATTCCAAAGATTCTCTATGTCATTCGGAATGTTTTGAACAAGCCTTCCTCCCCTCAACGGTTCCATGATCATGCTTCCAATGCCAATTTCCTTGAGATAGTCCAGCCCCATGATTCCTGACTGGTAGTACTCGTCCAGATAGTTCATCTGGGTCATGGCAACCTCCCATTTCGGATATTCGTCAAGGATTTCAATGAAGTAGTCGACCTCAATGTGTGATGAGAAGCCCACATGCTTCACCCTTCCGTCTGAGAGGACATCATCAAGAAAGTCCAATACGTCCAGGCCCTTCACTTTCTCCCAGTCCGGAACGGTCAGTGAATGAAGCAGGTAAATGTCAATATGGTCGGTCTGAAGCTTTTCGAGCTGCTCTGTGAGGTAACGCTCAAAGTCTCCCTTTTCCTCTATCGCCCATGAGGGGGATTTTGTCTGCAGAATTATCTCATCCCTTAATGTGTTTTCTGTGAGAAATTCGCCTAGAAACTTTTCGCTCTCTCCGTTTCCGTCCAGACCCTGTGAATGGTAAGGGTATGCGGTATCGATTATGTTGACTCCGTTTTCAATGGCATACTTCAACATTTTTGACGCTTCGACCTTGTCTATATCGGCATTGTTCGCTTTTGTTGGAAGCCTCATTGTTCCAAAGCCTAGCCTTGAAACCTCAAGATTAGTCTTTCCAAGTCTGTTATATATCATTTCAAATCCTCAAATGGTAATTTGTAAAAAAAACTATAAAATTGTTATGATTTGAAAAATTGCACTGAAAAAATAGTATTTAGATGGATATATTCCTGGGATTTAGGATGCCGGGGGCGGGATTCGAACCCGCGATCTCACGGTATCCCAGGAATAAGCTAGAGCACTGCTTTATTACCCTATGAGCCGTGCGCTCTAACCAGCTGAGCCACCCCGGCATCTAACAAATATATATATTTTCATCATTACATTTAAAGGTTTTGTTTTTTGAGGGATTTTTGGTGAAGAGTGGAAGTCTTTGGAAAAATAATTTAACTGACATGTTATTTTCATTATTTCATGCACTGCAAAAAAAGTTATATTTAATAACCTACAAGTCAAAAAATTAAACATTAACAATTAATTTGATGATATTATGAGTAAAGTAAAAGACATGTCACTAGCACCTGAAGGTGTAAGAAAAATCGAATGGGTTCAAAAACACATGCCTGTTTTGGAATCCATCAAAAAGGAATACGAAGAAACTCAACCGTTCAAAGGAATTACAATAGGCTCATGCCTGCACCTGGAACCAAAAACAATCAATCTTGGATTAACTCTGATGGCAGGTGGAGCTGAAGTCGCAATGACCGGATGCAACCCACTGTCCACCCATGACGATGCAGTTGCAGGAGCAGCCGATTTGGGATTGAACGTTTACGGTTGGAGAGAACAGGACGATGAGGAATACTATCAGACCATCAACATGGTGCTTGATCATAAGCCTGACATAATCATCGACGACGGAGCGGACATGATTATGGTGCTTCACAACGAAAGAAAAGAGTTGCTGAGCCACATCAAAGGTGCATGTGAGGAAACCACAACCGGTGTACACAGGCTTCAGGCAATGCATGCCGACGGCGCATTGAAATTCCCTGTCATTGCCGTTAATGATGCTTATACCAAATACCTATTTGACAACCGTTACGGAACCGGACAGTCAAGCTTCGATGCAATCATGGGAACAACCAACATGGTGATTGCCGGTAAGACTGTAGTCGTGTGCGGTTACGGATGGTGCGGCCGTGGATTGGCATTAAGGGCAGCAGGTCTTGGTGCTGACGTGATCGTAACTGAAGTTGACCCAATCCGTGCGCTTGAGGCAAGGATGGACGGATACCGTGTAATGACCATTCGCGAAGCTGTAAAACAGGCTGATTTAATCATTACCGTAACCGGAAATGCAGATATCATCTGTGGCGATGACTTCAAGTACATGAAGGACGGATGTATGCTTGCAAACTCAGGACACTTCAATGTGGAAATCAACCGTCCTGACCTCGAAGCGATTTCAACCGATGTCAAAGAGGTCCGTGAAAGTATTGAGGAGTTCACCACCAAGGATGGACGCAAAATCTATCTTTTGGCTGACGGTCGTTTGGTAAACCTTTCAGCGGCACGTGGACAAGGACATCCTGCAGAAATCATGGACATGAGCTTTGCAGTTCAGGCATTGTCTGCAAAACACATCCTTGAAAACGACTTGCCTGTAGGCGTCACCAAAGCACCTGATGAGATTGACTACACCGTAGCAAGCATGAAACTTGACGCTATGGGAATTGAAATCGACTCATTGACCGACAAACAAAAAGCTTACATGGCAAACTGGCAAGAAGGAACATAGGTTCCTTCCAAACTTATTTTTTTTTATGTCCTATTTCAGATACATCGACAACGGCAAGGGGCCGACCAAACTGTTCATTGGCGGGGTCCATGGAAATGAGGGTGTGACCTCACTTAAGTTCCTGAAGCGCATTGACATTGAAGATTTGTCGCCCGGACAGTTCTATTTTTATAATTTCGACAAGACTGAATATATCTCTACAATAAAAAAGGAATATTACGAATCCGAACTTGGGAAAAAGATTCTGGATTTGATCGGTGAGCTGCAGCCGGATTTCTACACTGAGCTACACTGCTACAACCTTAAAAACTTTGAGAAGCTGACTTCGATGGAGAGGTATAGAAAAACAGGAATTCCTCCATTGATAAAGCTTGGAAATCATATATTGGTCTCATCTGTATCTCCTTTAATTAGAATGACCTATTTTACAACAGATACAGTCTGCAAGACACTTGAATTTCCATGTTTTGAAAAGCTGACACCAGAAATCATTGATGAATACGGCTTTGATAAGGATCTGGCCACTGAAACATATGAGGATTTGCTCAGGCTGATTTTAAAGTCACCTTCACGTGAACATTTTGAAAAAGAAATGATTAAAAGCCACAGGGAGCAGGTTCACTTGGCCATGAAATATGCAGAAAAAGTTTTCGGCAGCGATTTCCCGCCGTATTAAGTATTGATGGTTTCCGGGTTATGTGGTGGTGAGAAACCATCAACACCTTGGATTCTATAGAATATATTGAATAATGAAATTGGCGTTCACCGTCCCCTTGACAGCTGCCATTTCTAAAGTGTTTGTTATACAATCTGGGGTCTGTGGTGGTAGATTGTATAGGGTATACTCAATATTTAGAATCCTATTTATACTATTTTTTAACTAGTATTTAAAAATTTCTTAATGTAAAATATATACGATTTAGATACATGGCATGTTATTTAATTCATTTTGTTCAAAACCATGCATCCAGACTTCCCTGTGATGAATTGAGATTTTTGAGTCTGTCTGACGCTTTTGATACACGGTCTTCTGAAAATCCGTGTTCGTAGCATAAAAATTCAATGATCTTGTCCTTTTGCGGCTTTTCCCATTTTATCTCATAATCGGTATTTACGTTATGCTTCAGGAATATGTCGCGCACTTCATTAAGGTCATGTGATGATTCGTTTTGAAGTTCAGCAAGTTTCTCTTCAAGCTTGCCGTTGTGAGCCAGCTTCAGTGCTGTTTTTGCGCCTACGCCCTTGAGTCCTTCGCAGAAGTCTGTGCCTATGAGGATTCCCATGTCGACAAGCTGCTCCCTAGTCACATTCAGCTGCCTGAGGACCTTGTCCAGCTGGTAATATTCAAGGTTTCCAAGGTTTGATGAAACCGCAAGGTTTCTCACAACCCTTTTTGCTCCAAACAGAAGACAGTCATAATCCTGTGATGCGACTGCATATGCGTCTCCGTTTGCAACCAGGTAGGCCGCCTGGGCCTCTCCTTCGCCTTTGGCCTCAACATAAGGTATTCCCATATATGTCAGGAGCTTTTTGGATGATTCGATTATTTCAGGTGACAGCTTTGATGATCTCATTGCAAACTTGCGGGCCTTTTCGGTGTCTCCCTGCCTGAGGGCTTCCTTGTAAATCTGCTCTGCCTCTTCTCGCACTTCCCGCCTTTTTGCCTGGGTTTCGCTTTTGAGTTCAGGTGCCTTTCCGTCAAAGATATAGATTGGCTTTATGTCCTTTTCAACCATTGCTGAGTTTCTGTATAGAATTCCGCTCAGGTGTGATGTGACGTTTCCGTTTTCATCGGTAAGTGGCCTTCCGTCCCTCTGCCTGATTGTTGAGAGGAACTGGTAAAGCGTGTTGAAAGCATCGATTGACACGACCCTTCCTTCCAAATCCTTGAATGTGATTTGTTCCGGTTCCACTATATCCTTAAGCTTAACACCCATGCTTGCACCTCACATATTGTCTGAAAAATAGCTGATTGGGAATGATTCTTTGGTCCAGATTATTATTTCGTCATTTTCTATGACGATATAGTTGCGTGTCACAAAGTCCTCGTTCATATTGAACAGTTCCCTCAGGGTTGCATCAGGCTTTTCGATGTAGATATGCTGTATTTCACGTCTGCTTTCGACCTGATGTATTTTCAAGATCTTGCCTAATGGTATTTCCCCGTCCAGGATGTCCTTTCGTGCTTCCTCTTTGCATTTGTCCAGTACAATCAGGGATAGGGCATAGATTAGTGGCTGTCCCCTTCTGTGGATGATCACTTCACGGTAGTTCAGCTCATCGCCTTCGGGGATGTTGACCAATTGGGCCTTTTCCTTGTCTGCCTTTTCAAGGTGTCTGCTTATTGTGAAGATGCTCACCTTTCCATAAAGCACATCCAATATTGCGGTGATTGATCCTTCAACTGTCAAAAGCACTTTCTGGGTATTTGAGAATTTTATGCCTTTTTCTTTTTCGATCTCCTTCAATCTTCGGCTCAGTTCGTTTTTGACTATTTTTCCTTCGAATTTCATTTGCATCACTATTCTTTAAAGTAGCTTAACGGATATGCTTCCTTGGTCCATATTCCTATTTCATTGTTGTGGGTTATTAGGTAGTCACGGCAAAGCATATACTCGTCTGTCTTGAACAGTTCCTTGAGTGTCGGGCTTGGTTTTTCTATTGAAATGTTCTTTATTGTGATAAAGGTTTCTATGACGTTTTTATCTAGGATTCTTCCTGTGGTAAGACGTTCATTCATTAAATCTTCAAAAATTTGTTCACTGCATCTTGATGTCGGTATGTATGAAAGTGTATAAACTAGAGGGCGACCGTTCTTGTACACTATGACTTCGCGATAGTCTATCTCCTCTCCGGGTTCCATTTGAAGCAGTTTGGCTTTTTCTTCATCTGCCTTTTCCAGATGCTGGTCGAGTATGAAGAGATGGACCTCTCCGTACAGCACATCCAGGAGAGTGGTTAGGGGTCCATGTTCGCACAGGAGTATCTTTTGGGTTGTTGAAATGGTAGTGTCATATTCTTCTTCAAGTTCCATTATCCTATCTCGGAGCTTATTTTCCATTACATTTCCTTTGAATTTCATTTCAATCACTATATCTCAGTAAAGTAGCTTACAGGAAACATTTCCTTAATCCACATCAGTATTTCGTCGTCATGTATAATCACGTAATCCCTTGCAAGGAAGTCCTCGTCAGTCTTGAAGAGTTCTTGAAGTTTTGGATTTGCCTTTTCGATGAATATGTTCCTGACTTCCCTTCTGGATTCGATCTTGTAATTTTTAAGTATTCTTCCAATCGGTATGTCTGCCCTCAGCAGATCTGAGCAGATTTCCTCACTGCACCTTCCAAGCGGCACATGTGAGATTGCATATATCAGGGGCTGCTCGTCCTTGTGCATTAGGACCTCTCTGAAATTGATTTCATCGCCTGCTTCGACATTAACCAGTTTTGCATGGCTTTCATCGGCTATTCCGAAATGCTGGTCGAGTGTAATCAGGCTTATCTTTCCGTATAGCACGTCAAGGATTGCTGTTATTGAGCCGTCTGTTGTTAGCAGAATCTTCTGTGTGTTGGAAAATGTCTTGCCGTAGTCATTTTCCAGGTCTTCCATCTTTTCGATGAGTCTTTTGTTGGCTTCGTTCTTGTCTTTTGTCATTTTTATCACTAAAGGTCTTTTGGATTTGTAATTGTTCCTGTAATTGCTGAAGCTGCAACTACCTTTGAATTTGACAGGTAAACTTCGGATTTAGGGTCTCCCATCCTTCCCTTGAAGTTCCTGTTTGTTGTTGAGATGCAGGATTCTCCCTCGGACAATACACCCATGTGTCCTCCTAGGCAAGGTCCGCAGCCGGGATTGCAGATGATTGCGCCTGCGTCGATGAATGTGTTGATGTATCCAAGCTCTATGGCCTGCTTGTAGATTTCCCTTGAGGCCGGAAGTATGAGCAATCTGATGCTGTCGTCGATTTTATTGCCTTCAAGGATTTTTGCAGCATCCTCCAGGTCTGAAAGCCTTCCGTTTGTGCATGAGCCTATCAGGCACTGGTCAACGGATGTGCCTTCGATTTTTGATATGTCCTTGACATTGTCCACGTCATTAGGGCATGCTATCTGCGGCTCGAGGTTGGCTATGTCAAAGTCAAGCTCCCTTTCATAGCTTGCGTCCGCGTCGGACCTGACTATGTTCAGCTGTGATTCGCTTTTGCCTGTCCTCTGGCAGATGTAGTCTATTACTTCCCTGTTCGGTTCCATTATTCCGTTTTTGGCTCCCATCTCGATAGCCATGTTGCACATTGTAGCCCTTCCTTCAACGCCCATGTTCTCTATGGTCTCGCCGCAGAACTCAGCGGTCTTGTATGTGGCGCCGGCTATTCCTATTGTGCCTATTATGTTCAGTATTATGTCCTTCGGAGCGATGTAGTCATTCATTTTTCCTGTGACGTTCATCCTTATCGCTTCGGGAACCATGAACCATGTCTTTCCGGTTGCCCAAACCATCGCAAGGTCGGTTGCACCCATTCCTGTTGAGAACGCTCCGAAAGCTCCGTAGGTACATGTGTGTGAATCTGCGCCCACAATGACCTTTCCGGGTTCAACAAGGCCCATCTCCGGAACGACCTGGTGGCAGATTCCTTCGCCGTGAATGTAGTTTTTTGTGATATTCTGCTTTTTGATGAACTCACGGCAAACCTTCTGGAATTCGGCTGAACCGATGGTGTTTGCCGGAACGTTGTGGTCGAATATTATCGCTATCTTTTCAGGGTCCCATACCTTGTCGGTAATCTTTTCGAATGTCTTTATTGCAGGTGGGCTTGTTCCGTCGTGGGACATTGCAAGATCCACCGGAATCTCGATGATTTCGCCCGGTGTGACCTCATGGCCCGCCTTTGCGGAAAGTATCTTTTCAGTAATGTTCATAATCATAACCTATTTTTTAGTGTTTTTCACTATTTCCTTGAATACCTGATCGTTGATGTATTTTCCTTCTTCCCTTTGCTTTTTGACCTGCCTTACGATTTCAATCAGTTCGTCATCGCTAACGTCAAGCTCGCATTCGTTGAGCTTGGCTCTTACTGCCCTGCAGCCTGAATGCTTTCCAAGCACCAGCTGGCGTTTCTGGCCGACAAGCTCAGGAAGGTACGGTTCGTAGCACAGCGGCTCCTCTATGACCGCATCGACATGGATTCCGGATTCGTGTCTGAAGACGTTGTTTCCAACAACCGGCTTGTTGTATGGAATAGGAAGTCCGCTTGCCTTTGACACAAGGTCTGAAAGCTCCTTGATGTATTTGGTCTTGAATCCGTAGTCCTTTCCGTAGAGGATTTTCATTGCCATGATAAGCTCTTCAAGGGAGGCGTTTCCTGCCCTTTCACCGATTCCGTTGACGGTGGTTGACACTGCCTTTGCACCTGCAAGCACACCGACGATTGAGTTTATGACGGCAAGTCCGAAGTCGTTGTGGAGGTGAACGGCAAGGTCAAGCTTCAGGTCCTTTGTGAGTTCCCTTACAAGATAGTCGATACCCTGAGGGGTGATTGCACCTGTTGTGTCTGCAATGTGAACCCTGTCGGCTCCGCACTCTTCAGCTTTGCCGTAGATTCTCTTCAGGAACTCTATGTCTGTTCTTGTTGCGTCCTCTGCTGAAAATGCAACGAAAAGCCCATGGTCCTTTGCATAGTCCACTGCGGTTTCACACAGGTTTATGGCATCCTGCCTTGTGATGTGCATCTTGTGGTCAAGGTGGATGTCTGATGTTCCCACAAATGTGATTACCCCGTCCACGTCACAGTCAAGGGCTGCGTCTATGTCTTCAGGCTTTGTTCTTGTAAGACCCAGGATTGTGGCGTCAAGGCCTTCGTTTGCTATTGCCTTTACGCTTTCCTTCTCCTTTTCTGAAACAATCGGGAAACCTGCCTCAATCTGATGGATCTTGAACTGGTCAAGCTTTCTTGCTATTTCAAGCTTTTCATCGAAACTGAAGCATACTCCAGGGGTCTGTTCGCCGTCCCTTAGTGTTGTATCATATATGGTAATGTCTTCAGGGAATGTCAGTTCGCATTCTTTGTTATAATGACTTATAAAATATTGCAAAATATCACTCTAAAATTTTTAATATTAATATATAATATTTGTCAGTATTCATTATTTAATGTTTCTAATAGTTCCATATATGAGGTTCTCTCAAAGCCGTCAGTGATTCCCAATCTTTCAAAGAGCTTGAAAATTTCGTCCTGAGCTTCGGTATAGTCATCGCTGTCGCTCAATGCGATTTCTATTTCCATATATGGCGGAAGGCCTTCGACATCGTCAAGTGATATTTCAAAGTTTTCGAACTGGTAGTATCGGCGGCTTTTCCTGACGGTTCTTGCCGGCTTGAAGCCGATTTCGGTGAATATGTCGCTTGCCTTTTCAGCGCTTTCGATGCTCATCTCGACTTCCTTTCTGGTCTTTGCCTTGTCGTTGAGCTTCGGACCCTTGTATGTTATGAATGTGTCATTGTCTGTTGTCCTGATTCTTAAGGCCTCGTCGGTCTGGGCAAAGTCAACTATAGGGCTTTGAAAGTAGATGTCCTCCTGGATTTCTGTCTTTGTTTTTTTTGCACCCAGACTTTCAAGCCTCTTTTCCATTTCCTCAAAGCTATCGATCCTAGCTTTCACTTCAACTTCAATCATGGTATCAATTTTTTAATTTTTTTCTTATTGAATTATATGATTTCCAAATTTAAAAAATTTTCAATCATGTGCAATTTTCACTTATATTTTGTCGGCTCTGCAGGTCGGATGCTGTCTGCGGTCATTCATAATGGGAATCTAATGACTGGCATATTTTAGGCAATGTTATCGGATGGCCGTAATTGGAAATTCATATTTTCCGTAAAGAATCTATGACATTGTTTAAATGGGGAAGTTATTTATTTAAAATTGATTTTGATTTTTGGATTTTTTTAAATATTCCTTAAAAAGAGTCTGTCTATTTGATTTTGGTGATGTAATGCTGAAATTCAGTAACATTTATAAATACCTATTATCAATACATGAATTTGAATTTCATTTATAAAGGGGCCTTGATTTCAAAAATTTAAAATTTTCAAATTTTTTAAAAAATGTAAAATAATTTCCAAATAAACATACCTTTATATACTATTTAAATAATATATTTAACTAGTAAAAATTTAACTAATTTTTTGTTTTCTTAAATTTTACTATTCTACTTTTAAAAATGAATTGGAGGTTTTAAATTGACCGATGTTGATATTAAAATTGAAAACATTGTTGCTTCTGCAAGCATTGGAAAGGACATCGTCTTGACTGAAGTGTCCGAAGCTTTAGAAGGGGTTAATTTTAATCGTGAACAGTTTCCGGGATTAGTATTTAAGCTAAAAGATCCCAAAACAGCAGCATTAATATTTAGCTCTGGTAAGCTTGTTTGTACTGGAGCAAAATCTATAGATGATTCCAAATTGGCAATCAAGAAAACTGTAGATTTGATGAGGACTATCGATACTGAAATTCCTCATGAATTTGACATTAAAATTCAAAACATCGTGGCTTCTGCGAATTTAGAATCCACATTAAATTTAGAAGCGGTAGCTTTGGAATTAGAAGACACTGAATACGAACCTGAACAATTTCCGGGTTTAGTATACAGGTTATCCGACCCTAAAGTGGTCTTATTATTATTTGGTTCCGGTAAGGTTGTTTGTACCGGTGCAAAAACCAAAGATGACGCTAAATTAGGCGTCGAAAGAGCTTACGACAGATTAAGTGAGCTAGATTTAATATAATTGGTGGTATTATTGATTAAACTTGTAGTATTTGACTTAGATAACGTTATTATTGATGGTGAAGCAATAGATGAGATAGGTAAATTAGCAAATGTTGAAGATGACATAGCTGAAATCACTGAAAAGGCTATGCAAGGTGAAATTGACTTTGAAACTTCCATTAAAGACAGAGTACAACTTCTCGAAGGAACTTCCATTGAAGAAATCGAAAAAGTTGCCGAAGATCTTCCATTAATGCCTGGAGCTTGCAAAACCATCAAATGTCTAAAAGATAAAGGTGTAGATGTAGCTATCATTAGTGGTAGTTTTGATGTAGTGGCTGATAAAGTATCTGATAAACTTGGAGTTGACACAGTTTATACAAATAGTTTCACAGTCGAAGATGGTAAATTAACTGGCGAAGTGACTGGTCCTCTCGTATCCGGTTCCAAACTGGACGTATTGAAAGACCACGTCGAAGAAGCAGGAATTACTTTGGATGAAGTAGTTGCTGTTGGAGATGGCGCTAACGACATTTCCATGATCGAATCAGCAGGATGCGGAATTGCATTCAATGCAAAAGACTCCGTTAAAGAAATTGCTGATGTTGTAGTAGAGGAAAAAGACTTGTGCAAAGTCTTATGTGAAATCTGTAATCAATTAACCACTGATGATGCTGAAGAAGAAACTGTAGAAGAAGAAGTAGAAGCTCAAGAAGCTGAAAGCGATGCTGAAACCGAAGAAGAAGTTCAAGAAGTAGAAGCTGAAGAGGAAGCTGCTGAAGAAACCGAAGAAGCTGAAGCTGAAGAAGAAGCTCCTGAAGAAAAACCTGAATTTGTTCTTGCTGACACCATGGAAGGTGTAAGAAAACAAAAAGATGAAAAAGAAGCTGAAATCGCTAAAGTTGCTGAAGAAAGGGAAGAGTTCAACAAAACAGCTCGTGAACAACGTAAAATCAGAGATGAATTAAACGCTTCCTTAAAAGAAAACCTAAACAAGGCTATTGAATACAGAAACGAGCGTAATGAAATCAACAAAGAAGTTGAAGCTGCTAAAAAAGCTCGTAATGAAGCAAACAACAAAATCAAAAGTCTTGAATGGAATTCAGGCAAACGTAACAAAGTGAAAATCGAAAACGAAATCAAAAAGATTGATAAAATCATTGAAACTCGCGTTCTCGATATCAAAAAAGAAAATCAGCTTGTTAAAAATGCCAACGACTTAAGAAAACAGTTAATGGAAATTCATGAAGATGAATCCGTTAAGGCTGAAGCTGACGAGCTCAGGAAACAATCCGAAGAGGAACACGAAAAAGTTATTGAACTTTCCGAAAAAGCTCAAGCAGCTCACGAAGAAATGCTTAAATACTTCAGAAAAACCGATGACATCAGAACTGCAGCTGACGAAGCTCACAAAAACTTTGTTGAAGCACGCAGAAATGCATCTGCAAAACATGAAGAATTCAAAGCTATCTTAAGTGATATCCATGTTATCAACAAGAAGTTAGGTTCCAACAAACCTAAACGCAGAAAATCAGATAACAAAGGATCTTCCGGCGGTAACAAAAACCGTGAAGAAAGGCAAAGAGCTCAAGAAATCTTTGATAAATTCAAACAAGGTGGAAAAGTCTCTACTGAAGAGATTTTACTCTTGCAAAAATATAATATAGGTTAAACTCGTTTAACCTTACCATTTTCTTTTTTTTTAAGGTTTTAGCATGGCAGAAGAAAAGATTGAAACCTGCTTTATCTGCGGCAAGAAGTTCGACATGAACAAGGCGGATCTGGCTTATTACCGTAACGGCAAATATCCGATCTGTGATTTTTGCGCTGATTTTTACAGATTTTATGGAGAAGATTTAACTCCTAAAAAAGAATAATTTTTTTTTTTAATTGGATTAGGGTTTAGATAACCTACTAATCTAGATTTTTTACAATCTTGAGGGCCTCGTCGATTACCTGCCACATGTCGAAGTACTGGTACATTCCAAGCCTTCCTCCGAAAAT
>NZ_SUTK01000093.1 GCF_015062905.1 Methanobrevibacter thaueri
GGCCGTGACGGACTCATAATACAGAAGGGATATGCAAGAGGATTATTGCTCCCTCAAGTTGCAGTTGAAAATGCATTTACCATTGAAGACTTTTTAGAACACACATGCATGAAAGCGGGAATCAGTGCGGACAGCTGGATGGATGAAAGCTGCGACGTGTACAAATTCCAAGGACAAATTTTTAAATGAGTGATTGAAATGATGATTCCGACAATACCTACTCCCAATGAAATATTAGACAAGGGATTCAGCAGAGGCAAAAAGCAAGCAGACTTACTTAGATCACAGAAAATACCAAAACATTTGAAAGGAAAAAGAATTGAAGAAAGACGTGTTGTTACATCCTGTCAAGTCATTAAAGACAAGTTAAAATCAATTTTGGATGCAGTTCCTGAAATCGAAAGCATGCATCCTTTTTATCAAGATTACATTGACATTACCGTTGGTGTGGATGACATGAAACAGGCCCTTGGAGGACTTAACTGGGCTTATGGAATTATAACCCAACTTGAAAAGGAATACGGTGCCAAAATCAGGAAAAATCCTTCTGAAAAGGCAACTGCAATTCAAAAGCAGGCTTACGGTAGGATTGCATCTGTCATAAATAAGATCAAACCTAATCTGGATTTCCTTGACTTTGCAAAGCAAAACCTGAGGAACATGCCTACAATCGATTTCGATGCAACCACAATCGTTATTGCTGGATTTCCAAATGTGGGAAAATCCACCCTTTTAAGGCAGATTACCGGAGCGGACCCTCAAGTTGCAAACTATCCGTTTACAACCAAAGGGATACAGATTGGACATACAGAGATGCATTGGAGAAGCATACAGATAATTGACACACCAGGACTTCTGGACAGACCTGTCCTGGAAATGAATGACATTGAAATGAATGCGATTGTTGCGCTTGAACATTTGGCCGATGCGATACTGTTTATCTTTGACGCTTCCGAAACCTGTGGATTCCATCTGGAAAATCAATATAATCTCCTAAAGCAAATCGAGAAGATATTTTCAGAAATTCCCGTCTATTACCTTTTCAATAAAATGGACCTTATAGAAGACACCGAATATCTCAATGAGTATATTGATGATGAAGAAAACTCCATTTTCATTTCTGCCATTGAAGGCGAAGGAATAGATGAAATTAATAAAATCATTCGTAGAATCAAAAAGATTGAGCGCAATTTTGAAGGGGAAGACGATGATGACGAATATTATTAATGCTTAATTTTTTAAATCTTAAGCATTAATATGCATTATTTAAACCATTTAAACCATCACATATACATCCAATCTTGAAAGACAAAATATTTTTTAAAAAAAAGCTCATTTAATGTTAAATCCGATTAATTAAATGAAATAAAAAAATTTAATTTTGATTTAATCAATGCCCATTTTAAGTATTTTGTAGGCAACAAAGATATGAAAAATTAGTCTAAAAAATTTAATTGAAGATAAAGTTCAAACGAACTTAATCTCCATCGATAGGGAAATAGAATTAATCCCTAATATATTTAATAACCAAATATGCACCAAGAACTGCACTGAATACAAATCCTATAAATCCGATTGCAGAAATATCCCAGACTTTAGGACCCTTGTCCGCTAAAATTGCAATGGATGAACCTACAAGCAATGCTGCTACAATTATAGATATGGATAGCTGATTTTTCAAATCATCCAAACCGGTATGGTTCATATTCAGTTCCAATTCACCTTTCTCAACCTTATCAAGAGTGCTGTTGAGCCTGTCAGGCAAATCTTTTAGCAAATGTTCAATTTCTACAATATAGTTAAATCCACCACCTACGAGGTTTCCTGGTTCGAATTTGGATTTAATCATGTCTTTAGCGAATTTCTCAAGTTCACTTGTGAGATTGAAGTGAGGGTCCAACTTGTCTCCGGCTTCCTCAATGAGGATTAAACCCCTTCCAATCATTACGAATTCCCTTGGAAGAATAATGTTATGTTCAATCATGACATTCATCAAGTCATCGAATATGCCGTCCATCTGATCCATATCAACACCGATATAGGCGTTCAAAAGGTCATCAACATCTTCCTTGAACTCAGGAGTATTCTGTTCTGGAGTGATGATGTTCATGTAAAGCAATTGATTGATTAGATGGTGTGAATTTCCATCCAACAGGAGCAGAACCAATTGAGCAAAATTTGACCTGAAAGTATCGTTCACTACACCCATCATTCCGAAATCGATGTAACATAACCTATTGTCACGGGTCACGAACAGATTACCTGGGTGCGGGTCTGCATGGAAAAATCCGTCAATCAATACCTGTTTTAAATAGGATTGGCAACCGTATTGGGCAATTTCAGCATTGTTGATACCTTCAATTTCATTGTCGTATAGATCAGTCACTTCATAACCGTCAATAAGCTCCATATTTATGAGTTTAGATGTACAAAGTTCAGGGTATACCTCAGGTATCTTAATATAGTCGACCTCTTTAAAGTTATTTGTAATCTTATTGATGTTTTTGACTTCTTCCATGTAGTTGAGTTCTTTGAAGATGGACCTTTCAAATTCCTTGGCCATTGCAGGCAAATTATAAGTCCTGGATTTAGTAACATGTCTATCGACTGTACCGGCGAGTCTGTTTAATATTTTCACATCAGGCACTATGACATCATAGATTCCAGGCTTTTGAACTTTAACAGCAACTTCCCTGCCGGAGTCCTTTAATGTTGCCTTGTAAACTTGACCTATTGAAGCAGAACCGAGAGGCTCTTCATTGAATTCGGAATACACTTCCTCCAATGGTTGTCCAAGCTCTCCTTCAATGACTTTTCTAATTTCATCGAAAGGGGTTACGGGAGTATTGTCCCTAAGCATCTTTAAATCGTCTGCAATTTCGTTACCCACCATATCGGGCCTTGTAGCCAACAGCTGACCCAACTTAATGAATGCAGGACCCAATTCTTCCATTGCATATCTTAAATCTGAAACCTCAAAATCTTCATCAGGCTCATTTTTTAACAAGTTTGCCAAGTGGTGTCTTTTTGCAACACCCATAATTTCATCAAAACGTTTTCTTGCAACTTTCTTTTCTTCGTTTGCCATATAACCACTTTAAAAATTATTATAATAATTCATTAGAGTATTTCTTGAATTCGTTATTTTTGTTCAGACAAATCCCTTAATACACCTAATTTATTTTGTCATATTATAACAAATAAATTATATTTATAACTTAAATGTATATAAATATAACTATTTTGATACAAATATTCAATAAATTAATTGATAAAATTAAACAAAATAAAAAAATAAAAAATTTTTTAATATTTTATACAATATATCGAACAATAAATAAACAGTCAAGGATTTTAATGAAAAAAATTAATTAAGGAATTTAATCCAATATTGATGATTAAAGGTTATTTAAAGGTATTAATCACA
>NZ_SUTK01000094.1 GCF_015062905.1 Methanobrevibacter thaueri
TGCCCTTGTCTGGTTTTTACCATCCAATGTTGCACCATTGCCTTTTCCTTGAATGGTTATTGATTTGGAAATGCTGACTTGCTTGTCTCCAGTGTAATATCCGTCAAGCTCTATGACAGTGTTTTCACTGGCAGCATCCACTTCGCTTTGTATGTCTGTAAAGGTGCCGTTTACATCGCCATCTTCAGCTGATACAAAGCCAATGCTTAAAATAAAAGCAACCAGCGTTAGAATAAAAATGAATTTCTTATTCATGATAAACCTCCCTTATCATTTGCATTTATTTTTGTTAGAAATAGTATATATAAAATATGTTTTAATCCGTTTTGGAGTCTATTGCAACATTTAAACGATTTTTTTGAATGATTTGGAAAAAACATTTTCATTTTTGTATATGGTATTAACTGGTCAGTTAAGGTGTTGTTTCTAGTTCAGTTCACTGAACTCATCATAGTCACTTGCCCTGATTACATCCAAAAAGAACTTCTTTTTTACGGGACCCAGATTATCCAAAAAGTCCTGATAATATTTGCTGTCTTTTATTTGCATATAGTCCTCTTTAATTAACATGAACATTTTACTTTTGCATTTTAATGGAAGGTCTCTTAAAGCAAAACGAGGACCATTTATCTTATAGGCAAGCAGGTCAAACTTATACATATCATACCAATCATTTTCAATAAAAATCTTCATTAGCACTTGTCCTGCGGCGACTGTGTCAAGGAACTTCTCATCAACTATATGAGTTATTGACTCGTCATGCTTTCTTCTGTAGTATAAGTGCTTTTTAATGATTGAAATTCTCTCAGCCTTTAAATAGACATAGTAAAAGAACGGCATGTCCTCAAAAAATATTCCTTCGGGAAACTTCGCATCGATTTTATTTAGAAATTCCCTTGAGTATATTTTCTGGCAAACCCCAACGGACAGGTCAAATATTGATCCAGGAGTTTCTTTTGGTGAGAATGCCCTGTTTTCAAATGACTCGTCAAAGGTCTTCAGGTCAAACCAGTCATTCTCATAAACCTCTCCATTGTTGTAGTTGATCATCTGGAAAAAGGTCATGTCGGCATCATGTTTGGTGATTTCATTGTATGATATTTCCAGTGCCCTTTCATGATACCAGTCATCTGAATCGAGATACATCACATATTGTCCCTTAGCTATTCTTAATGCATTGTTTCTGGCAGCTCCAGGACCCTGATTGGATTGGTTGATTATTGTTATTCTCGCATCATCAAAGGAATTAATGATATCTAATGTTTTGTCGGTTGAGCCGTCATTGACAACTATTAGCTCAAAATCGGTGAATGTCTGATTTAGAACTGATTCGATGGCCTTTTGAATATATTTTTCACCATTGTAAACTGGCAATATCACTGAAATATTCATTAATTAATAATAGTTCATTTATAAAAATAAGCTTTTCTAAATACGATTAACAACCAATCTGATACAATTCAAATCCCATGGAATTGATTTTCTTATCGTAGATATTCCTGCCGTCAAAAATTATATTCCTGTTCAAATTGTCTGAAAGCAGATTGAAATCAGGATTTTCAAATTCCTTCCATTCTGTGATTAGAATCATTGATTCGCAATCCTTTAAGGCAGAATACTTCTCATCAACAAATTCAATTGAATGCAGATATTTCTCATCAATGGCCTTTTCAAATTCAGCTGTTGCTCTTGGATCATATGCCCTGATTTTTGCTCCTTTTTCAATAAGCTTGGAAATTACCACTAGTGATGTGGCTTTCCTTACATCACTTGTTCCGGGTTTGAATGCCAGTCCCCAAATTCCAAAGGTAAGTCCATTCAAATCATCTCCGAACCTATCCACTATCTTGTTTACAAGCACGTTCTTTTGATTTGAGTTAACCTCTTCAACTTGGGTGAGGATTGCCGGGTCATATCCATTAGAATTGGCCATGTTGATTAGCGCATTGACATCCTTTGGCAGGCAGCTTCCCCCATAACCGCATCCTGCATTGAGGTAATCATGTCCAATGCGCTTATCGGAACCTATTCCCCTTTGAATGTCCTGTATATTTGTGCCTGTGACTTCACAAATATGAGCCATCTCGTTAATGAATGATATTCTGGTTGCAAGCAGTGCATTGGCAGTATATTTTGTCAACTCGGAGGATTTGACATCCATCAATATATATTGGTCTTGATTTAAAGTGAATGGAGAGTACAATTCCATCAGAGTATCAAAAGCCTTGTCGTTTTCAGCGCCTATGACAATTCTGTCGGGATTCATGAAATCTTCAACAGCCCTGCCTTCCCTTAAAAATTCCGGATTAGAGGCAATGTCCACTTCCACATTGGAAATTTCACTGATGGTTCTTTGAATTTCATGTGAAGTGCCCACAGGAACCGTTGACTTGACCACTACAAGAGACTCATGTGATATTGTCTTTCCAATATCTCTTGCCGCTTCAAGGATATGGTCAAGATTGGCGCTTCCGTCTTCATTCATTGGAGTTCCAACAGCAATGAATATTATATTCGAATCATTCAATGCCTCCTTAAGGTTGGTTGTAAATATAATGTCTCCATTTTTTTGGGATTCGAGGATTATGCTTTCCAAATTAGGTTCAAAGATAGGCATGACACCATTCTTTAGCCCCTCAATCTTTTCCTCATCGATATCCACACAGTATACCTTATTTTCCATCTTGGAAAAGCAGGCACCGGTGACCAGTCCAACATATCCGGTTCCAATAACAGTAATGTTCATAGTTCACCTAAAACTTTAATTATAAAATCAACGCGATTGTCAAATGTATGATTTTTCAAAACATTTTCTCTACCCTTTTTGGTGAGTTTTTCCTTTTCTGAAGGGTTGTTCATGTAATATTCAATCTTATCCACCAAATCATCAACACCCTCGTAAGTCACTATACAATCATTAAATACGGTGCCTGCGGAAGGGATTTTATCTGAAATAACCAATGTTTCACATAAAAGGGCATCGAATAGTCTGTTGGATGGGAAATCCCATTCCCTCATGTCCTTCCAATGGTCATTCAGCAATATTTTGCAAGATGAGTAGTACTTATGCAGTTCCTCATTTGGGATGAATTCTCCGCAAACGTACTTCTCATCAATTTTATTGTTCCAGTGCTTGCCGTAAACCGAAACTGGATAATCCGTCTTTAGGATGTCCTCCATTATCTCACGGTTTTTGCGTCCTATTCCTACAAATAGAATATCATGTCTGCATTCCTCATCCTCTTGAGGATAGAACACTTCTGGGTCGCTGCACTGAAGTAAGGGGTAGACTTTTGTTTTTATTTCTTTTCCTATTTTATTTGCATATTTTTCTGATGAAATGAATACTGCATCATAATTTTCATATTCATCATTGTCCACCAAATCAGGGT
>NZ_SUTK01000031.1 GCF_015062905.1 Methanobrevibacter thaueri
GAAAAAACTGGAAGAGATGAAAAATCCCAATAATGCGGCAATATCCCTTGCGGGAGAGCCTACACTTTACCCTAAAATAGATGAGCTTATTGGGGAATTCAACAGACGTGACTTTACAACATTTGTAGTGAGCAATGGCCAATGCGTCGACAGATTACGAAACCTGGAAAACGATCCGTATCAGCTATACCTTTCCCTGGATGCACCATCACAGAAAATATTTAATGATGTCTGTAGACCTAGAATAAATGATGCCTGGAGCAATTTAAACGAATCACTTGAAACATTATCAAGTTTTAACTCACGTACATGTATAAGGAATACCTGCGTTCGAGGAAGGAACATGGAAAATCCTGAAGGTTATGCAGAATTAATAAAAAAAGCAGACCCTGACTTCGTGGAAGTCAAAGCATATATGTATGTCGGCTCATCACGTGAAAGATTAACACTGGACAATATGCCAAGCTTTGATGAGGTTAAAAGTTTTGCTTCAAAAATCGGTGATGCCTGCGGTAAAGAAATAGTCAATGAATCTGAAGTTAGTCGAGTCGTACTGCTCGAGTAAACTTCCAGACACATCTACCATCTAGTGTTATTTGAGTTTGAATTATAGCAAATTATTTGCCTTCGGCTTTAAGTTCTTCACAAATTTGAACTGCTTTTAGAGCGGCCTTTTCCATTGAGGTTTCATATGGAATTCCAGCTTCTTCCAAAAGCTTCTGACCTTCTTCCTCATTGGTTCCGGTCAATCTGATAACGATATTTACTTTGCGGTCAGCATTTTCCAAAGCCTTGATTACACCACGTGCAACATCATCCGCCTTGGTAATTCCACCGAGAACGTTTAAGAATACCACTTTTACAGGATCATAGTTCAATACTATGCTTAAAGCCTGATTGATGATTTGCTCTGAAGCTCCACCACCGATATCCAAAAATGTTGCAGGTTCTCCGCCGTTGAGCTTGATCATGTCCATTGCGGTCAATGTCAAACCTGCACCGTTACCGATTACGGCAATATCTCCATCCAATTGGACGAAATCCACTGCCTTTTTCTTATAGTTCATCCTGTCAACCAAGTCCTGATGCCTGAATAGGGAATCGTTTTCGACAACAAGCTTAGCATCTGCTGCAATCAAACCATCAGGAGTTAAAACCAATGGGTTGATTTCAGCGGTATCGGCATCATATTTTTCAAACACATGATACAGTTTCCAGATGATGCTTCCTACAGAAGAAATCAGTTCGGATGGAACTCCCATTTTGCGGGCGATTTCACGGGCTTCATAAGGTAAAAATTCGAGCAAAGGATTTGGATAATATTTAATGATCTTTTCAGGGTTTGTTTTTGCCAAGTTTTCGATTTCAACCCCACCTTCCTTACTTGCAAGGATTACCGGCCTTCTAGCTCCCCTGTCAACAGAAACTGTGACAAAGAATTCATTTAAAATTTCAGCCTTTTCTTCAATCAACAAATGATTTACCTTTTCGCCCTTAATTTCCATTCCTAAAATTTCATCAGCAACTTTTAGGGCTTCACCAGGATTGTTTGCAAATTTTATACCACCGGCTTTACCTCTACCACCGGTTAAAACCTGTGCCTTGACAACTACAGGAAATCCCATTTCAGAAGCTACTGACATAGCTTCTTCAGGATAGTTTGCAACATGACTTTCCAAAGTTGGAATTCCTTCTTTTCTAAAAATTTGTTTTGCTACACTTTCAAAAAATCTCATTATAACACCTATTCAACTAAAGCATATCCTGCCTCGAAAGCGGCAATGTTTTTCTCTTCAGTTCCTTTAGGAACGCTTGCTTCAATTGCCTTAATGGCCGCTTCTTTGGATATGACTTCAGTAATTTTTGTAATAGCTCCGACCATAACAATATTGGCTACGATTTTAAGCTTGATATCTTCAATTGCAGTTTGAGTTGCTGGAGCTTCGTAAACTTCAATGTTGTGTTCTTCTATGAAGTCTTTAACATCATCAATATTGGTTGTTCCAGGATCAACAATCAAAGTTCCTTCATCTTTTAAATCCACAATATATTTAATTAATGCCTCATTAGACATTGCCACCAGAATATCAGGTTGTTGAACTTTAGGATATTCGATTAACTTATTGTCAATGACGACTTCACATTTGGATGCCCCTCCACGAGCTTCAGGACCATAAGATTGAGTTTGAACAGCTTCTTTTTCGTCAAATAAACTTGCAGCCTTACCTAAAATAATTCCTGCAAGAATAATTCCTTGACCTCCAAATCCACATATTCTAATTTCTGTTCTCATATTAATCACCTAAAATTCTGTTTTATATGCTGAATTAACAAGAGTTTTATCACCAAAGTTTTCAATACTGAATTTATCGAGCACATCACTTAATTCATCCCTTTGATGGTTTGCAAATTCACCAACGACAATTTTATCTTTCAACTCTTTTTCAGTCATTCTGTCAGCAGCAGATTTGTATACGGTATTCGCTTTCATGACTGCCGCCATTGCAGTAGGAGTTTTAAGTTTATTTTTACGACCGAAATAGGTAGGACATAATGTAACAACTTCAACAAATGAAAATCCAGGATTTTTTAATGCGTCCTTAATGGACAAAACCAGATTTTCCATTTCAACAGTTGTCCATCTGGCGGAGTAACTGGCGCCAGCGCCTGCAACAAGTTCCGCTAATTTGAATGGAGTGTCATAATTTCCATAAGGAGCGGTTGTTGCAACAATGCCCTTAGGAGAGGTAGGACTAACCTGACCTCCGGTCATTCCATAAATATTATTATTAATACAAATCAAAGTAAGGTTAAGATTTCTTCTTGCTGCATGAATCAGGTGATTTCCTCCAATAGAAGCTGCATCACCATCTCCAGAGAATACAACAACATCCAAATCCTTTTTGGCAATTTTCAAACCGGTTGCAAATGTTAACGCACGACCGTGAGTTGTATGAAGAGAATCGCATTTCATATAACCCGGAATTCTTGAAGAACAACCGATTCCTGAAACCATTGCAATATTATCAAAATCCATCTCTGCCTTTTCCATAGCTGCTAAAAAAGCATTCATGACTGCACCATTTCCACAACCTGGGCAGAAAATATGAGGAAGTCTGTCTTCCCTCAGGTATGGGAGAAATCTATTAGTCTTTTCATCCATTATTTACCCTCCACTTTATTTATTTCAGAGATTATTTCATCAGGAGAAGGCAATAATCCTCCAATCTTACCTAGGAAATGAACATTGGTCTGTTGTTTTAAGATTCTTTCAACTTCCCAATACATTTGGGCCAAGTTCATCTCAACAACTATGACATTCTTTGCGCCTTCAGTCAATTCAAGAACTTGCTTTTCAGGGAAAGGCCATGGAGTGTCAATTTTAATGTAACCCACTTTTTTACCTTCTTTTCTTGCTTTAAGCACAGCTTCAATGGCTGCTCTAATCGGAGATCCGTATGAGATAACAATAGTGTCCGCATCATCACAGAACTGATGGAACACAGAAGAGATTTTATCTCTGTTATTTAAGATTTTACCGCATATTCTTCTGACAAGCCTGTCATGAGTATCAGGGTCATTAGTATCAGGGTATCCCCTTTCATCGTGAGTCAAACCAGTAATATGAACATTAAATCCGTCTCCAAATGCAGGCATAGGAGTTGTTCCGTTTTCAACATGCTTAAACGGCAGATAATCATCAGTCAATTCAGGTTCTTTACGAGGCACTATATTAATTCTTTCTTCGTCAATTACCATTTTTTCTCTCATGTGCCCCATTGTTTCATCAGCCATCAGAAATACAGGAACCCTATATTCTTCCGCTAAGTTAAATGCCTTTATAGTGAAATAGAAGAATTCCTCAACACTTGCAGGAGATAATGCAATCGGTTCATAGTCTCCATGAGAACCCCAACGTGCTTGCATCATGTCCCCCTGCGCTCCCATTGTCGGTTGAGCTGTTGATGGGGAACCCCTCTGGATATCTGCAATAACAAGAGGTGTTTCAGTTAAGAATGCATAGCCTATGTTTTCCTGCATTAATGATAAACCCGGACCGGAAGTTGCGGTCATTGATTTGGTTCCACCCCATGAAGCACCAATAATTGCTCCCATTGAGGCGATTTCATCTTCCATCTGAACAAATGAACCTCCAACCTTCGGCAAATCATGCGCTAGAGTTTCTGCAATCTCAGTGGAAGGAGTAATAGGATAACCTGCAAAAAATCTGCAGCCTGCAGCTATTGCCCCTTTAGCACATGCTTCATTTCCTTGAATAAAATATTCTTCAGCCATATTTACACCTACATCCCCCTTTTTGTAAAGTGAGGATTGAAGTTAATATCTTTTTCCTCATCCATCCACCAGTTATCCGGCAGGTCAACTGTAATAGCCTGATCTGGGCATGCCACTTCACATGTTCCACATTTAGTGCATCTTTCCTCGAACTTAACAAAAGGCAATTGGACTCCTTTACTGTTAATTTCAGGAGATATTGCATAAACATTCTTATAACACATGAATAGGCAAAGATGGCAACCTTTACACAAATCTTCGTTAATAATAATCAATTTTAAATCTCCTAAAAAAATCTATAATAAATTAATACAGATTATATTCTATATATGTTAATATACATTTAAATATCTTATGAAAAATCATGATAAATTAAAAAATTTATTAAAAATTAAAAATAAAATAATTAATATGAGAAAGCTAACCACCCCAATTACCGATGAGGATATTGCCGGCCTCAAAGTTGGAGATAAAATCAGCATTTCCGGAACAATCTACACCGGCCGTGATGCAGCGCTTCCACAGCTTGTGGAACTTATTGAAAGGGATGAAGTTCCATTTAATTTGGAAGGCTCCGTAATAATGCATACCGCATTCAGCGATGCGGGAATTGCCCCTACAACCAGCAGCAAGGTCGAAATAGAATCAACAATCGGACCATTATCAAAAGCAGGAGTCAAAATCCATATCGGAAAGGGCATGCTCAGCGATGAGACCGCAGAGGCACTTGATAGAGACAATTCCGTTTTCGTAATAACACCACCGGTTGCGGCATTGCTTACAAATAAGGTTTTGGAAAAAAAGTGCGTCCTGTTTGAAAATGAGGGCATGGAAGCCATGTATGAATTAAAAGTAAAAGATATTCCTGGAATTGTAGCAATCCAGGATAAAAAAAGAATTTAAGAGAAGACCTATTCTTCGTCTTCTTCATCTTCAGTTTCTTCTTTTTTCTCGAAAGCATCAACGAAATTGACTTTGGTAATTTCATCGATGTTGTCCCATATGTCTTTTGCAATTCTGAATCTTGCAAAGGTAATGTCCATATAGGATTGTTGGTCGAATTTGGACATTTCATCCAATTTGATGTTTGCAACACCGTCTTCAATGTCGATTTCGGTCTTGTCGATGTCAACGTTAGGGTTGGAGTAGTGTAACTCGATCATACTTTTGATTTTTTCTTCTTCATCATCGATGATTTCAGTTACTTCAACATCATAAACTAAGTCTCTTCCAGCCAATTCGTGGTTGAAGTCAACTCTTACTCTTCCGCCGTTGACGGTTAAGATTTTACCGGTTGCACCTTCGGATTGGATTTTCATTCCTGGGAAAGGAGTCATGTTTTGTTTTTTGAACTCTCTCATAGGAACTAATTGAATTAATGAAGGATCTCTAGGACCGAAAGCGTTTTCGGAATCAACTTCAATAGTTTTTTTGTCTCCTTCTTCTAATCCGATTATTGCTTCTTCAATTGCAGGCAATAAGTGGTTTCCTCCTACAACAATAGGGATTGCTTTGTAGGTTTTGTTTTCATCGAAAATACCTGCTTCTTGTGCAACTTCATCATAAGTAGTATCAAATACGTCTTCAGTTTCTTTTATTTTACCAGTAAAGTTTACTCTTACAAAATCTCCGTTATCTACAGCCATAAAAATTACGCTCCTTAATAATTTTGATTGAATAATTTGTTAATAAATATAACATTAATAAGTATGTTCGTTATTCATTAATAAAGTTTTGTTTAAAAAGCATATTTATAGGAATGTAACATATTTTAAAAAAATTACTTTTCAAATGCTCTCGGTAAAAAGATAATATTTATAATAAACATAACATTATCCATGCAAAGAAGAGGGGCTGTCAACTTACCGCTTCATGGAGGGCATCCTCCAAGCTGGTTATTCTCAAGAATGGTGAAGTTATCCGGAGCACTAGCCAGCGTAATCATTGAGGAATACAGCTTAGAAGAGTTTCTGAATCGTATCTCCAATCCTTACTGGTTTCAGGCATTCTCATGCGTTTTGGGCTTTGACTGGCACTCTTCCGGAACCACTACAACAACATTGGGCGCTCTTAAAGCCTCCCTAGACCCAGAAGAGCATGGAATATATTTGACTGGAGGCAAGGGAGCCAAATCCAGAAGGACACCACAGGGAATAGAGCACGCCGGAGAAGTTTTCAACCTAAAGACAAAAACAACCGAAAAGCTTGTTGAAACAAGCAAACTATCCGCCAAAATCGACAACTCCTGCATTCAGGACGGATACACACTGTACCAGCACAATTTCTTCATAACCGAAAAGGGGGACTGGGCCGTTGTCCAGCAGGGACTGAACACCGCAAACAAATATGCACGCCGCTACCACTGGCTCGGCAGCGAGGTTGACAAGTTATTGAATGATCCCCACAGCGGAATTTCCTGCGATGCGAAAACTCCAAACACCCTGAACATGTCCTCAAAGGACAGTGAGGAAGCTCAAAAAATAAGCGTTGATTTAATCAATGACAATCCAAACCATCTAAGGCAATACTTCAAGAGAAAAGACAATCAGATGCTATTGGAGGACTTCACTATGCCTGCCCATCACCCCGTTCTGGACATGGACATTTCCGACCAGGAATTTGAGGTGCTGACCAAAGCATGGGAAATCCAGCCGGAAAATTATGAGGAACTGATTTTATTAAAGGGTATCGGTCCTAAAAAAATAAGGGCACTTGCATTAATATCCGATTTGGTTTATGGCGAGCCTGCAAGCTGGAAGGACCCTGTTAAATACAGTTTTACTCACGGCGGAAAGGACGGCTTTCCTTACCCTGTTGACAGGGAAGTGTATGACAATTCAATCCAGACCATGAGAGATGCCATTGACCAGGCACGCATAAAAAAAGATGAAAAGCTTAAAGCCATCAAAAGACTGGATGACTTTATTTCCTAGCGGTTTTCATTGTGAACGTTAACGTTTTTTCCATGAGCTGTTGGAATGACTTCAAGAATGGGATTTTCAAACTCCAACTCAAATTCCTTGCCGTCCATCAGCAGGTGCTGAAATACAGCCAGAGAAGACACTTCTGAGTGAGGCTGTGTTGTTACTGACACATTCCAATCGGCAGCCTTATAGACTTTTCCAGGAACTTTGGCCCCTCCTACAACGATTAAAATATCTGATCCGTCTTCCCTTACTTCAGGAGCGGTTTCATGGGCCTGTGTCCCATACATTGTAAGATGCACAACTTTTCCCCCATCACGTTTCCACCTGTTAATGACGCCCATTGCACTTTCGGTGTATTCAATTTCAAAATTTCCACCGAATCTTGAAGCGGTATCCCTTACGTTTTCCATCAGGCGGTTGTCACGTTCGCCGGCAAGGTAAATTTTGCTTGCTCCGAATGCACGTGCGGTCAAGCACACATGAGTTGTTATACGGGTGTCTCTTTTCAATCTGTGGTCCAATCTTAAAACATTAACATTCATAGTAATCAGTTTAATTATTACTCATTAAAATTATATAAATTTGATGAGAAAAACCACTTTTTAGAAATTAATCGTGGAGGTGATACATGTATGCTTCAATGAAGTGCTGATGTTTAATATGAAATAGAAAATTTTAACAAAACATACTTAAACAGTGGTAAATCTCATCAAAGATACATTAAACCTCATAGTATATAAAACAATGTATAAGAAGACTGCAATATTGGTTTGGAGATGTAAAAATCACCTAAAGGAAAAATAAAGCAACCGCCATGAACAATAATGAAAACAATCGTCCAACCTCATTGCTCATTCCCAAAACATCGCCATTTGCCAAAACAAAATTCCTTCTTGCAACAAGTGCTATGATTATTCCGGATACGATTGCACCAATTACGCCAAGAACCCCGACGAATCCTCCCAACAAGTATGAAATAAATGTTACAATCACTGTTGAGGCAAAATAATTGGCAGGATTTGTTTCCTTTATAAAGTAGCTTCCAATTCCCGGAACCAATGGCTTTGACAGCAGTGCAGTAGTCAAAAGGGAGGTCTTTGCTGTCATTTCACAAATTATGATTCCCACTATGAAATGATAATCCAGTATGTTATAGAGTCCGGCAACGGTAAGACTTGCAACGATGAAAAGTGTAGCCATTCCCCCTGCACCCACTGAGGAATCCTTCATCACCATTATCTTCTTTTCAGGCTCTCCATGAACCATGACTCCATCGGCCATGTCCATAACACCATCCAAATGATTATATCCTGTTATAATCATGAGAAACGCGTAAACGATAGCTGCACTAAAGAAGGAGTTCAGATGCAGAATGTCCAAGGACACGTATCCACAGATTGCCGCCAGAATTCCAATGAACAGATGTATGAACGGCCAGAACCAAGTCAACTTGGTCATGCATTCGATTGATGTGAAAACATTGATGGGCAGTATTGTAGAGAATGTCAAGAGCCCCAATATCGATTTAATAGGTGAGAATTCCTCATTTTCAAAGTAGCTGTCATCTTCCATAATCATTCCTCAAAAATTTTTGTCACACAACCTGCAATCAAGCCCGCAAAAATGTCGTCAAGCATGGGAGGCAGTCCCCATATGATTCCAGGTTTCGCTTCGTCATATACATTAAAATTAAATGTCGCTTTTGTTCCTCCGATCTGATTTGAAATCGCAAGGCCCAACACCTTACCGGTGTAATGGTTTGTTTTCGAACTAAATTCGCGTATCCGATTGGCATTCAGGTCCTGTTCGGTTCTCATTGCGCCAACAAGCAATGCAACAACATCCGCATCAGCCAGAGATTTGAGAATCTGTTCTTTCAGCTTGTCTTTCAAATCCTGTGTTATTTCAACACCTTCAACAAGGTCCAATCCGGCATCAGCCAAATCGCCAATCTGTATGCCCTGTGAAACAAGATAATCCAGAATGCCGAATGTCAATCCATAATATCTAAAAGCATCCTCCAAGCTGATTTCAATGGCTTCGGAGATTCTGACTTTCAGCTCATCAAAATCAATGTCATCGTATTCGGCATTGTTGATGTCCAATGAATCACCGTCATTTTCCGGCAGATTCCCCAAAACCGCCAGAAAGTCATTGGTATTTAAGATATTCTGGATATGCAAAGGCAATGCCATATCTGCCAGCACCTTGGCTTTGGAAGAGGTTATCAGCTTGAATATCTCAAGCAAATCCCTTGGGGAAATTGCCTTATCGAAATATACGACATGGCTAAAATTGATCCTTGCATCAACGAAACCTTTAGGGGAATTGGCAACCTGCAGCTCATCGGTGAACTCCTCAATGACAACATCATTTTCCATGAATGTGAAAATGGTCAAGTCATCATAATCATTTCTGAAATAATCAAGGGAATCCGTTGCCTGGGCAATATATGATGCCTGTGATTGGTTAAAGGCCTGTGCCCTTTTTGCAGTGGCTTCAAATTCATCTTTGGCTTTTAGAACATTCACGTTTTCAATGATGTCGATTCCGTCACTTACGGTGAAATCGCTGAAGGCCAAAAAATGACTTGGATTGGCAATGCAAATTCCATAATCCTTTTCGATGACATCAAATTTCATAAGATAATATATATTAATTATTTAATTTAAATTTATATTATATCACTTGAAAGGACTTATCATTATGACAATAATTATTGACCCGCAATCCAGCGGAATAGCCGGAAACATGATAATTGGCGCATTTGTTGACTTGGGAGCAGATGCCGATGAACTAAAAGAGATAATGGAAAAATCAGCACTTGCATTTGGAAGGATTGACGTGACTTTTGAAAAGGTCCAGAAGCATGGAATCGACTCTACATTCTGCCATGTTGAAATGCTTGAAAACAAACCTCCGCTCAATTATCCCGAATTCATTTCAAAAATTGAAAATCTTGATTTGGATGACGACATAAGGCTAACTTCAATCAGAATATTCGAAAGAATAGCCGAAGCGGAAAGCAAGGTTCATGGAAAAACATTGGATGAGATTCATTTTCATGAAGTTGGAGCCAGCGATGCGGTTGCTGATGTGATAGGTTCTGTTTACGCTTATTATCAATTGGGTTTCGATTCACAAAAAATAATTGGGCTACCGATTGCCGTTGGAGGGGGAAGGGTCAAGACTGCCCATGGCACAATACCGGTTCCTGCCCCTGCGGTTGTTGAGATTTTAAAGGATGCAAACCTTGTCGGAGGACCTGTAGACAGCGAGCTTGCAACACCGACCGGCTGTGCAATATATATGGAATTATGCGATGAGATAAAAGAGTTCATCCCGATGATTAGACCTGAAAAAACAGGATATGGTGCGGGAAGGAAAGACTTTGACCATCCTAACGTTTTAAGAATCATTGAAAGCACAGACATCTGCAAAAGCAATGAGATAGATGTCATTGAAACAAACATTGATCACTTGACCGGCGAGGAAATCGGCTACCTGTTTGATGTGCTCTCAGATGCCGGTGCCCGTGACGTTTCAATAACCCCAATCATCATGAAGAAAAACAGGCAGGGAAGTCTTCTGAAAGTCATTTCCAGAAAAGAGAACAGGGAAGCCATTTTGGATGCAATCTTTAAAGAAACCGGCAGTTTAGGCATCAGGATAGCTCCAAATATTCACAGAGGAGTTGCAAAAAGAGAGTTTGAAGTTAAAACATTCAATATTAATGGCAAAGAGTATGATGTGACCTTCAAGACAGGTTATGTTGCCGGCAAAGTCATTTCCAGAAGGCCCGAATATGAAGATTTGAAAAAAATAGCAAAGGACAGTGGACTTGCACTGAAAGACATCAAGGAGATGATTAGATGAAAAAGGCTATTTCAGTCTTTTCAGGAGGCCTCGACTGCACCGTCGCAACAAGCGTCTTTGACAAGGAATATGAAATTCATGCAATAACATTCGATTATGGTCAAAAGGCCGCCGAACAGGAAATCAATGCCTCAAAAAGAATCTGTGAAAAGATGGGCTGGACCCATGAGGTGATTGATTTGCCTTGGCTTTCAAAGATAAGCACTTCAAGCCTAAATACAGATGACGACATTCCCGAAATTGATGAAAATGAACTTGACGATTTGGACAAGAGCAGCGAAACCGCAAGCAACGTTTGGGTTCCCGCCAGAAATACAGTATTTACATCAATTGCACTGTCCTATGCAGAAAGCATTGGTGCCGAGATGATTGTCGTTGGCTGGAACGGTGAGGAAGGAGCCACATTTCCTGATAATTCCAAGCCATACATGGAAAAATTCAATGAACTGATTGATATTGGTTCACCTGATAAAATAAGAATTGAAGCACCAGCCATTGATTTGAATAAGGAGGAAATCGTTAATCTTGGCATTGAGGTCGGTGCTCCAATGGAGTTAAGTTATTCCTGTTATAAAGGAGATGACAAACCCTGTGGAGTTTGTGAAAGTTGCGTGAGGCGGAAAAGAGCATTCAAAAAATTGAAAATAAAATATGATTAGTCATCATATTTTTTAAGTCTCTTGTTCCATCCTGCTTTTTTTAAATCCATATTGCATCTCAAACTATCTGCAGCATCATTTACAGAGCGATATACATCATCAAAACCTCTTCTTGATTTTTTATAGTTTGCAGTATGAGACCTTTGGATTCCGATTCTTCCCGCTTCGGTGTATGAATCGATGTTAGCTCCGATATAGATGAATTCCCAATTGTGACTGCTGATCAAATTGCGAATTTGTTCTTTTGAAAATTCGCGTGAAGCGTTTTCCAAACCGTCGGTCATTATTACAAATAGAACCTTGTTGTCGATTTCCTTATCGAGGGTATTTATTGTTCTTCCGATTGCGTCAAGAAGTGCAGTGCATCCTCTTACCCAGTATTCGTTTTTGGTCAATTCGGCAACTTCACCGATTGCTTTTCTTTTGTATAACACTTCATATTGGTCATCAAAAAGGACTGTGGTTACGCGGGTGTTTAGGCTTTTTTCTTTTTCCCTTTCGATGAATGAGTTGAATCCTCCGATGGTGTCGCTTTCAGAACCGCCCATGGATCCGCTGCGGTCCATTACAAATATCAAATCCAAGTTTTCAGTTGATGGTGTCTCTTTCATGTTTTCACTTCCAATAATTTTATGTTGATAAGTTGTGTATAACTTACACACAATATATTAACATCAGGTAGTATATAAAGGTTTCCATGAAATGAAAAAAATAAGTGAAAAAAAGTTATTTGATTTTATCCAGCATATCCTTACCGTCATCAGACAATCTGTAAAGACGGCCTTTCCTGGCATTTGGGTTAAGGCATTCGACAAGGTCCTTATCCTTAAGCTCCCTCAGTACGTTAGAAATATGGTTTTGTAAAATGCCGCTGTCCTCCGCAATCTCCTTAGGCATTTTTACGCCATCACCAATGGCTTTTAAAGTACGGACCCTATACTTTGACCTGTTAACATATTTAATTGTAGTTTCATCCATAATATCACCTTCAAAGTTTATTTCCACAATTGATGCAAAATTTATCTCCCGGTTCGACCGATGCTCCACAGTTGCCACATTTCAGTTCCACATCGAATTTGGCCCCACAGGAGGTGCAGAATTTACTGCCTCTTTCAGCCGGAGCTCCACATTCCTGACAGTACTTCACATCATCCTCCGCCAAATGGGAATCCGCAAATTCTTCCTTTGGCATAGGAGAATTGCCCAGAACAGGCTTGGAGTGAAAATCCGTTTCATTTTCAATTTCATGAATAAGTTCATTCATTACAGCAATTCTTTTTGAATCGGCGGGATGTGTTGAGAAAAAGTCATGTTCGTTAGAATTTTGGGCGGACATTGACTGCCAAAATGCAGGAATCGGAGAAATGTCATATCCTGCCCAGTGAATAATCATCATGCCAAGACGGTCGGCTTCAAGTTCCTGATCCCTTCCCCACGGATTCATCAATAAAAACTCCGAACCGACATCCGCCGCATAGGTAGCGGCCCTAGTCAGGGAACCGAATTCCCCCAAACCGACTAAATCCATAGCGATGCTGCCAATCCAAGCAGCAGAGGTAATTGCATTTTTTGCAGTCTGAGCACTGGCCTTTGTTCTTGAATGGTCAAGAAGGGCATGAGCCATTTCATGACCTAAAATAAACGCAACCTTGTCCTCAGTATTTGCAATCGACAGGATTCCGGAAAACATTACGATTTTGCCTCCAGGCATGCAAAATGCATTAACCGTGTTGTCAGCCACCAAATGAAAATCCCAATCGTAATAGTCCTCGACGTAATCATGACGCCCTATTTCGGTTAGATAATTTTCAACAGCCTGAATTAACCTGATGGCCACGCCTCTGACAATCTGCCCATTTGGAGTGTTATCCAAAAGCTGTGCCCTATTGATCATTGCATAATACTCGTTATAAGAGCTCTGGAGGAAATTATCATCATTCACAATATCAAAATGTGATTTTCCCGTAAATGGATTTATGCTGCTTCTATCATTCTTTGCCATACTGTATTTTATTAACACTTTGTGTATAAATAACTTTTCAATTGATTTCACAAAGTCAACCCAACTTTAAAAAAAAATAAAATTTGAAATTTGCACTATGCTAATAGAATTTCAATAATATTTATATAATTTAATAGTGAAAAATAACATATGAATACAAGTTAGTTTGTATCTTAATAGATTTTTATTTAGTTAAAAATTTAATTGTTAAAAACATAATTTTAGAAATTAGCGCGTGGGAATTATCATGAGTAGGACAAAAAAATTAATAATAGCCATTCTTTTGGTTGTTCTTGTGGGACTATTGGCTTCAATCTATGGAGCTCTAAATTCCGGTCCGGATTTAACACAAGAAGACAGTGATATTCTTATTTTAGCTGCAGACAAATATGAGCAATCTAACGGAGGAGTAGATATGGCATTCATGATCCACTTAGAAAATGGAAGCTTTGCAAACTACACTCCAATTTATCCTGGGGACATGACACACCCAACACAGCCCGCATCCAGCGCAATAGGAGGCGGAAAGATGTTCATGCACGACAGCCTTTATGATGGTGTAGAAGACGGTATGCAATATGCAAAAGAGATTGTAGAAGCAAATACCAACTTTACTCCAGATGCAGTTGTTGTAGTTTATGATGAAGGTGTAGACAATGTTATCAACACCATCAAACCGTTAACAGTTGATGGTGAAGTGAAAAACATTAGTGCAGCAGACATCATTCGTGAAAACGACGCATATGCCGGATATGAAGGCAATGAAGATGTAACCGGAACCATGTCCAGAGGAGATGCAGTTATGGTATTAGTGAAAGCATTAGCACAAGCCGCTGCAGACCCTGATAAAAAAGCTAAAATGATGACTGCGGCCTTGGACGAGTACAATAAGGGAAATATCATAATGCAACCTGAAGGTTCATTTACAAAATTGCTTGCTACCAAAGGAATAGAAAGCATAGGACGATAGAATAAAAAAAACATATCTTTAAAGGATTATGCATTAATTCTTTAAAGAACTTTTTCTTTTTAATTTTTATATTTAAGAATATATTCCGTATAATAATTTTTTTTAATGAGTAACATCCAACTAACGAATAGGAAAGCGTTTCTGCCAATATGCTGATTTAAGTAGATTGGCCTGAATGATTCAAAAGGTGATAACATGACATCAAGTAAGGAGTATCTTGAATACATACTCGAGCAGCTGTCAGATTTGGACGACATAACATACAGGGCAATGATGGGAGAATACATCATCTACTATCGCGGAAAGATCATAGGAGGAATCTATGATGACCGATTTCTTTTGAAACCCGTTAAAAGCGCAACAGAGATGATGCCCAATGCAGATATGGAATTGCCCTATGAAGGTGCAAAGGAAATGCTGCTCGTTGACGATGTGGAAAACAGGGATTTTCTTAAAGAGCTATTAGAAGCGATGTATGATGAACTTCCGTCTCCAAAAAAGAGACGCAAGGGAAAAACTCATGCCAAAAAGTAAAAAAATGGACACATAATTCAATTCATTGCAAAACTCCTTAATATAACAGTAACATTGAACTTAAACCGTCGTAACTGAGTTTTGTAAAGCCTTTGATATATATTTCATTTGAAATCATGTTGAGTTTTGCAAATAGTGTTCGTTAATGAGAATCGCGATGCATTAAAATTAAAAATAGAAATTGAATCGACAATATGCTATTAGAGAAATGGCTTTAAAATTATAGCAAATATCATCCGATATGGTCATGTAAACTTTTTTTTAGAAATAGTTTTTTTAGAGCAATATTTCAGCTATGAATAAGGTTGATACATTGGGTTCAAAAAAAGAAAAGAAAAAAAATAAGGAGATTAACCTCATCCTTATTTTAAATATTATTTTTTAACTTTTACGCTTCTTTTTACAGTGTCTTTTAGGTAGGTTACTTGGTAAGTTACTTTTTTACCTTTTTTGAGTTTTTTAAGCACTGATTTTTTGACGGTTACTTTTGCAATTCCCTTTTTGTTTGTTTTAGCCTTGTATTTTTTACCTTTGAACTTGAAGGTCACTTTTTTCCTTTTGAGTGGCTTTTTGCCTTCTTTTAATGTGGCTTTCAGTACAAGTTTTTTGGCGGATTTTTTGACTTTGACCTTTTTGAGGGTTAAAATCTGTTTTACTTTTACCTTGTTGGTCACTTTGATTCCTTTGTATTCGGCAGTTACCTTGTATGTTTTCGGAAAGTATCCTTTGGTGAATTTCAAGGTAATGTAACCATACTTATCAGTTTTTAATGTTTTTACTTTACCGTTCACTGTTACTTTAACTGCAACGTTTGATCCGACAGCTTTGCCATCGTCTCCAATTATGCGAAGCTTGTATGCATAGTTTTTAGCATAGTAAGTGTTCACATTTTTGTTACCAGTGATTCTGGTAGTGATTTTAACGGTTTTTGTAACATTTTCGTTGTTTAACGGATTTACAGTAGTCACTGTATGTGTTCCAATAGCCAATTTGATGTTTAAAACAGCAATACCTTTATCATTAGTGGTGGCAGTGTATTCCTTGCCGTTAATAATGAATGTGACCTGTTTTTTGGCCATCGGGTTTCCGTTTCCGTCAACAACAGTTACCTGATAGTCCACTCCACTGTTGTATCCTCTTGTCATGTCAGCTGCTTTTATGACTGCTGTGACATTTGCAATGCTGGTCTTCTTGGATTTAGCAGGATAGTTCTCATCACCACTATATTCAAAGTCCACAGTACTGTCCAGCGGTATAAGAGGAGTGGTTATGGTGGCCTTACCGTTTTCTACTGTTGCGTTGTACTTTTTACCATCGATTGTCACTGTAACGTTTCCTGTAGCATCTTCAGGGAATGTGAATGTTATTACAGTTTCGTTTGCAGTGTTTGTTGCACTTATTTCCGGTTCAAAAGCTTCATTTTTCAACACACTAACTTTAGCACTGTTGTTTGTTGCAGAAGTGTAGTTTTCACTTTCATCATATTTTACGGTAATTGTATAGTTTCCAACTTTAACACCGGCAAATGTTACAGAATTTGTGCCCACATTCAATGTTTCCTCTTTATTCTGATTTCCAACAGTTATATAGAATTTACCTCCGGCATCGGTGATAATGGTAATAATAACATCACTTGGATAGGTTGCATTTTCAGCACTAACAGAAATGGTTGGAGTAGCCTTTAAAACACTTACTTTAACTGTGTCGTTTACAGCACTGGTGTAATTTTCTGTTTCATCGAATGCAACATTTATTGTGTACTCTTTTGCAGACAAACCAGTGAATGTTACCTTTCCAACAACATTAGCAACCAAATCGATTTCTTTTTGCTGGTCACCAACCTTAACAGCATACTTACCTCCAACATCGCTAGTGACATTCACAATCAAATCACCCGGATAAACTGTGTTTTCAGCACTAACAAATATGGTTGGAGTGGCTTTTAAAACACTGACACTAACAGTATCATTTACAGCACTGGTGTAATTTTCTGTTTCATTAAATGTTACATTGATACCATGGATTCCTGCTTTGATGCCTTTGAATACCACTGATTTCATTTCATTGACATTTAAGTCAATGATTATACTTTGATCGGCAACTTTTATGACATATTTACCTGCCGCATCGCTTGTCACATTAATGATGACATCATTAGGATATGCAACATTACTGCTAACAACATTAATATTCGGTGTTGTTTTTTCAACACTCATTGTTTTAAATGTTGCTGAAACTGTTTTTCCATTATATCTGTCTGTCTGGTTAAATGTGACTGTTATATTATATGTTCCATCGTCCAATAGACCCAAATCGAATTCATAGACATTGTTAACAACTGTAATGATTTGGACAGTATTGTTGAAAATCAAACTGTAATATCCATCCAAACCTGAAATAACTTTTCCAGTGACATTCTTATTTACAAATAGCTCATCTAAATCGAATTCTAAATTAATATTCGCTTTAAGAACTTTAAAACTATGGATTTCTATAATCTCATCATAATTTTCATTGCTGAAGAATGTGGTTGGGGTATAACTGCCGACGTCCAATTGAATGCTTGCATTTCCAGTACCGTTTTTAACTTCAATGATTAATTTCTCACCACTGATTTGAACAGTGTAATTGCCGTCCGCATCAGCCTTTACTGTAATTGTTGTATTTATTCCATATTCAACAGTGTCTGCACTGATTACAATATTGTTTACTGCAGGGATTACTTCAATCATTTTTGAATCCATGCTTTGCTCAACTAATCTTGATTCTTGATTAATAATGGTCATATTATAATTCCCAACATTCAAATCGGGTTCAAATGGAAAAGTCAAGTCGTCTTCATCAAAGATTATATCTCCAGCATCATTCATGATTATTAAACGAACGGAAGTGAAATTTTCAACACCAAAATTAACACAGACATCACCATATGAGAATATAGCCTGTTTAGATAATCTGATTATGGATCCTACTTTCAGTGAATTGAATATTACTTCTACAGTGTAATTGGTATAATTTTCATTTCCTAAATTTGAAAGTGTCAAGAGGTATTGTCCAACATCCAAAAATATATTTATGGAATTTGAAGTGATATTCTCAAATTCGATAGTTGAATTTGTTTCCAAATTCCTAATGACTCCACAAACATCAGTACGATTTTCTACATCAAAGTTGATTTGTGTCAAATCGACATAGCGCACATCTGTGATATTGACAGTTATTTTTGAATTGGCCTTATTGATTGTAAACATTTCATAGGCGATGTCTTCATAAAATGCATCGCTTTCGAAGTTAATGATTTTTATTGTATGGTTTCCTGCAACCAAATCTGATATCATCAGTTGATTATTATCAACACTTCCATTTTTAAGAATGTTGCCGTTTTTATCGTAAATGATGTATTCAGACAATGTTTTATTCTCAATACTTAAATCTACAATCAATGATTCTCCATAAGTTATTGTAGGAATTGACAGGATAGTGACTGATGAATTGAATTTAAGTATGATGTATCTGGCACTATAAACCACATTGTTTAGAAGTGATTTTGATTTGACAGTGACAGTATAATTTCCTGCAGCAAATTTCCTGTTTAGTTGATATGTGGTCTGATTTAACGATCCGCAGGTTTCATTCTCATCATCTACAAATAACAGTTCATTTACAAGAACAGTATTGTTATTGTCATCTTTTATGCTTGCAGTTAATAAGTTATCCTCCATGTAATAATTTGTAAATGTTTTATTGTCACAGATATAGCTGCTTGTTTCAGAAGTGATTTCACCATAAACCATTATGGCTTCATCATTCAATTCATTTTTACTTAAAAACAATTTACTGTTGTTATCCGCAAAAATGCTTATCAATTTTCCATTATTTTTAAAGAATGACTCTTTA
>NZ_SUTK01000095.1 GCF_015062905.1 Methanobrevibacter thaueri
TGTGCAGTTGGAAAAATCGGTGATGGAGAGGAATTTCAGATATTCATATATTGTAACCGGCAAAAACAATCACGCTGCAATAGGATTATACGAAAAGCTGAATTATGAATTGATAGATAATTTCGGACAATTTAGGGATGATGATAAGGTTGTCTGTATGAGAAAGGAATTTGAATCTCTTCAGATTAAACAAATATAAGACTTTTTACAAATAAAATTAAATAATTAGAAAATGTATAAATTAGAATATTATTAATTATGGAGATAAAACAATGGATTTCAAGAAATTAAACAATAACGAAAAAATTCCATTTATTAGTTTTGGTGTTTTTGACATCAACCCTGAAGACACAAAAAAGGCAGTGCTTGATGCATTGGATGTTGGTTATACATCATTTGATAATGCGCAGGTTTACTATAATGAAAAGGAAGTTGGCCAGGCAATCAGCGAATCCGAAATTCCAAGGGATGATCTGTATTTGACCACCAAAGTTTGGGTGAGCAATTTCGGTTATGATAAGACAATAAAGTCAGTAAATAAATCATTGGAAGATTTGCAAACCGATTATCTTGATTTATTACTTCTTCATGTACCATTTGGAGATTATTATGGGTCATACAGGGCACTTCAGGATTTGCAAAAGGAAGGAAAAGCACTGTCCATAGGAGTTTCCAATTTTGACCCTGCCCGCCTTTTGGACTTGGATATGCATAACGATGTCACTCCACAGGTTAACCAGGTTGAAACATCACCATTCTACCAGCAGTATGGAGCAAATGAAATGATGAATCGTTTGGGAGTGGCTCATCAAAGCTGGGGTCCGCTGGGTGATGGAGAGAACAACCTCTTTACCAATCCTATTCTTGTAGATATTGCAGAAAAATACGGCAAAACCACTGCACAGGTGATTTTCAGATGTCTGATAGACAGAGACATTCCATTTTCATGCAAATCAATTAAACCTCATAGAATGAAGGAAAACATTGATATTTTTGATTTTAAATTAAATAAAAAGGAAATAGAAAAAATCAGACAATTGGATAGTGGTGAAGATCCATATGAAGTGTATTTCAGTCCTGAATTGGTTGAAGATTTCTGTTCCGAAATAGTATAGCTTATTTTTTGGGTATTATTCCATTGAATGCCCTATTATTTTCCCTTATTGACATTTGTTTTATTGTAATCGGTATTTCCGTTGGTCTGCTTTTTAAGTATTGTTTTTGAAACACTTAAAATGGTTTTTAAAAGAACAAATCCGTCCTGTGAAACCTGTCGGATAAGATATGTCGGACGCAAATAGAACTTAAGGAAGGCTTTCTTTTGTATGCTTCTAAGCTCTTTGCTTGTGCAGTCAACAGTTTCCAGCACAGGATTTAAAAGGGTGTACTTGGACCAGTCAGTAATGCTTATCAGATTCTTCTTGAATGTTTCGTTATAAAATCTGGTTCCGGGATATGGTGTGGCCAGACTGTAGAGGGCATAATTCGGATTCAGCTTTTTAACATAGTCGATGGTCCTTTGAATGCTTGAACGGGTGTCTTCAGGCATTCCGATTACGCATGAAGCTATGGTTCTGATTCCGACTTTTCGGGCAAGCTTAAATGCATTTTCGGTTTTGGTGACTGTGATGTTCTTGTTCATCTTATCAAGTGTTTGCTGGTCTGCACTTTCAACGCCTATGAAAATGGTTATGCAGCCTGCATCCTTCATGGTTTGCAAAAGCTCCTCATCCAGGGTATCCACCCTTGAGGTGCAGCCCCACCAGAACTTAAGGTTGCGTCTTTTTATTTCACGGCAGAAGTCATAGACGAACCTTTTGTTTAATGTGAATGTATCATCCATAAATGCGATTGTGTCTATGTTTTCCTCCATAAGCCTCATCTGAATTTCATCAACGACATTGGAATATGATCTTCTCCTTAATTTGTTCCCGTGAAGCGCAGCTGATGAGCAGAATGAGCACTGCATAGGGCATCCCCTTGTGGTGATTATTGTTGCAACATTGGTAGTGATATTGAGGATTCTGTACTTTTCCATTGGAAATAGGTGGAATGCCGGAAACGGCAGTTCATCCAGATTCTGCACGACAGGCCGGTCAGGAGTCAATACCAATGAACCGTCATTTTCATCGTGAAATGCCAATCCCTGGACCGTTTTCAAATCACCATGCTTTTCGATTGTCTGAACAAGTTCCAATAGGGTATATTCCCCTTCTCCCCTTACAACAACATCGACGCTTTCTTCCTCAAGAACGCTTTTGTATTCAAAGGTAGGGTGATATCCTCCCAATACTACAACTGTATCCGGTTTTACCTGTTTTATCTTATCGGCGGAATCCAGTGCAACTCCTATGGTAGGTGTCAATGCGCTGATTGATACTATATCCGGGTCTCTTTTTAAAATTTCCTCGCCTATTTCATCATAGGTCAGCTCAAGAGCACTGGCATCAATGACATCAACGTCATATCCGTTTTTCTCAAGGACCGCTGCCATATATCCGATTCCAAGAGATGGGGCTACAACACCTAAAAACTTGTATTTGGAGTTTGTTTGGGGAGGATTAATAAAGGTTATTTTCATCATATCACTTTTTTTTAAAAAGTTTTCAAGTTATTTAAAATAAAGTTTTCAATATATTTAAACTTTTTGAATACACCCATATTATTTGTATGTTAAATTTTTATATAAATTTTTTTGTGAAGGGAAAAACAGTTAAAATGGCAAATGTAAAGTAAATATTATCTTAAAAGGATTTGTGATTATGTTTGAAAATATTACCAAAACAAGAGTATAAGCATATCTGATGGGAATATTCTGTGCTTCAATAATAGTTTCCAATATATTGGCTACCAAAACATTGGAATTTGAATTTATAGCTCTGCCATGTTCAATATTGACGTTTCCGGTATTGTTCATTATAAATGATATTCTCTCTGAAATTTATGGATATAAAATGACCCGGATGTTATCTACCTTGGTTTCATAATCAATATTATTGCAATTGTACTGTATCATATTGCAATGGCATTTCCTTCAGCAGTCCGAATGCACCTGCATTTGCAATACTTCTTTCAACAACTCCACGGCTATTCATTGCAGGGCTCATTTCATATATGCTGGGCAATATACTGAATTCAAAAGTTTTGGTTAAGTTGAAAGAGAGATACAATGACCAGCTGTTTGTACGCTGCATACTCAGCACTGTAATAGGTGAAACTGT
>NZ_SUTK01000096.1 GCF_015062905.1 Methanobrevibacter thaueri
TCCAAATTGCCGAATTCCTCAATTTTTCTAAAATGCATAATTAAATATACAGTAAAACTCTTATTTAAGAATAAGCATGAAAATGAAGAAATATATTAAAAACTTAATCAGACTAATCAATTATGAAAGAGATGCTGAAATTGACCTTATGACACATGAAATAAGCACAATGTCAGGTCAGAAAAGGGAAGAGTTAGGCAGGGCAATCAACAAGGTTAAGGGAAAGAGTTTAGGAAAGGAACTAGGTCTGCAGATTGTTCAGTTCGGAAGGCCGGAAGTGATTGACACTGAAATTTCAGTTGGAGACATGGTACTGGTCAGCACTGACAATCCGTTGAGAAGCGATTTGACCGGAACTGTCACTGAAAAGGGTGCAAGATTCATCAAGGTGGCCTTTGACAAGCGTGTTCCAAAATGGGCGATAAAAAAGAAGGTGCGCCTTGACCTATACGCAAATGACATCACATTCAGGAGGATGGAAGACAACCTGAACCATTTAAGCCTGAAGGGAAAAAACGCTCTTGAATACATTTTAAGCGAAAGGGATCCTAAAAAGAACCGTCCAACCCCTTATATCAACTACATTGACGATTCGCTTAACGAGTCTCAAAAGACCGCCATTGAAAATGCATTGTCATGTGAAAACTTCTATCTGATTCACGGACCATTCGGAACCGGAAAGACAAGAACATTGGTTGAGCTGATTTCACAGGAGACAAGGCAGAACCATAAGGTATTGGCAACCGCCGAAAGCAATGCTGCAGTTGACAATATCCTTGAAAGGCTGATGGACAATAAGAAACTGAAGTTGACAAGATTGGGCCATCCGCAAAGGGTTTCAAAGCACAACATTACACAAACCTTGGCATATAAGGTTGAAAACCATAAGCTGAACAAGAAAATCAAGAAAATCCACAAAAAGATTGACAATATGATTGAAAAGCGAAAGGTCCACACCAAGCCGACTCCACAATACCGTCGGGGCCTTGGGGATTATGATATACTGCATTTTGCATCAAAGGGCAAGGGAACACGTGGAGTGAGTGCAGATAAAATCAAATCAATGGCCAAATGGATTGAAATCAACCAGGAGATTGATGAGGCTCATGATGAGATAAAAAGAATTGAAAACAGAATGATTAAAAGCATCATTGAGGAAAGCGATGTCATCCTGGCAACAAATTCCTCAGCAGCATTGGAATCAATTGCAAGAGTCAAGTTTGACGTTGCAATCATTGATGAGGCTTCACAGGCAACAATTCCAAGTGTCCTGATACCTATCGCTAAGGCCCACAGGTTCATTCTTGCAGGAGACCACAAGCAGCTTCCTCCAACCATAATCAGCGAAAGGGCAGGGGCATTGGAAAAAACACTCTTTGAAGAGCTAATCAAGATGTATCCGTACAAGTCCCAGTTGCTGAATGTGCAGTATAGGATGAACAGCCTGCTCATGAAGTTTCCAAACAGGGAGTTCTACAACAACGGCTTGAAAAGCGCTTCATTTGTTGATGAGATAACAATCAGTGACCTTATGGAATACGGACATGATGAGGAGGCATTGCTTTTCATTGACACTTCCGATGTGGATGACAATCATGAAATGCATCTTAAGGATTCAAAATCCATTGTTAATGAACTTGAAGCTGACATTAGCGTCAGTATTGCCCGTGATTACTTGAATGCTGGCATCAGTGAAGATGACATTGGTATAATCAGCCCTTATGCCGATCAGGTTAAAATCATCCAGGAAAACACTCCCGTTGAAGTCAAGACTGTTGACGGTTTTCAGGGAAGGGAAAAGGAAATCATTATCATTTCAACTGTCAGAAGCAATGATAATGGAAATATTGGATTTTTAAATGATTTGAGAAGATTGAACGTTGCCATTACAAGAGCCAAGCGTAAACTAATCATAATTGGAAACAAGGACACCTTAAAGACAAATCCAACATACAGAAGACTCATAGAATTTGTTGAGGATGAGAACTTATTGGTTAAAATTTAGGCATACCTAAACTTTTATATACTATGAGAAACACAAGTATAATCAAGAGATGAAAGTATGAGAGATACTTAGTCTCATCGACTCTTAATTGGGGTTTAAGATTTTTAAAACCCATATAACTTTCAACCTCAATTATTACCCTCAATTAAGAGTTTCTTCTGCCAACTTTTTTTTAGATAATTATTAAATAGTATTAAAAATATAAATATTTCTTGATAATTCATTTTTATTTTAGGTGATTTTATGACTGATAAAGTACTTTTAGCATTCAGTGGAGGACTTGACACCTCCGTTTGTGTTAAATTATTAGAAGAAAAATACAATGTAGAAGTTATTACCGCATGTGTAGACGTAGGACAAGGCGAAGAGGAAATGGAAAAAGCAAAAACCAGTGCAGCTAACATTGGAGGATTAAAACACTACAATATAGATGCTAAAGAAGAATTTGCAAACGAATACATCGCACGCGGAATCAAAGCAAATGCAGAATATGAAGGATACCCATTAAGCACTGCCTTTGCAAGACCATTAATTGCCCTAAAGCTTATCGAAGTAGCTGAAAAAGAAGGAGCAACTGCAATTGCACACGGTTGTACTGGAAAAGGAAACGACCAATTCAGATTCGAAGCAGTAATCCGCGCAATGTCCGATTTGGATATCATTGCACCAATCAGAGAAATGAACCTGACAAGAACTGAAGAAAGGGAATATGCAGAATCCAAAGGAATCAAGCTAAATTACGATAAAATCTACAGTATCGATGAAAACCTCTGGGGAAGAGCAATTGAAGGAGATGTCCTGGAAGACCCTGCAAACGAACCTCCGGAAGACATCTACGAATGGACTGCCTCCTGGGAAGATGCTAAAGCAGAACCTGAAAAAGTATCCATCGAATTCGAAGAAGGTATTCCAGTAGCAATCAACGGCGAAATGATGCCATTAATCGACATCATCCAAAAAGCAAATGAAATTGCAGGATCACACGGTATCGGTAGAGTAGACACCATTGAAAACAGAATGATCGGCATTAAAAGTAGGGAAATCTACGAAACCCCTGGAGCTAAATTATTGATTGCAGCTCACCAAGCATTAGAAGAATTAGTTTTAACCACTGACGAGTTAAGATTTGCAGAATACATGTCAA
>NZ_SUTK01000032.1 GCF_015062905.1 Methanobrevibacter thaueri
ATAAAAGTTATGATTGTATTGTTGAAAGGAATATTGAATCGGCCATACTCCATTAATATAATCTGTATGCGTCGTATGCTGCAATAAGGCCGTAGACAACAGATATTATGTGAGGTATGGTCTGATTCAAATGGAAATAGATGAATACCCCAGATATGATGACTGCAATTATGAAAAATATTGCTCCTCTGAGTTTGTATCCCTCGATTGCCTGGCCCAAACCTGGAATGAAAAATGAAAAAATTCCGTTAGTCACTGCGTCGCTTTCCACCAAATTAATCACCTCAATATGTTTTTTCATATAAAGTTTTAGGAATACCTAATATAATTTGTGGAAAATACTTTACATTTTCATTTTAAATGGGGTTTTCATGTGTTGTGATAGATATATATGATATTTTTAACAAATCTATAATTATAAAATTTAGAGGAGGAAAATAATAGCGAATCCAATTGTTGCAGCAATAGCTTCATTTTTAATTCCCGGAGTAGGTCAAATCTATGCGGGAGCTATAAAAAGAGGAATAATATTTCTTATAATTACCATAATATTCTATAGTATAGGTAATTTCACCAATGACATATATCAGCTTATGGCTGTAGTTGTGGATGTGATTTATTGTCTCTTTGCAGCTTATGATGCATACAAATTGGCTTAATATACTTAGAACTTTTAAAAATTGGGGTGAATATTATGAAACTTAAATTGATGTTTGTATCTTTGATATTTTTGATATTTTTTGTCGGTGCGGTTTCAGCTGTAGGCATAACTGACTATAATGCGCCTATTGGTTTTGAAAGGGATCCCGTTACTTTCACTAAGGGTGATTTTGAAATGGAAATGAATACATACAGCTCATTTGTCGACCATGATGACTATTTCAATACAACTGATGACCGTCAGGTGAAAATTATTAACGACACATATGCTGAATATTTTGATTCAGTTAAGGAAAGATCAGGCGCTTTGGAGATTGTCAAGATAGATGATGACCAATATGTTGTGGACTCTTTCTTTGATGGCGATGACAAAGGCAAAACCAATGAATGTCTTAAATATCTCCAAGAGTTCAATGATTTAAACAAATTCAAGCCAATAAAAATTGATAAAGCTTCCTAACAGCATTCCATATGCTGTTAACTATTTTTTTGAAATATTGTATAATCGAGTAAATTCTTATTGTAGTTATATTAGTTTTCTTAGCTTCTCATTCAGCCATTGAAAATCCGACTGATGTTGATTTAAATTCTGGTAGTGCAGGTATGATTAATTATTTCTATGGCATATTTTTTTTTACTTTTAATTCGTTAGATTTATTTATTTAATTCTTTAAAATAATAATTGAGGGAATATTCATGCCACTGTATAGAATGAAAAAAGTATGGGAGTATAGCACATATAACAAGCTATTCTTTTTACTAATTTTGCTTTTATGTTGTGTATGGGTTTTTTTTGATTTATATTTTGAGGATGTTGATTCCATTCAGGCATTTTTTATTGCATTGATTATGGACATAGCATTTTTTGGTTATGGGTTGTCAATTACTCGTGATATTATGAATTATGGCGTTAGATTGCCAAAAATCATGTTTAAAGATGTATTAATATTGGGATTTAAATCTGTTTTTGTATATTCAATTTATGTAGGTATTCAGGGTTATATTTTAGATTTTATCTGTTCTCCTTTGGATTTTCCTCACTTTGATTTGGAAGACATGTTGATTGACACTTCTGAAACCATTCACTTATTGTATTCCCATAATCCTGTTGATACATTAGTTTTTATTGTTGTAGGGGCTGTCTTATTTTATATTACAGTATTTTTCATGGAAATCGCATTGGCCCGCCTTGCCGATACTGGCAGCTTAAAATCAGCTTTGGATGTAAGGGGTATTAAAAAAGATATCGATACAATCGGGTGGAGGAATTATGCAAAGGATTACACTTTTATTGTACTTGCCATGGTATTTTTTGCATATCTTACAGTTATTCAGATTCCATTTGATATTTTAAATTTTGTTTGGGGTGTTTTTGCGGCCCTATTAATGTTCATAACTCAATTTTGGGGTATTGGTTTCATTTATAGAACTGTTAAAGAAAAAGAAAAAGAAGAAAGTGACCATTCCCCATCTGAATCATGACTCTTCTGTTTTTCAGTTTTGGAGATTTTTAAAGGTAAATGATAATATGGTAGAAAAAATTGCATTGGCTCCATGCAACGGCATGAGTCCTAACGGTTTGGTGTCCCGCGTGGCTGTCGGGGACTGCAGAAAGGAAAATGAAAACGTAATATCCATTTGCATGGGTTCGACTTCAGCGGATATTGAGGGAAAGAATGACGAGATGCTTAAAAAGTATCCGATTGTTGCCGTCAACGGATGTCCAAATGGTTGTGTCAACAAAATTCTTAAAAATAAGGGAATTGATGTAGCTGGAACAATTGCAGTCAATGAAATTTTAGATGGCCTTGAAGTATCTGCAAAGGATCCCTTCAGATTGGACAGTGAAGCTGAAGAATGTGTGAAAATAATAACTGAAGAATTAAATAAAACAATAGTCGAAAATATATTGTAATTTTCTATTAACAAAAAAATTAAATTTGTTCATATTTGATTTTTAGCAAGCGCTCATTTTGCACTTGCTAAAAAAGATTATTTCTTATTTTTCAAGAACGGCAATATAATCCATCCTTTTTCTTAGCAGTGGAAGCCAGGTGACTATTCTGTAATGGGGCTTGTAGATGTTGACTCCGTCAAATAGATTAACGTCTTTAATCCATTTAAAATTATTGTTGAATTTTGTCAGTTCATTTCCTTTTTCAACGCCCCATATGAATTTGGAGTTTGTTTCCTCTATTGATTCCTCTTTAGTATTCTTAACTGAAATCGGCGGCATTATTTCCATGAATATTGTGCACCTGTCAAAATTCTCATCTATTATGTTTATGATGCTTTCAACGTCATTCTGATTCAGATACATTGTCAATCCCTCAACAATGAACAGGACATCATTTCTTATTGTGATCTCCTGGGTCCAGCCGGAATCCATTGCGGAATATGCAAGTGTTTTTACCCTGTCTGTATCTTCAATGTATTTCAATCTGTATTTGGCGGAGTTTTCCAAATCAACATTATACCAGTTGATTCTGCCGTTGTCCAGTCTGTTGAAGCGTGTATCCATTCCTGATGCGATATTCACGATTGTGCATTCCGGGTGGACTTTTATGTATTCGCCGACCATTTCGTCCAGCACTATTGTTCTTGCAATGGTGCCCATTTGCATAAATTTGTCCTTTTCAGCTATACTGAAATCATAATCAACTTTAGACATGACTTCTATTGCCTTTGAATCATAGAATTTGTGGTTCTTTTGCTGTGAATGTTTTGCTTTTGCAAACAATGTCAAAAGCATGGTTTTTTCTACACCTTCTAAATTCATAAGTTTTCCTCCGTGGGTTGTTTTGATTTATGTAATAGTTGTGTCCAATACTATATAAATTTTTAGGTATACCTAAATTTTTTTAGACATCTATGAATCAGTAAATTATTTCTTACTTAAGTTACAGATTATATTTTATGAAATATGTCAAACTCGGAAATTCAAATTTAAATGTGAGCCGTGTCTGCATGGGATGTATGGGATTCGGGGACCCACAAAACGGAATGCATACATGGACGCTGCCTGAAGCGGAATCAATAGAGATAATAACCAACGGACTTGATAATGGAATAAATTTCTATGACACTGCTATAGGATATCAGAACGGAACATCCGAACAGTATGTCGGAAAGGCAATTCGTGAAAATGCCTCAAGGGATGAGGTTGTGGTTGCAACCAAGTTTCTGCCAAGATCAGAAGAGGACATTAAGAATAACGTCACAGGCCAGAAGCACATTCACAACATGGTCGAAAAGAGCCTTGCAAACCTTGGCCTCGATTACATCGACCTTTACATTTACCACATGTGGGATTACAACACTCCTCTTTATGATATTCTGGAAGGTTTGAATGAGGTAATCGAAGAGGGCAAGGTTAAATACATCGGCATATCCAATTGTTTTGCATGGCAGCTTGCAAAGGCAAATGCGCTTGCCGAAAGCGAAGGATTTGCAAAGTTTGTATCCATCCAAGGGCATTATAACCTGATTTTCAGAGAGGAAGAGCGTGAAATGATTCCTCTGTGTAAAACTGACAATATTGCAACAACACCTTACAGCGCCCTTGCATCCGGAAGGCTGTCAAGGCTTCCTGGAAATGATTCCAAAAGAATGAAAGAGGATTTCTATGCGAAATTAAAATACCAGTCAACAGAAGCCCAGGATTCAGAAATCATAAAAAGGGTCGATGAGTTAGCGAGAAATTACGAAGTGTCAATGACTGAAGTGTCCCTTGCGTGGCTGCTTACAAAAGTCACTTCTCCTATCGTTGGAGCCACCAAATTGCATCATGTCGAAGGTGCTGTCAACTCAGTTGATTTGAAGCTGTCCTCAGATGACATTAGCTATCTTGAAGAGCCGTATGTCGCCCATGATTTGGTGGGTGTGATGGCGGACAACAAGGTTTCAGCCAGCGATAACGAGAAAGTCTGGGCAAAACACACTAAAAATAAGATTTAGACTTTAAAAACCTAGTTTTTGATAAGTTATTTTTCTTTCTATTTTAGTTGCTTGATTTCGTTGAATTAACACTCAACCTGGACACAGAAGTGATTTTCACTGGTCAGACAAAACTCAAAGTTGTTTATAATATTACAAGGCAATTCAAATATTTTAAAAATAGTTTTTATATTATATTAATAATATATATTATGGAGGTACAAAAATGAACAGGTCAATGGAATGGTTTATTGGCGGAGTATTGGTTTTGATTATTGGGATTATTTCATTTTTAATGACTGGTAACTCCCATGCACTTATTGCTCCAACCATATTGTTTTTATATGGTGTTTATAGACTAGTATTTGTAAAAGATTAATATATTCTTTTAAATAAGAAAAATAGGAAGTTAAATTATCTTTTAACTTTCACAATTTTTGTTTTACAAGTTCCTGATTGGACATAATAGAAAAAAAGAGTTTTTCAATAGAATCTTTCGGCGATTTTCATTCAAATAGCAGGCTGTCGATGATGTCCATATCAAGGTTCTCTTCAACGATCTCGGCCAACCTGTTTAGGGAATAATCCTTTTGTGTTTCGTAAGGATCTTCACCATATCTGGCATCAAGACCTTTTTTAACCCTTAGATAGTTCAGGAATTCCCTTCTGAAATTATAGTTGTGAAATATTCCGTGGAAATATGTTCCAAATGCATTTCCATTGCTTGCTCCATCAATCAGTCCTTCATCGTTGTTTCCTTGGCCTTTTTTGATGTTCAGTAATGCTTTGGAGTTTAAGAGTTCTGTTGTTCCTTCATGGATTTCGTATCCGCTTACCTCTTCACCAGTTATGTTTTTAAATATTTCTCCTGCAATGCCGTTCAAATCGTCAGGTATTGTTGCAACAGATTGTGTAACTATTTTTCCGGCTCTTGAAAAGCTTGATTCAATGTCCAGAAGACCAAGACCTTCAATTGTTCCATGCTTTGATTCGCGCTTGTCCTCATCATAGATGATGTTACTTAAAATCTGCAGGCCGCCACAGATCCCCACGATTGGAATTTCGCTGGATTTTTCAATTATCTTTTCGGCGAGACCGCTTTCGTGAAGTGCAAACATGTCCTCTGTTGAGTTACGGGTTCCAGGAATTATTATTGCATCAACGTCCCCGATTTCATCGTTTACACCAATCATTTTAAGTGCCACGTCGCTTTCATACTCGAAAGGGTCTATGTCTGTGAAATTGGCTATTTTTGGAAGTCTGATGACTCCGATGGTTATGTCCTTATCCTCTGCAAAGACGTGTGTTGTCAGTGATGCTGAATCCTCTTCTGGAAGCCTTAATGTTTCGTCATACGGCAGCACTCCCAATACGGGTTCTCCGGTTATCTCTTCAATCCTGTCAAGACCCGGTTTGAGGATATCCAGATTTCCTCTGAACTTGTTGATCACTGTCGCTTTGAGGCGGGACCTGTCATAATCGTCAAGCAAAACGTATGTTCCGGCTATTGCCGCAAAGACTCCTCCCATCTCAATGTCTGCTATAAGGATTACGTTTGCATCTGCGAGGTGGGCTATCTCCATATTTGCTATATCCTGGTCACGCATGTTGATTTCAGCCGGAGAGCCTGCCCCTTCAATGATTATTACATCGTATTCATTGGAAAGTATCTTGAAGCTTTCCTTGATGGCGTTGAATGCATCATCATGGTATTTGTGCTGGTAGTCATAGAAGTTCATGTCACCTATTGATTTTCCCTGGATGATTACATTGGATGTGAAATCTCCCTTCGGTTTCAGAAGGACAGGATTCATGTGTATGCTCGGTTCAATCATTGCGGCTTCCGCCTGCAGCATCTGGGCAATTCCAATTTCACCGTTTTCCTTTGTGGTGTAGGAGTTCAGTGACATGTTTTGGGATTTGAAAGGTGCTACATTATATCCTCTGTTCTTATATATTCTGCATAGTGCCGCCACGAGCATGCTTTTTCCAGCGTTTGATGAAGTTCCCTGAACCATGATACATTTTGCCATGTATAGATATATTGAATTAATATTATAAATAATTTAAAAATCAGTTTGAATTAATCTTATTTTCTTAGAAAAGATTTAATTCAGTTTGATAGGCATCAAGTTGAGAAAAAACAAGTTAAAACAACTATTTTAGATAATGGAATAGGATAAAAACATTCTTAAAAGAAAATGGAGTTGTTATTCCTAAATTTAAATTGATTTTTTATCATGTTGGGCAAATGCTGATTCAGAATTTGATGTCAGAGAATTTGAAAGATAATGGTGATTAACAGTAAAGAACCCGTCTGATAAGAAACATGAAAAAATTAGAACAGAATCAAAAGAGGCAACAGTTACCTATAAAGGAAACAAATACTATGGCAAGGTAACCAAAAAAGCTAAAATCACTATAAAGTAAGTGTTATCCTCAGCACTTACTCTCTTTTTTTTTAAAATTTGCTATTCGTTATGTTTCAAGTATGGGATTTAATTAATCTCATTTGAGGTATGATTTTGGATTACATCTGGGGTTTATAAAACTGATGTTAAATCATACCTTCAAAATCGATTAGTAAGAATAAATTATTGAAAATTTATCTTACAATAATTAATATATCTATTTATAATATATATTTTTGCCTATTTTTTATTATAATTCTTTTATTTATAAATAATACATTTTTATTTGTATTTTTTTAATAACAATTGAATTTTAATAATTTTTATATTTTTTGATATTACTTATTTTTATCATCGTTTAAATTTTTTATAGAAATTATTTTAGTAAATAAAAGTTACTAAAATCGAAAACTTTTTATATATCGTGGATTCTTAAATATATTTAAATAGTATATGAAACTTAATTTTTTAATGATGAATTTAATACAAGTGAGGTTTGTTTATGAAATTTGAAGAAAAAGAATCAATTGAAGATTCTACCGAAGTGGTCCTTGAACCTGAAATCAAGGAAGATGATGGTGAAGAAACCAAACCTATGTTAGATTATAATAATATCAAAAGCTCACAAGATATTGAAGTTCCACCTTTATTAATTGATCAAGTCATTGGGCATGAAGAGTCCATTGAAACAATTAAGAAAGCTGCAAAACAAAGAAGAAACGTTTTGCTCATTGGTGATCCGGGTGTCGGAAAATCAATGCTTGCTAAAGGTATGGCGCAAATATTACCACATGAAGTTCTTCAAGATGTATTAGTATATCCTAATGTGGAAGACAACAACCATCCATTAATCAGAACAGTACCTGCAGGTGAAGGTAAAAAGATAGTGAGAGCAACTAAAGGCTCCGCTAAAGGTCACGAAGAAAGAAAAACAATTATTACAATGTTTGCAATAGGAGGAATATTAGTAATCGGATTCATGTATGGAAGATTGCTTGAATCAATTATTGCAGCAGCATTAATCTTACTCATATCAATACAGATAAAACCGAAAACAAATAACATGTCTCCGAAATTGTTGGTCAATAACGAAGAGGCAAGGTTTGCTCCATTCATGGATGCAACCGGTGCTCATGCCGGTGCACTCTTAGGAGATGTACGTCACGACCCATACCAATCAGGAGGTTTAGGAACTCCTGCACACGAGCGTGTTGAGGCAGGTATGATTCACAAGGCCAACAAGGGAGTTTTGTACATTGATGAAATAGGTACAATGAGCATGAAGACCCAACAGGAATTGCTCTCTGCAATGCAGGAAAAGCAGTATTCAATCACCGGTCAAAGCGAAAACTCATCCGGTGCAATGGTTAGGTCCCAGGCAGTACCATGTGACTTTGTACTTGTGGCATCAGGAAACCTTCAGGTTCTTGAAGGAATGCACATAGCAATGAGATCAAGAATCAGGGGATACGGATATGAAGTATTCATGAAAGACTACATGGATGATACAACTGAAAACAGGGAAAAACTTGTTCAGTTCGTAGCTCAGGAAGTCAAAAATGATGGAAGAATCCCTCACTTTGCGACCGATGCATTGGATGAAATCATCATGGAAGCAAAAAGAAGATCAGGCAAGCAGAACGCATTGACCTTAAGATTAAGGGATTTAGGTGGACTTGTACGTTCCGCAGGAGATGTTGCTATTGAAAAAGGCTCAGATATTGTAACTGCAGAACATGTGGTTGAAGCTAAGAAATATGCAAGAACCCTCGAACAGCAAATAGCAGACAGATCCATCATGCAAAGAAAAGACTACAGTATGGTATCTGCTGAAGGTGGAAGAGTTGGTCTTATCAATGGACTTGCAGTAATTGGAGATAGAAGTGGAATTGTATCACCGATTGCAGCTGAAGCAGCACCGACACAATCCAAAAACGGTGGTCAAATTATCGCTACCGGTAAATTAGGTGAAATCGCTCAGGAATCAGTTCAAAACGTCAGTGCATTGATTAAAAAATACACCAACAAGGATATCTCCCAGTATGACATTCACATTCAGTTCATCCAGACCTATGATGGTGTTGAAGGTGACTCTGCAAGTGTAAGTATTGCAACAGCTGTGATATCCGCTATTGAAGAGATTCCAATCGACCAGACTGTCGCACTGACCGGTTCACTGAATGTGCGTGGAGACGTAATGCCTATCGGTGGAGCAACCGCCAAAATCGAGGCCGCTGCTGAAGCTGGAATGAAAAAGGTATTGATTCCTAAATCCAACATGAAAGATGTCATGATTGAGAAGAAATACGAGGACATGATTGAAATCATTCCGACTGAAACCTTGAGTGATGTTTTGGAAAACATTTTAATCAGCGGTTCCAACAAGGATAAGCTGATTGAGAAAATGAGAAACATCGGCTCCAAAGTGGCTGATAAGGTCCCACAAACAAGTATCAATAATCCAACTACCAACTAGTTGGATATTTTTATATATTTTTTATTTTTTTATATCTATTTATAACTCTTTTTTCTATTTTTGTTTATTTTTGTCAGTTGTCCATTAATTATAAATATTTTATAATAAAAAGGTATTATCATGGTTAGTAGATTAAAGTTTAATATGGCAAAATTATCTGGTAAAGTAGTGACTCAACTTTCAAAAATAGGTCCTGGGGGAGGTAAAAATATCCCCGGATATGCATTCGACAGAGTTGGAGGTCATGAAGCAATTTCTGAACTTGCAAAGGATTTAAAGATAGGTTCAGTACTTATTACCGGAACAAATGGAAAAACCACTACTACCACTTTATTTATCAAGTTGATGACAGGAGATATTGAATTCAGAAAAAGTTTTGAAAACAATACCATCCATTCAATTGTCACTGCAATCCTGAATCAGAAGGGAGACTTGGGAATTTTTGAATATGGAATCCGTAACTTGAAGTATGGAATTCCGGACACAGTCCAAAGATTAATCAATCCAATTGGTGTTGTCTACACTACCATTTCTAAAGAGCACACTGCTGTGGCAGGTGTTAAAAATCCGTTTGAAGACTATTACAAGGCTAAGGTTTTGCTGTCCGAAGGCATGACCAGGGGAGTGGTCATTACCAACTGTGATGATCCAAGAACCGCATTAATCGGACTCAATAAGGAAAAGGACGTTAAAGTGAATTATTACGGTTTGGCTATTGATGATATCGTGGACGATGATGCAAGTCCTATTCAATGCCCTAACTGTGGCGAAACTTTGGACTATTCAATGAGGTTCTTAGGTCATAGGGGACTTTATTCATGTAAATGTGGATTTAAGAGGCCTGAACCAAATGTCAAATTGACCAATGTCGAATTCAATGCTGACAATTGGAAATTGACAATCGTCGGTGATGTATTTAATTATGCAGTTTCTAAAAACGTCCAGTTTGAGGTAAATCTAACAGTTCCTCCTTTCGGCATACATAACATTTACAATACATTGTCATCAATTACCGCTTATGCGACTTTCACACCGAAAACAGAAAACATCAAAAGCAAGGTGGAAAGCGTTTTCAATAATCTGGACATGTCATTTATCCCGCCTGGAAGGTTTGAGGTGGTCAGATACAATGACAAGTTCATAGGAATCGGTCAGGGGGACAATGGTGATGCGATAAAAATCAATGCAAGATTCATGAACCAGTTTGTCGACGGTCCTTTGGAATTTATCTACACCACTCCTGATGTGGATGAAGAGGAGATATTTGAAGACCATTACGAAGTAATCAAAAGCATGAATCCTGATCATATCATTGTCGTTCCGGGAAGAAAATCAATAGAAAAAGCTAAAGAGTATTATGAGATAATCAAAAAGGATTTCGACTGTGCTGAATTTTCTCCGTTGCCTTATGATCCAATGAATGAAAGGATTGAAAAGTTAACAGAATTCGCCAAGCAGTCCAAGTACAATTACATTATAATGACTGGTTGCGGCGAAGAGCAGGCAATGTGGGAAGAAATAAAAAGAAACTTCGACTAGATTATCTTTTCACTGATTATTTCTTCTATTTTCTTATAGAATTCATTTTCCTTTTTTTCAATTTTTTCAAAAGATGCGTCTATGCTGCAGTTGCAGGTGTCTGTTTTTCCAATAATATACTCGTCACTACCTTTTTTAATCAATATTCCGAACAGTTTCTCTTCTTCATCTGCATACTCGTCGAACTCTTCCTGTGTGAGTTTCAGATTATAGTCCCTTTCGCAAAACAGGTCACATTCATTGATGATGGGCATGAAGACCATCATTCCTACAGGTATGAAGACATTTTCCTTTTCATGGATTTTCAAAAGTCTTTCCTCATATGAATCATCATCGTCGATGCCGTAGCCCTTAATTTCAAGTATGTTGTTGGTGCCCATATGAAAATCGTCAGCGATGATGAAAGCAAGCAGGTTTGGGTCTACATAATTATCGCATGAAGCTCTGATATTTTTAATGGTTTCTTCAATATTCATCAGAAAATTCTCCGTATTTTTCATTTAATGGAAGCAAGTAATCTGTTCCAATGATTTGTTTTGATAGATATACATTAGTTATTTAATTTCTGTAATTAACTTTGTTTAGGATTATTTTTATAGTTGTTTGAAACATAATTTAATCAATGATTATAAAAACACCTAACTTGATTTTAAGGCCATGGGAGGAAAGTGATGCTGAATGCCTCTATCACTTTGCCAAAAATCCGAATATCGGTCCGATTGCAGGCTGGCCACCTCATGAAAACGTTGAAGATAGCTTGAATATTATCCGAACTGTCTTTTCAAAAAGGGAAACCTATGCTGTCGTAAAAGATGATGTTGCCATCGGATGTGTTGGGCTGCTGTTCCATCCGGACACAAACCACTGGTGGGGTGAAGGTGCAGTCGAGCTCGGTTACTGGATCGGTGAGGAATACTGGGGAAACGGCTATGCTTTTGAAGCATCACAGGCATTAATCAGAAGAGCATTCGATGAATTGGATGTCGATGAGATTTATGCAAGTTACAGGATTGAAAACAATCAATCAAAAAGAGTTTTGGAAAAGTTAGGGTTCAAATATTATTCCGAATTGGTCAATGAAAATTATTTGGGTGAATTCTTTCAGGAAGTGGCCATGAAGTTGGAAAAATAATTTATATTAAGAAATATTAATTTTAACTATGGTAAGAACATGCAAAAACTGCGGATTTGTTAATCAGGACGATTATGATTTTTGTGCAAAATGCGGCACTCCGCTTGTTGAAGGTTTAAGGCCTAACAATGTTTATGTTTATAGGCCTGAACAGCTTCGAGTGAATAAGAAGGCACTATTGGCCGCATATATCGCAACCATATTCTTGTCCTGGAGTGGCTTTGTTGTCGGATTGATCTCAAAGCATACAAGTTTTGCGGTTTTCACTTTTTTTGGATTTTTCATGCCTTTTTATCTGGTACAATCAAAACATCCGACCTTAAGAAAACATGGGTTAATAATGATGATGATTTCATTGGTTGGTGTATCACTTTCATTCTATGTGATGTTTCACTAGACAAAGTGGAAAGTGATTTTTCCAAGCAATATCTGAACGGGTACCTGAAGAAGATTAGGTATGTTTTGGCCCATTGCGGTGTCTATCGCATCCCCTCTTGACATGGTTCCCGGAACGTTCTCGTTACCTTCATAACCGTTATATGCGTCGTTTGCACGGATGTCATCTACAATGTTGCCGCCGAATATTGCTTCAGCACCTTCACTGCTTAAACTAACAACTATATGTGGTGTAAAGTGATAGGTATAGCTCATTATGTCACGGGCAGCACCATACGGGTCTTGAGGATTGTCTATATGGACATTATGCAAGGTTTGTCCTTCTGAATTAAAGGAACTTCCCGGATAAATCCATTCAAATCCCGCAACTGAAAAGGTTGCAGCCATATCAATACTTCCATCCTCGCCCATATCCTCACAGACTATTAGAATTGGGCTAACGAGTGTGGATGCCATAACTAATACAAGTATTGCCACTATTGTTAGGATAATTAATTGTAATTTTTTCATATTAAAATTTTATACTCGTTTATAATATTAATACTTAACCTTTTTAATTATCAAAAACATATATTATTTCAAATAGAATTTTGGTGATATTGTGATTATAGGTGGTTCAGCTTCTCAAGACTTAGCAGCTCATGTTGCACGCGAACTCGACGAAGAATTATGTTATGTGGAAACCCGTAAGTTTCCTGATGGTGAACGGTATTTAAGAATCAATGGTGAACTTGAAGATGAAGTCACCGTTATTCAGTCAACTGGATATCCTCAGGATGAAAATCTGATGGAATTATTGTTCATTATTGCAAACCTTAAGGATTTGGGTGTAAAGAAAGTGAGGGCAGTTGTCCCATATATGGGTTATGCCAGACAGGAAAAACGTTTCAATCCTGGTGAGACAATTTCAGCTAAAATCATTTGTGAATTGATTCAAGCGGCCGGCGCTGATGAATTCATCACTTTCAACATTCACGAGGAATGCGTTTTAAACTTCTTTGACATTCCTGCAAGAAACATCTCAGCAATGCCTGCCATTGCAGAATACCTGAACAAGAAATTCTTCAAGAAAACCGATGAAAAGCCATTGGTCATTGCTCCTGATAAGGGTGCATACGGCTTTGCACAGGAAATATCCGAAATCATCGGATGCGACTGCACATATCTGACAAAAGTACGATTAGGACCTGACAAGGTTGAAACCAAAATCGTGGATGTCAGATGCGACAGTGAAAGTGAAAACACTGTCAATGTCGATTCAGTTAAAGGCATGCATGCAATCATTATTGACGACATCATCGCCACAGGAGGAACCATTGTCAATGCAATCAACATCCTGAAGCAGTATGGTGCATCCTCTGTTGATGTATGTTGCGTACACCCGATTTTAACCAATAACGGTGCTGTAAGAATATATGCTGCCGGTGCCAATAAGATCATTGGAACAAACAGTTTATCTTCAGACACTTCACGCGTATCTCTTGCAAAATCCATTGCCGATGCTTTGAGGGAATGAAATGGATAAGGAAGCTATTAAGAAGGAACTCATAGAAAAATCCAACGGCATTCTGACAAAATATTCGGAACCGGATGTTGTCGAAGACATTTCAATCATGAACATGTCTGCAAAGACTGTATTTCTGGGTTCCCTTAAAATTTACAATACTGAAATAGTTCCTAATGTCATAAAAGATTTGAATAAGCAATTGAAAGGCTATGGGGAGTTAATTGTAAGGGACCAAAGGGTCACTCCGTGCTGCTCTCCAAGCTATATCCACGTTAGTTTCAATATCACAATTACAAACTAGATATCATGAAGGAATTCAAGCTAAAATCTCCCTATAAGCCATTGGGGGATCAACCAAAAGCCATTGACTCATTAGCCCAAGGTATAAATGACGGCATAAGGGAACAAACCCTTTTGGGGGTGACAGGTTCAGGTAAGACCTTCACTATGGCAAACGTTATTGAGAAGGTCCAGAAGCCTACCCTTGTCATATCACACAACAAGACCCTTGCTGCCCAATTGTATGAGGAATTCAAGGAATTCTTCCCGGACAATGCCGTTGAGTATTTTGTCAGCTATTATGATTACTATCAGCCTGAAGCCTATGTGCCTAGAACAGACACTTTCATCGATAAGGAAGCCTCAATCAATGATGACATTGACATAATGAGGCATTCAGCCACCCAGTCCTTGCTGTCAAGGGATGATGTTATTGTTGTTAGCAGCGTAAGCTGCATTTACGGTATAGGTTCTCCTGAAGACTATGGTGAATTTGCTTTTGGAATTGCAGTTGGCGACATTTATGAACGCTCAGAAATCTTGTCCAGACTGGTATTCATGCAGTATGAGCGAAATGACATCGAATTTGACAGGGGTCAGTTCAGAGTAAGGGGAGATGTCATTGAAATCAATCCGGTTCATGGAACTCCTCCAATTAGGATAGAGCTCTTCGGTGATGAGATTGATGCAATAAGCATAATTGATAAGGTAACCGGTAAAAAGCAGGAATCCCTAAAAAGATACATGATTTTCCCCGCAAAGCACTTCGTTGTCGGTCAGGACAAGATGGATATTGCGCTTTCAAAGATTAAAAACGAATTGGACGAAAGGCTTTCAGAGTTAAATTCAATGGGTAAAATATTGGAGGCTCAAAGGCTTGAGCAGAGAACCCGCTTTGACATTGAAATGCTTCAGGAAATGGGATATTGTCCTGGGGTAGAGAATTATTCAATGCATTTGTCCGGACGGGAATGGGGTGAAAAACCGTATTCATTATTAAAATATTTCCCGGACGACTTTCTTACAATAATCGATGAATCCCACGTGACTGTTCCGCAGATTCGCGGAATGTATAATGGGGACCGTGCACGTAAGGAAACCCTGGTTGAACACGGTTTCAGATTGCCGTCAGCTAAGGAAAACAGGCCATTGAGATTTGATGAGTTTGAATCATCTGTAAATCAGGTCATCTATGTGTCAGCAACACCGGGACCATATGAACTGGCAAAATCTCGTAACGTGGTTGAGCAGATCATCAGGCCTACCGGTCTGGTTGACCCTGAAGTATTGATTCGTCCCGTAACTGGCCAGGTTGAGGACCTTCTTAAGGAGGTAAGGTTAACCGCAGAAAAGGATGAAAGGGTGCTGGTCACAACACTCACAAAAAGAATGGCAGAGGACCTGACAGATTATTATGCAAGAATCGGAGTTAAGGTAAGGTACATGCACTCCGAAATCGATACTTTGGAGAGAATCGACATTGTTGATGATTTGAGGAGAGGCAAGTTTGATGTTCTTGTGGGTGTAAACCTTCTTCGTGAAGGTTTGGACTTGCCTGAGGTGTCTCTTGTAGCCATTTTGGATGCCGATAAGGAAGGATTCTTAAGAAACGAAACTTCCCTCATTCAGACAATTGGACGTGCTGCAAGAAACGTGAACGGGCGCGTCATCATGTATGTTGATGAGATGACCGATTCAGTTCAAAAGGCATACGATACAACCCTTAAAAGGCGCAAACTGCAGATGAAATATAACGAAGTTCATGGAATCACACCGAAATCCACTCAAAGGACTCTTAAGGAAAAACTTGCTGAAGAGGATGAAAAATACAAGGGCATCGGTCGTGACGTTAGCAAAATACCAAAAGATGAGCTCAATTTGCTAATCAGAGATTTGGAAAAGGACATGAAAGATGCAGCTGCAAGACTTGACTTTGAAAGGGCGGCAGATTTAAGAAACAAGCTTTATGCCCTAAAAGGATTTGAGAAATAGTTCTGCTTTGAATTTCCTTATCTTTCCTATTTTTTTTGGTTTCCGTAAATATCATTAGATATTTATACTCCTTTCACTAAAAACTATATCTAATGTTATTTTCAAAAAAACATGTTAAATTTGCATTTATTTTGATGATATTCGCCGTATTGTCGGTTTCTTTTGTCAGTGCAAGTGACCTCAATTCAACGGATGCACTGATGAGTGATGATACGGCTGATGCTATTGAATTAAGTGACAATTTAGATGAAATTAAAGCAGATGGAGATACTCAAGAAAAACAAACTCCTACTGTTCAAATTAATGCATCAAAGCTCACTACGGGTGAAGAGATTGAAATTTCTCTGCATGATCCTGATGATGATTCATCATTAATTAATAAAAATTTAACAGCAACAATAAATCAAAAGGAACACAATCTTTTTACGAATGACCAAGGTATTGCAAGGTTAAAAATGGACTTGCCTGGCAATACTTATGTATTGAATGTCAGTTTCATAGGTGACGACGATTACGCTCCTGTATCTCAAACTTTTGACATTAAGGTCTATAAGATCATAACTGAGCTCGACATCGGTAAAACCAGCTTGGTAAATGGTGAGAAACTTCGCGCTTATCTGAAGGATATTCACGGAAATCCTCTTCTGGATGTTCCTGTATCATTTAAAGTTGATGGCAAAACGTATACTTATGACACCAATTCAGACGGCCGTGCGGCATATACAGTTAATCTGGGTTTGGGAAAACATTCCGTAACTATCAATTATGGAGGTGATGGATATTATTATCCTATCAGCCAGACTGTGGATATAAATGTCCTGAGGATAACTTCTATTGTAATAGGCAATTCCATACTTTTGACCAACGGTTATTTGAGGATATATTTAAAAAGCTCTGTTCTCTCTGAAGTAGCCAACAAGCCTGTAAAGATCACTATAAACAACAAGGTCTACAATAAGAAAACTAATTCCGAAGGATTCCTTGTTTTCAAACCTTATCAGGGCAAGGGCACACTCAATATCAAAGTTGAATTTGCCGGAACCTCCACTGCTGGTCCATCTGTGGCAACAAAGCAGGTCACAGGGATTAAGGGAGATGCAAAAAATCCTATGAAAAGCAGAATTCCTTTAAGGAACGGAGTTCCTGATGTCGATTATATGACCTGGAGATATGTGATGGCAGATGGAGATATGAAATACACTGTTTTGAAGGCACAGTATAAGGAAGTCTTAAAAAGGGACTCCTATTGCTTATTCCTTAATAAGAAATTAAGCAAATATACATTCTTCAAATCCAAAGCGCAACCGAAATTCTACCATGTCATAAAAAGGGAAAAATGGAATGTGATTGAAAGGGCAATCAACACTAAAATCGTTAAGAAAAACAAGAATGGATATTGGCCTTATCAGGTGACCGCTAACCTTAAGGGAAAATCCTATACCTATCCTGAGGTAAGGGACGTGCAGAATACAGGCTATACCTGCGGACCTACTTCATGCAGTATGTGCAGTCAGGTTTTGAGAAACTATTACTGTGAAAAATACCTGGGACAGAAGGCAGGTTCAAATTCATACAGCGGTTCAAGTACCAGCGGCCTTAAGTATGCTTTGGAAAAATGCAATTTCAAATGCAGCTATTTCTACAAAAGTTCATTCAACAAGGCTTTAAAACAGCTTAAAAAAGGTGGCTGTGCTTTGGTATTCCATACATGGAATCA
>NZ_SUTK01000097.1 GCF_015062905.1 Methanobrevibacter thaueri
ATAATATTAAAAATAGCAAATAACATTCTTAAATCAATATTTAACTTAATTTGAAACGAGTTTAAATCAATATTGCATGGGGTTTGTAAAATTTCAGGGGGTGTAAAAAAAATATCTAGTCGAATTTTAGGTTGTTGAAGATCTTTTCCATATGGTTTATGGCATGGGTGAGGTCTTTGGAGGTTAATTTTGTATCTGGGTGGTAATCCGCCTTATTTCTTAATTCAGCCAATTTTTTTAATGATGTTTTACTGTCCTCTTCACCAAAATCATACAGTGCATTTCTGACCTGTTTGTGTTCTCCAAATGCGTTTTTCACCATTTTTAAATTCCCATGGATGCTTGACCTTAAATCCATGAACCTTTTCAAGCCATAACTGGCAGTAAAGATAAGAACTGTAGTAAGCTCTATTGATTATAGTTGCATCAACACATCTTTCATTGCAGTTTTTTGGAAGTAAAAGGTTCTTAATTCTTAAAAAATGCAGTGTTAAAAGATATAAATGGAATTGGGGTAAACTAGTAATATTCATCAAAATCACCATCGAGGGAGATTATTGCATTTCTGCAAAATTCATTAATTCCATTTGCTTTTGAAAATGCCTTCATATGAATGTACATTTCCTTAAGTGTTTTGTCAAGAACCTCTTCGCTTGTTCCGTTCAAATTCTTGAAAACATAGACATAGTCCTGTGTGTCAATGTCTGGTTCTTCCCGTATCTTCATTTCGCCTAAAAAATCATAATTTTCGGCTAATTTTTTGATTTCTTCAGTATAGATTTTTTTAGCAGGTTCCATTTCCTGTTTGAACTTGTCTAGATAGGTTTCACACATTATGTCTTCTCCTTTTGATAATTTTTGGGATAATGTTCCTGTCACAAACTAGTATATTGCTTTCCTTAAATATAAAGTTAACTATTCTATGTGCCTTAATCAGTTCAAGTTCAAAGCAATATTTTAATAATGTTAAAAATAGCAAATAACTTTCTTAAATCAATATTTAACTTAATTTTAAACGAGTTTATATCAATATTGCATTGTGTTTGTAAACTATCCTAAAAAATCTGATTTTTAAATTTCGCTGAATTTTCACCTATAATAATATACATATATATTGCTTCGATGATAAACATCATATTGTATATTTAATTTAAGTTAATTTTATTGAAAATGAGTTATTATTTTTCTTTAGAATTGAACATTATAATTATCAAGCATGAAAAGCATATTTTTTCATAAAATGGAGATTTAATATGAAGATTAAAAAAACAATAATCTTGCTGACGCTTGTCATTTTCCTATTGAGCCTCGCAAATGCATATGCGAGTGAAATGGATGACTCACTGGCAAGTGAAGATGCAAGTCAAATCGAGGTGTCCTCAACACTCGAGGATAACCTCCAGGCAAGCGAAACGCTTGAACAAACAGATGATAATGGAGCTGAGCTGAAAGCAACCGATGAAGATGAACTCTCAAGCTCTGGGGAATTTGGCGAGCTTCAAAAACTGATTGATGACGCTTCAGACAAAAGCACAATCAATCTGGAACGCAATTACACCTACACTATAGATGCAGACAATATAACTGAAGGAATAAGCATAACTAAGAACTTAACAATCAACGGTAACGGATTTGCAATAGATGCACAGAAAAAATCAAGGATATTCCATATTGAAAGCGGTGCCAATGTCGTCCTGAACAATATCATATTTTTAAATGGGGTTTCTGGCGACTGTGGTGGTGCTGTCCTTGCAAAGGGTAATGTGGATATTGCAGGGTCTCATTTTATCAACAACACTGCAAACTTTGGTGGTGCTGTCTATATGGAATCAGGTACTGTGACTGACTGTAATTTTGTCAATAATTACGCAGGCCTCTCTTCCGGTGCTATCTATATAGATGAGGGTAATGTTGAGGGTTGCAATTTCACTGATAACAGCGCAGCTTATGCTGGTGCTGCCCTAGTTTATTCGGGCAATGTGTCAAACTCCAATTTCAATAACAATATTGCAATTGCTGAAGATGGCTTTGGCGGTGCTGTCGTAATTGATTCAGGTAATGTGTCAAACTCCAATTTCAATAACAATAAAATAACTGCTCAGAAGGGCTTGGGTGGTGCTATCGCAATCGATTCAGGTAATCTGGCTAACTGTAATTTCACCTTTAACAATGCACCTGCTGGTGGTGCGGTTTACATGGGTTCAGGTGATGTGGTGAACTGTAATTTCATTAATAACACCGCTAATACATCCGGTGGAGCAATATACGTTGATAAGGCCTATAATGATTCTAAAATCAACTCAACATTCATCAATAACCAGGCAAATAACGGTGGAGCAATATACTTCAAAGGCGGAATCAGCAATATCACAATCAATGGCTGCTTTAAAGCTAATGTTGCTCAAAGAGGCGGTGGTGCAATATTTGTGCGTGGAAACTCCATGAACAATAATTTTACCGCTGAATTCACAGGTAATGAGGCAAGGGCCGCCAGTGGGGGAGCAATATTCCTTTATACTCAAGCCGACAACAACAGGTTTGAAGGCATCTACAGGGACAATTGGGCACTGTATGGTGGAGGAATCTTTTTCTACAACAAGGCAAACAATAACGTATTCAACACTGAATTCATAAACAACACTGCAAAATCCTGCGGTGGTGCAATGTTTTTCCACAACACTACCGATGGGAATAACTTCACAGGAGATTTCACAAACAACCGTGCATTGGGCCAAGTCGATTCAGAAAACGGAAACGGTGGAGCAATAACCTTCAAGGACACATCATCCAACAGCATATTCAACAGTGACTTTATAAACAACAATGCAAGCCTGAACGGTGGAGGCGTAAACTACCGCCACACTCCATACAACATCACATTCAACAGCAATTTCATAAACAACACTTCCCCTAGAGGTGGAGGAGTGAATTTCTTTGAAACATTCGAGAATGTCGTATTCAATGGAGAGTTCATCGGCAACTCAGCAGATAATGGTGGTGCAATCGCCACTGTAGGTGGAATCATCATGGATGTTTCATTCAAGGACAATCATGCTGAAGATGAGGGTGGAGCAGTTTATTTCAAAGGATCAGGTGTGGTTGAGAATTGTATTTTTACTAACAACA
>NZ_SUTK01000033.1 GCF_015062905.1 Methanobrevibacter thaueri
TTTCAAACCCAAAACAATTTTTCATACCCAAAGCAATAATATAATCACAACAAAAAAGTATACTGAACAAAAATCCAAGACCCAAAATAGCCTCCAAAAAAACGCAAATAAAATAAAACACAATAAAATTAATTAAAAAAGACAGTACACCCAATATTGCAATTCATCCACAACTTGCAGAAGTTGTGGTATTCTTGCATTTTAAAGATAAACGGTGAAGCTGCTGGAAATTACGATGTAACCGTTGATTTTGCAGGTAATGAAAAATACAATGCATGTACTGCAAAACAAACCATAACTGTTGAAGAAGGTACTTCAGACGCACAAGAAACAGTTGCTGAAAATTCAACTGCAAACACAGTAATGTATAACAATGATACCTCCTCTTCATCTTCATCTACATCTTCAGATTCAAGCAGCAGTTCCCAATCAACACCTTCCGCATCATATTACGATGCTGAATTGAACGTATACTATGACGAAAACGGTAATGTTATTGGCGGTCAAAGTGCTGGATCCACTATATATGAACTCAGACAAGAATATAACAATCCAGACATGATTGATGAAGACGGTAACCTGCAATAAACTTTAAATAAGTATTTTTTAATACTTATTTTCCTTATTTTTTTTGAAAATTATTTTTCTTTCCAATACCTTTAAATACCAACACTTGCATATACAAGAGTATAATTGCATATGCAAGAGAGGTATATTATGGAAAAGAATGAAAACATTGAAATGATAACAGGAGACCCTAAAAAGGCAATAAACAAATTATCACTGCCCATTATAGCAAGCATGTTCCTGATATTTGCAAACAACATCATCGACAGTATTTGGGTAGCTGGACTTGGTGCAGAACCGCTAGCTGCACTTGGGTATATCACACCATTATTCATGATAATGGTAGGATTTGGAAACGGTCTCGGAGCCGGTGGTAACTCACTTATTTCAAGATACATCGGAGCTGAAGACAAGCATTCGGCAAACAATGCCGCAATACACAATCTGATTTTAAGTGTGGTTGTGTCAATTATCATTACAATAATTTTCATAGCCTTTCTTAAGCCGTTGCTGATTTCAATGGGGGCGGCATCTGTTATAGACTATGCAATGGAATATGGACTGATTATCTTCGCATGGACATTTGGCCTTCTGATGCCGCCGATTGTCGGAGGGGCATTCAGGGCAGAAGGAGACATCAAAAGGGCAACAGTTCCAATAGCATTAGCCGCTATAATAAACATGATTCTGGACCCTATTTTCATCTACACATTAAATATGGGAATTGCAGGAGCGGCATGGGCGACAGCCCTTGGACCATTCATAAGCCTGCTTTTAATGTTTTACTGGATATTCGTCAAAAAGGACACATACCTCTCATACAACAGGAAAGACTTCCACAATGATTTAACCATGTATAAGGACATATTGGTTGTAGGTATTCCGGCAAGTCTGGAGCAGCTGGTGCTGTCAGTTTTAACAATATTTGTCAACTACATGCTTACAATCGTATCCGGCCCGGTAGCGGTGGCCGTCTATACCGCAGGATGGAGAATAGTCAACATCGGAATGCTTCCGGCAATAGGCATTGGAACAGCGGCAATATCAGTGGCAGGAGTGGCATTCGGATCCAGAAAATATGAAAACCTGAGAGTGACTGCAAGATATGCCGTTAAAGTGGCTTTAATAGCTTCAATAATAGTGTGCATTATCCTATATGTATTTTCAAATCAGATTGCATTTATCTTCTCATATTCAGAAAACAGTGCGGATTTGGCACCCAGAATAGCAAGCTTCCTTCAGATAATGTGCCTGTTCATCCTGTATGTTCCATTCGGAGCAAGTGCGGGTAACGTTTTCCAGGGAGTCGGCAAGGGAACAATATCCTTTTTCCTGACAACATTCAGGGAATTCATATTGGTGCTGATATTCGCATATATTCTAGGTTTCACATTCAATATGGGAGAAACAGGAATATACTACGGAATGCTTCTTGGAGGAGGAATAGGATCCCTAATCTGTTATGCATGCATTGAGCTGTATATAAACAAACTGATAAGGAGTAGAGACAATGCCGTTTGATAAGGACATGCCCACTGCCCCTTTCATATCCATAATCTACCGGGAGCATGCAAAATACATCAATGAAATCGTGAAGGAAGACGGCCTGAGCTTTGGCCTTCATCCACTATTAATCAAGATTTACAGAAACAGGGGCATAAGCCAGGAGGAACTGGCTGAAGCATTCCATCTAAACGAAAGCACAATAACAAGAAACCTCAAAAAGCTGGAGGATAAGGGGTTCATCAAAAGGATTAAAGATAAAAGGAAAAAAATAATCGAAGTAACCTCAAAAGGCGAAAAGACCGCATTAAAGATAATGGACTATGATGAGAAATGGGATGAACAGCTCAATTTAACAGAAGATGAATATAATGATTTTTTAAAAATACTTAAAAAGATTAGTGAGGAATTGATATGAACGAAACTATCGAAAACCTAAAGACAAGAAGAAGCATCAGAAAATTCAAGGACGAGCAAATCACTGACGAGGAACTGAAAACAATTCTTGAAGCGGGAACATACGCTCCAACAGGAAGAGGACTGCAGTCACCAAAAATCGTTGTAATACAAAATCCTGAAACAATCAAGGAATTGTCAGCATGGAACAGAAGTTTCTTTCCTGTAGACGTCCCGGATGACATGGACCCGTTCTACGGTGCAAAAACATTGCTGATCGTTTTGGCTGACGGTGAAATTCCAACATGGAAAGAGGACGGTTCAAGCGTATTGGCAGTGCTTGTAAATGCTGCACATGCCGTAGGCGTCGGGTCATGCTGGATTCACAGGGCATATGATGAATTCCAAAGCGAAAAGGGAAAAGAGCTTCTGAAAGAATGGGGAATTCCTGAAACCTATGAGGGAATCGGCCATGTGGTGTTGGGATATCCTGACATGGAAGCGCCGGAGCCTCTGCCTAGAAAAGAAGACTATATCTGTTTTGTTGATTAATATTTTAAAAAAAAGAAATTAAAGATGAGTTAAATTACTCATCTACATTTTTTCAGGTGCTGAAACACCTAAAATATCCAAAGCGTTTTTAATGGTTGTCTTTGCCCTGTCAACCAAAATCAGTCTGGTATCCTCATCATCAGACCCGATGACCTGTTCTGACTTGTAGAACTTGTTGAATGAACCGGCCAGGTCCTGACAGTATTGTGCAATACCATGAACTCTCTTTTTGTTTGCACTCTCTTCCACAACCTGTGGGAATTTTGCGATTTGCCTTATTAAATCCTGTTCAGCATCGTCAGGCACCCATTCGTCATCCACTTTCAAGGAGCTGACGTCCTTACCTGATTTCGCAAGCAGCTTGCATGCCCTTGCGTGAGCGTATTGGATTGAAGCGCAACCTCTCTCAAAGCTTAATGCCTCATCCCATTTGAATATTATAGGCTTTTCAGGAGAGAGTTTGGCAATGAAGAATCTAATAGCTCCAATACCGATTTCTTCAGCCATCGGTGCGATTTCATCATCTGTCAAGTCAGGGTTCCTTGACTTTATCTCATTGGTTGCCCTCAGGACCGCTTCGTCAATCAGCTCATCCACTGATACGAACTTGCCCTTACGGGTTGACATTGAACCTTCAGGAAGTGAGATGAATTCATAAAAGATCACTTCAGGCGGGGTTTGCCTGAATATTTCCTCAAATATTACTCTGATTTGTTCAGCGGCCAACTTGTGGTCTGAGCCTAAGATGTCAAGCACTGTATCGCCTAAGGTGGCCTTGTATTTGTGATAAGCCAAATCCCTTGTGGAATATAGTGAAGTGCCGTTTGAACGTCTCAGGACGAATTCCTTTTCAATGTTGAAGTCGGTCAGGTCAATGTACAATACATCATTTTCACGGGTGAAACCTTCCCTTTGAATGTAGTGGACAAGCTCATCGACTTCGCCGCTTCTTACAAACTGTCCTTCCCATACGAAATCATCATGAATTATATTCATTCTTTGAAGTGACTCCTTCATTCCAGAGATGCAGGTTGAAACTACTTGCTCGAATATTGCATTTAATTCATCGTCGGAACCTTCCTCATATTTTTGAATCAGTTCATCTACCTTACATGCCAATTTTTCATCTTCTTCAACCGCTTTATTGGCATCAAAGTATAGCTTTCCGACCTTGTGGTCAACCTTTTCCCCTTCATAGTCTTCAATCTTTAATCCGCACTCGGTTATGCCGCAGACAATGATTGCAATCTGTCTTCCCATGTCATTAACATAATACTGGGTTGTGACATCCCTTCCAGCCAATCTTAAAAGTCTTGCAAGGGAATCTCCAAAAATGGAGTTTCTTATGTGTCCGATATGCAGCGGTCCGTTCGGATTTGCTGAAGTGTGTTCCAGGACGATTTTCTCATCATATGCCGGAAGCTGGCCGTAACTGTCATCGACCTTTTCAAGAAGCATTCTTGAGAAAACGTCATAATCTATGAAGAAATTGACGTAAGGCCCGAAGTTCTGCACCTTGGAGAATATTTCAGGAACTTCAATCTTTTCAACCAAACCTGCTGCAACTTCAGGAGGTGAAGTCCTCAGCTTTTTAGTGAGCTCGAATGCAATGGTACTTGCAAGGTCCCCCAATTTCGGATTTGGAGGAAAGCTCAATTTAAAATTCCTGTCAATTTCCACATCATACTGATCCAATGCCTTGTTGATGGCATCAATAGCTTGTTTTTCAATTTCAAAATACATTAACTCACCTAATAAAAATTATAAACCTCTTAACCAGAGGGAAAGATATCCGATTTTTGGAATTACGACCAGATTATCTCCAACTGTAACGACCTTCTCTTTGATTTGGTCCGCTTTTACATAATAAGGGTCAGGACGTTCATTGTTGTCCCCCTTAATGACATACATCGTAGTTCCGTTGATATCCGTAATATTGATAACCCTATGAATTACCGGCTGGTCATACCATGCCGCATCGTAAACAACTACATCGCCAACTTCAACGGTGCTAGGGTCAAATTCATTGATTCCAAGGAAATTTGCCTTTTCAACCATGACAATGTCGCCCCTATAGAATGCAGGTTCCATACTTCCTGAAACGACCACATTCAAGTGTTGAGCTGCGATTAATACAATTATAAGAATTACCGCATATGTTGCAATTTCTTTAAAATCGATTTCCATTTCAATTACCTTCTTCTTTTCTTAAATGCCGCTTCAAGTGCCAGTTCAATGGCATCGGAAGTCTTCTGCAAATCCTCCATACTGTGAGCGCTTGAAATAAAGTTGCACTCAAACTGTGAAGGCGGTATGAAAACACCTTCTTTCAGCAGGGTTTTAAAGTATCTGAGGAACTGTTTCCTGTCTGATTCCTGAGCATCGGCATAATTGCTGACCGGTGCAGGATTGAAATAAATCTGAAACATTGAAGCAAGACCGACCGGCTGGATGTTATACCCCTGCTCATCAATGATGGAAGCGATATTTCCTCTAAGGAAGTTTCCTTTTCTTTCAAGATCCTTATAGAATGCGTCATCCAGTTGCGCCATTGTGGAAAGTCCAGCCTGAACTGAAATCGGGTTTCCGGAAAATGTTCCTGCCTGATAGACCGGACCCTGCGGAGCAATCATTTCCATTATCTCCTTCTTACCGCAGAATGCACCCATTGGAAGTCCTCCGCCGACGATTTTACCTAGAGTGGTCAGGTCGGGAGTGACTCCATAATATTGCTGTGCCCCACCACGGGATGCTCTGAAACCGGTTATTACTTCATCAAATATTAAAATGATATTGTTTTCTTCTGTGATTTTTCTAATGAACTCCAAAAATCCAGGTTTAGGTTCAATGCAGCCGACATTGCCCATGACCACTTCCATAATGATACATGCAATGTTCTCGCCTTCCTTTTCAATCAAATCTGTCAGGGCTTCCTCATCATTGAACGGGACTGACAAGGTGTTTTTGGTGGTGTCTTCAGGTATTCCCGGAGAGTCCGGCAATGTTGCGGCTCCGGAACCGCCCTTGACCAGCACGTAATCGTGTGCCCCATGATATGCGCCTTCAAACTTGACTATCTTGTCCCTGCCGGTAAAGCCTCTTGCAAGCCTTATTGCACTCATTGTGGCTTCTGTACCGCTGTTACAGAACCTTACCATCTCGGCGGAAGGAATTCTGTCTATGACCTCTTTTGCCAATTTGATTTCGTTTTCTGTCGGCGCTCCATAAGCGGTACCGATGGTCAGCTGGTTGGAAACTTCCCTTACAACCTTAGGATTGGCATGGCCCAATATCAAAGGCCCATAAGCCAGACAGTAGTCAATATAGGTTTGACCATCCTCATCTGTAAGTTTGGATCCTCCAGCGCTTTTAACGAAAAACGGATAAGGTTTGAAAGCTCTGACAGGAGAGTTTACCCCTCCAGGGAAATATTTTTTTGATTCATTGAACAATTCTTCTGAATACATTTTATCACGCTATAAATGTTGTATTAATGAGTTTACGCATGCCACTGCAATCGGTGTTCCGCCCTTCGGTCCTTCAACAATGATATTCGGAATATCTGAATTGTGCAGAGCCTCTTTCGAATCGGCCGCACCTACAAAACCGACTGGAACTCCTACAATGGCCTTAAGATTCATTTCGCCTTTGGCATATAAATCCATAGCTTCAAAAACAGCAGTCGGAGCGTTACCTGAAACGACGATTCCTTCAAAATCATTTTGAGCCGCATACCTCATGGCAGCCGCCGCTCTTGTAATCTGATTTTCCTTTGCGATTTTGACTACTTCCTCGTTTTTGATGTAACACTCAACTTCCCCTTCGTATCTTGTGATACCGTATCTGACCATGTTTATGTCTGTTAGAATGGTCTCCTTATTTTTTAGGGAAGCCATAGCTGCATCCACAAAATCGGGACTGATTTTCACCAATTTTGCATACTCGGGGTCTGCGGTTGAGTGAACGATTCTCTCAACGATGTCTCTTTCTATAGGTTGTAAATCTTTGACATCCTCACCAATAAGGCCACGGATAATTTCACGACTTTTGTTTGCAATATCCAAACCTTGCTTAGTTGATGCACCCATGAACATTTTGTCTGTCATAATGTAAGATTTGTATTAAATATATGTTAAATATTTTGTTATATATCACAAAAGTGGAAAATTGCAGTGAGATTGAAAAATTGATGCGGTTCAAAAGTGGTGATTTAAAAAAAAATAGAATCTATTTGTCGCCTTTGTAGACATAGTTTTTGACTAATTCCTCTCCCCTTTTTCTTTTACGTTTTACAAGTTCTTTCATACGTTTTTCGCGAGATATAGCAGCTAGTTCTTTAGATACAAAAATCATATTCTCCCCCACTACTTTTCATCGCCTTTATAGACATAATTCTTGACTAATTCTTCGCTTTCCTTTAACATGCGTTTTCTACGTTTTTCACTGCGTTTTCTGCGGGATTCAGCAGCCTTTTCTTTAGATACAAAAATCATACTTATCACAATCCACTACTTTCATCGCCTTTATAGACATAATTTCTGACCAATTCTTCTCCCCTTTTTCTTTTACGTTTTTCAAGTTCTTTAAAATGTCTATTGCGAGATTCTTCATACTTTTCTTGAGATACAAAATTCATAATTATCCTTCTTATTTTTAATTAGAACATTAAAATATTTAAACCCTTTTATAATTATATTTTACCCATTTAAGACCATCATATTTGGTCATTAAGCTAACATCCGCTTCCATACTAACAGATTCGATTTCCGATGAAATTTTCTGTTTTAATGCTGTTAATTGAATTAAATAATCTGCCAAATCACAAAGTAACCAGTGTGGCAAATATTCTATTGCAAATGAAGTATATTCAAGCGTATCTAACCTAAAATCATCAAAATATTCAGTCAAATCTGAATACCTCCCATTTATTACCGTTTGACAAATTACTATTATCTTATCAATATCATCAATATTTTCTTTCTCTAAAAGATTCCAAATATCTTTGATAATGAGTTCATTTGAATCATCGATATATTTTTTTAAATCTTCTTCAAAGTTAGAATTAACACCAGTAATGAATGTATAAGCTTCCTCATTAATTGCAAAAACCTTCAGATATGGATTCTGACAATTAACCCTTGAATCAACTTCCTCATAGACAATTTCGCCATGATTGTTGCAGTGAATGTTAATCTCAAAAAAGGAAGGAAAGTCATGGCCAATATCAAAGCCGGCAAAAATTACACCGGTTCCCTCAAAAGACAAATCATGGCAGAACATCTCCCAAATAACAAGGCTGAATTCCTGTTTATCCCTATCATCCGGGATGATATCAACAAATGCATCAGGAAAGCCCGGATACTCTTCAACGAACGGGAGGACTTCCTTTCTTCTTGCATTGGCAATGACATTGTCAAAGCCTTCAGCATCTATTTTGGAAATCAGATCATCCTTAAAATATTCCAAAACCTCTTTCAAATACTCATTGACATTGCCTGATTGAGTGTTTTTAGAGAGAAACCGGATGAACTCATCCTTAACGTTTTCAATAGTTTTAAGTTTCTCAAAGTCAACTGTATTCCTGAATTTTGAAATCAATGCCTCCATTGAAAAGTTTTCAAAATCCGCATTTCCGTTAAACATTATCTCAGCCGGAAGAGAATCTGTCAGTTTGAAGATTTTCCTCATGCCGTCGTATGTCTTGCCGTCTGACATTGTAGCGGCCTGATCTGACGAACATACTATACATTCTTTCGTTATTATCAAAACCTGTGCGGTCAATTTAACACCTCAGAAATTTGTTAAATATTAAATTAAACCGCTTAAAATATATAATTTTTGTATTATAGACTTTAAAATTGCTTTTAGAATGAAAAATTGTATTCAAAGGTAAATATTTATGTTTAAATAACTATTTTAAAGTAGCAGACAATCCTGCCAAATACCCAGTTGAAAAAGCAATTTTCAAATTATACCCTCCGGTCGGACCATGCAAATCCAAGACTTCACCTGCAAAATAAAGTCCCGGAATCAAGGTTGACTCCATAGTTTTTGAATTTACATTGCCAAGATCAACACCGCCAATGGTCACCTTGGCCAAATCCCCATTAAAACCAGTTATTTCAAAAGTGAACCTTTTCAAATTTTCAATTAGCTTATTCTTAGATTTCTTATTGACTCGGGACAGCTGCAGTTCGCCTTCAAGGCCGCATCTATTCAAATAATACTCAATAAAGCTGTTGGTCAAAAACTGCCTGAGATAGTTCTTGAGATAAGTCTTGCCCCTTGCCTGGAAGTCGTCTGTAAACCTGTCAAGCAGTTCCTCACGTGAAATGTCCGGACACAAGTCCACGGCAATTTCCAAATCAACATCAGGTTCTCCAGATAATAAGTTAACTTATACCTTCAGAGATTTCATTGCTCAAGTTAATAATTCCAGGTCCGGTCAGACCCACATGTGAAACCAGGACATTTCCCCGAACCCTGGTTTTCTTATAACTTATAACAACATCATTTAGTGTCACGCCTGCAATGTCAGATAAGTCTTCACGAGTAACAAGAGGTGAAAGACCATATTTGATGTCGGTAATCGGCTGTGATGTCAAAGAATAGTTATCGGGACTGCAGCCGGTCTTAGGATATGTCACCCCTCCTGTGGCTATGATGATCCTGTCAGCCTTGATGCAGTCGTTGATTACAAAGTCCTCAGAGATAGTTTTTACTTCAAAGTTATAACTTATAACCACATCCTCCAGCTTATCAATTAGGCCCTTCAAGACATCAGCTGCCCTTTCGGTTTCGGGAAAGACCCTGTCGTCATCCTCAGTGATGAAGTCAAAATCAAACAGCGAAAACAAGTCCTCATTGGTAAATGAGTAAAAAGAGTGCTTTAAAAAGTTTTTATTGTTAAAAAAAGTTAATAGCTGTTTTATTGGCTTGTCGTTGGTAATGTTGCATCTTCCACCGCCTGTCATCAGCAGCTTGCGGCCTAAAGACGGATTCTTTTCAAGCAAAATTACACGTGAAGTCCTGCTTGCGGCAATTGCTGCCATGATTCCTGCAGGACCTCCGCCAATAATAGCTATATCGTATTCTTTCATGCTTAAGGAGTTAATCTGTGTCTGTCTCTTGGGAAGAGTACACATTCACGAATGTTTTCAGATCCTGTAAGCACCATGGTCAATCTGTCGGCACCTACACCCCATCCTGCATGAGGAGGCATACCGTATTCGAAGGCTTTAAGGTAGCTTCCAAATCCGGCTGGATTTAAGCCACGTTCTTCGATTTGTTTTACCAAGAGATCATATTGGTGCACACGGGTAGCACCGGAGGATAACTCTAAGTTATTGTACATCAAGTCGAATGCGTGAGAGTATTGCTCTTCGCCTTCAACAGGCATTACATAGAACGGTTTGATTTCAGAAGGCCATCTGGTCAGGAAGTAGAATCCTCCCATTGCATCACCTAAAACTTTTTCAGCTTCACGGGACAAGTCTTCTCCCCATTCCATTGCAACATCTCTTGAATTTACGATGTCAACAGCTTCATCATAGGTTACATGAGGGAAATCACCTTTAGGCACTTCCAATTCATGGCCTAACACTTCCAATTCGTCAGCGCAGTTTTCATTGATGTCTGTTATAACGTTGACGAGCATGTCATTCAATATTTTCATTACGTCCTCATCATCTGCAAATGAAGCTTCAGCATCTATGGAAACGGCTTCGTTCAGGTGTCTTAAGGTATCATGCTCTTCTGCCCTGAAAATCTGGCCGATTTCAAATACCTTATCCATTCCGGCAGCCATCATCATCTGCTTGTACAATTGTGGGGACTGGCCTAAGAAAGCCTCTTTTTCAAAGTAGGTAATCGGGAATAATTCTGTTCCTCCTTCAGTAGCTGATGCCACCAGTTTAGGAGTGTTGATTTCATAAAATCCATTATCATAGAAGTAATCTCTGATGGTATGGAACATTTGACCTTTAATCTTGAAAATTGCAGAAACGTTTTCTTTCCTGATATCCAGGAATCTTGAATCAAGTCTTGTGTCTATTCCTGCTTTTACTTTTTCTGTTGGATCCATTGGTAAAGGCTGGTTAGCCAAGTTCAAGAGTTTGACTTCTTTTGGAATGATTTCAACACCGTTTGGTGCTTTTCCAGCTTCCTGAGCTAAACCTTTAATCGCTACAACGGATTCCTTTCTTAATTCTCTTAACTCTTCCATTATCTTTTCATCTACTTTTTTGCTTGGAGCTGTTACCTGAACTCTGCCAGTGACATCACGAATGATGACAAACATGATTCCACCGAAATCACGGATTTCGTGCACCCAACCCATGATTGTGATGTCTTCTCCTGCTATTTCAGGATTGCATTCATTGGCATAGTTTGTTCTTCTCCAATCGTTTAATAAACCTTGCAAATTATTCACCTCGGTTGTAAAAATAAAAATAATGATAAAATTTTCATTATAATTTTAATATTATATTTAATGTTTAATAAAGATATGCAAAAAAAGAAAAAAAAGAAAGAAATGATGACAATTAAAGCACTTGTCTTAATTGGTCATCAGGCTCATAATCACCGGTCAATGCATTAACAGTGACTTTACCAACAATGTTAGTGTTATTTAAAATGGTAAAAACATAACCGTCGGTCACTTCATCATAGCTACTGTCAATCATAAATTCCGGATGATTGATTAATACCTTTTGGGATACTAAATTCTTACAATCGTCAACAGACATTTCCTGTGGCTGATTGCTGCTAGGTTGGCTGTTGACTTGAGAAGCTGATTGTGGATTAGAGTTAACAGTTTGATCAGGGGCAGCATTATCACCGCCAGCTGCATTATCGCTGCTAACCGGATTAACTGAATTGGATGATAAGGAATCATCTCCTCCACTTACAACAGTGGCCTGAGCTATATCGTCGCTGCTGTTACTGTCTTCGGTTTTGGCATCTTGAGCATTATCATTTGATGCATCGGCAGTTTGATTATCCGGATCAGATAACACATCATTCAACTCTTCCTGATTTGTAATGTCAGAAACATCTCCGCCTGATTCACTATCAGAATCGGAAGATTCTATATCCTCAACAGGTTGGTCTAAAGCCTCATTATAATTATCGACAACAACCAGAACATTTTCCTCAAACACACCGACATTGAATATTCTGGTATCAACATCAGCTATAAGCAACATTATTAAATTAAAATCTTTATGGGTATTCATAGGTTGTTTTGCAAAAGGAATGCCAACAGGCTTTTGGCTCTTATGATGATTACTGAAGACTATATTATTTGCAATTTCAGCAGTAAGTCCACCATCTTTAGAGCTGACAGCAACTCCCTCATTACCGTTTGTAACTAAAATATTAATTCTGTCACCTTTTTTAAAAGCAACTGATTGAGGAGGTTGATTTTCAACAGGAATGATTTTTGATTTTTTAGTATTCTTTAAAAAATCAATCATTGAATCGTTGTTCTTGAATGTGTTAATTCTTATACCATAATTGGAATCCTTATAAACACCGTCATCCACTTTAACAAAATTAGAATCGGAAGGGACAGAAACAGTGATGCCATCAAAAACCTCCTGTTTCATTGAGGTGTCGGAATTCATTACCGTAGCACCAACAATCCCCGCAGAAATCACTCCGATTACAACTATTAGAAATAAAATATGCGAATCAATTTTCATTTAATCACCAAAAACATAAATTGTGTATAAAAGTATGTTTTTTATAGTATAAAAATATAAATATAATTAACATTCCGTGCGTAAAATGATAATATTAGGGTGTAATGAAAAATGGTAAAGTGTAAAAATTGCGGAGAGGAAATAGACAATAAGAATTTCTGTCCAAAGTGTGGAACAAAAAATGAAATCATGATTTGTCCCTCATGCGAGAGCGAATTAGATGATGACGATATTTTCTGTCCTGAATGTGGTGAAAAGATAAAAGATGAACCATCAGAAGAAAAAACCGAAGACGCTCCTGATGAAAAAGAAGAAGCTCCTGATGAGAAGGAAGACAAAACAGGAAAAACTGAAGACAAAAAAGAGTCAAAGGAACTTAAAACATGCCCACATTGTAATACAAAGATTGAGGATGAAGACGCCGAATATTGTTTAGAGTGTGGAAAACCTATAAACGCCGATCTCCAATCTACAGGAATAAAAGAAACAATTCAAGCTAAAAAATTGATTATTTTTTCAATAATATCAATCATTTTTTCAATATTCCTTTCATTAATATTTTCATTCATATTTGGAATGATTGGACAAACAACCGACTTATACCCAATAGGATTTTTTATAAGCTTATTGATAATAATCGCAATATTCGGATCATTTAAAGATTTACTCAATGGCGGTCTTTTAGGTATTATAACAGGATTGGTTACCGGTCTTTTATGTAATGGAATTGTTGAATTATCCGGCGGATTTGCATTTTCCTACCAAATGTTTTCAGGATACGCTCCAATAATATTCACAATATTCGGAGCAATAGTCGGTGTTATTTCAACTAAATACTTAAGAAAAAGTGTTACAAAGTATATTGATGTCGAAAAATTATTTTAAAAATAGCTAAATCAATAGCTATTTTTTAAAACTTATTTTCTATCTTTCAGCCTTGTTTTGAATGAATTTGCATGTGCAAAGAATCCTTCATATTCGGCAATCGGAACAGAGGTTTTAGATAGTTCCTTAAGGCCTTCCTTAGTGAGCCTTTGAACTGTAGGCTTTTTAATGAATGCCTCTGTGGATAAGCCGGAATACATTTTTGCGCCTCCCCCTGTAGGAAGAACATGATTTGTTCCGGATCCATAGTCTCCAGCGGCAACAGGAGAGTATTGACCTAAAAAGATTGAACCTGCATTGTTGATGTGTGATAATGTTTCATCATCATCTTTTGTGGATATGATTAAATGTTCAGGAGCGTATTCGTTTGTAACGTAAATCGCTTCCGCAAAAGTGTCTGTGATAATGATTTTTCCACTTTTGGATAATGATTCCTCAATAATTTCACGTCTAGGTGCAACTTCGGTCATTTCCTTAACGAATTCATCGGTTTTGAGAGCCAATTCTTCACTGTCAGTCACCAAAAAGCAAGATGCGTTCGGGTCGTGTTCCGCCTGCGCCAGAATATCGGTTGCCAAAAATTCCGGATAAGCGGTTTCATCAGCTAATATCAGAACTTCAGACGGACCTGCCGGAAACTCAATATCTACTTGACCGTAGACAAGTTTCTTTGCTGCAGTAACGAATATATTTCCAGGACCTACAATCTTTTCAACCCTAGGCACGGATTCGGTTCCATATGCAAGTGCTGCAATGGCCTGTGCTCCTCCGACCTTGTAAATCTCATCTGCACCTGCAATGTCAGCTGCAACCAAAATTGCATCTAAAATCTTGCCGTCCTTTTGAGGCGGTGTCACGCAGACTACCTTTTCAACTCCCGCAATCTTTGCGGGGATTACGGTCATCAATATTGATGAAGGATAGGCCGCCCTGCCGCCAGGTATGTAGCATCCTGCAGAGTTGATTGGCCTTACAATCTGGCCTGCAACGACGCCTGGATTTACTTCCATCTCCCACTCGTTTGGAATCTGTTTTTTATGAAACCTTTCAATGTTGTCGGCTGCATTTTTCAAGGCAGTCAACAATTCATCATCCAATGTTTCATATGCCTCTTCAATTTCATCTTTGGATACTTTCAGATTTTCTATTAGAACCCCATCAAACTTTTCCGTATATTCCCTAATAGCCTGATCCTTGTTTACACGGACATTTTCCAAAATCTCAGACACTGTTCCAAGAACATTATTCACATCCTGTTCTGACCTTTTGATTGTATCCTGCAAATCTATTTCAGAGTATTTTAAAATTTCCATCTTAACACTACCTCATTATGGCACCGGTGTCTGCTGAATGGACCAATTTCTGATATATTGCAAGCCAACCTGAAACATCACTTTCAGGGTGTTTTACATCTTTCAATCTTGCTTCTATTTCCTCATCAGACAACTCGACATTTATGAACCTGTTTTCAATATCAATCTCGATTATATCGCCATTTCTAATGGCTGCAATAGGGCCGTCCTCCATTGCTTCAGGGGATACATGACCTATGCATGGCCCACGGGTTCCGCCTGAAAACCTTCCGTCGGTTATTAATCCTACATCCTTGATGTTCATTCCAGCAAGAGCGGAAGTAGGGTTTAACATTTCACGCATTCCAGGGCCTCCTTTAGGTCCCTCATATCTGATTACCACAATGTCGCCCTCTTCGATCTCATGGTTAAATATTGCTTTTGTGACGTCCTCTTCGGAATCATAAACCTTTGCAGGTCCTTTGAGATGCATCAGGTGGTTTGCTACAGCACCCTTTTTAACTACACTGCCGTTAGGTGCAAGGTTACCCTTGAGGATTGCAATACCACCGTCTTCGTGAACAGGATTGTCCAGGGTATGGATAACATCGGTGTTTTTGTTTTCAACACTTTCAAGGTTCTCGGCAATAGTCTTTCCAGTTACGGTCAGCTGATCGGTGTCGATCTTATCTCCCAAGGTTTTGAGAACAGCCTGGATACCTCCGGCCAGGTGCAGGTCCATCATTGAATCCTCACCTGCAGGAGAGATAAGTGCAATGTGGGGAACGTTTCTTGATATTTCATCGAAGAGTTCCAAATCGACATCGATTCCGTCGACTTCACTGGCGATTGCAGGTATGTGAAGTGCTGTATTGGAAGATCCTCCCAATGCCATGTCAACCGCAATGGCGTTGTTGAAGGCCTCCTGAGTCAAAATGTCTGAAGGTTTGATGTCATCTTCAACAAGCTTGATAATCTGCTTACCGGATTCAAATGCAATCTGGTTATTCTCTTCGGTTCTTGCATGGGTTGTAGCGCAGGTTGGAAGGGAAAGACCGAATGTTTCGGTTATGCATGCCATTGTATTTGCGGTAAAGAGTCCTGAACAGCTTCCGGCTCCGGGACATGCGCATTTTTCAAGTTCTGTTACTTCCTCTTCAGTCATTTTTCCTGCAGAATATGCGCCGACCGCTTCAAATACTGTAATCAAATCGGCAGGCTTGCCGTTGTATTCACCTGATGTCATAGGTCCACCGGTTACGACAATTGAAGGCACGTTAACACGTGCGGCACCCATTATCATTCCGGGAACTACCTTATCACAGCTTGGAATCAGGACAAGCCCGTCAAAGGCATGGCCCTTGGTCATGGACTCAACGGTGGCGGCGATGATTTCCCTTGAAGGAAGAGAATATTTCATCCCTTCGTGGTTCATGCTGATTCCGTCACAGACCGCCATGGTATCGAATTCGAATGGGATACCTCCGGCAGCCACAATACCCTCTTTTACAAATTCAACAAGTTCTCTTAAGTGAATATGACCAGGAACAATGTCTGTAAAACTATTTGCAATACCTATAAATGGTTTTTTAAAGTCTTCGTCATCAAGCCCACAAGCCCTTAACAATGACCTGTGCGGGGCTCTTTGAATTCCTTTTTTTACACTATCACTTTTCATTTAATCACACATATAATTTAATCAATAATATATATCTCATTAATAACTTTTAAAATATTGGAATTGTACGAAAATGTTGAATATGTTTGATTAAATGTAGATAAACAAAATTGTTTTTCAAAAGTTATGTGGATGAATTAATATATTGAAAAATAAGTATCATTAAATGACGGTTTTTTTAGAATAAATGTTAAATTCTTATTGGTAAATTTCATTAAATTGAAATGGGTTTGTCAATAATTTAGTTTTTTAATATTTTTCCCATTTTTGTTATTTTTTGTATTAATTTTCGGTTTTTAAATTTAAATGTTTTTATCACTTTTTTATCAAATTAGTGAAAGAATACTCCGACCTAGGTCGGAGATGAATTTCACAAAAAAGATTCTGTGTTATTTTTTTTAATCAATATTTTTGAATAATTACTTTTCAAATGCTCTCTCACTTTGTTTATATAATTTGTATAGTCATATATATTTTTTGTAGTGTTAAAAAATCTTTTAATGGTTTTTTTTATTGGTTATTAGGTGTGTATTTTTATGCCTGAGGTTTTGAGTTGTAAATGTCGTATTA
>NZ_SUTK01000098.1 GCF_015062905.1 Methanobrevibacter thaueri
AATCAACATCTTAAACGAAGGGTTAAAAACACTAAAAACAGAACCTAGGGGACCTGGGGGATAGCTTAGAATATTTTCCATTCATATAGAATGGATTACCTAAGAATCTCCGACCTCCACAGGTCGGAGAGGTTCAATCATTTAAATCTAAATAAATTTAGTGCCATCATATCTTAAATCGATTGAAAACAAGCCATTAAATACTCTCAAAAACACCCAACCAAACACATGATTAAGCGAAAAACCATCAATTAAATTAATCGAGGCATCAAATATATCAAGTCTGAATTCAACATGCACAAAACCGGCTGAAGGAATGTAGATGTCAAAAACAAATTACTGAACTTTCGGCCTAAAAAACAAATCAACTCAAAACTATATATAATTTGAACAATATAAAATAAATGGGTTACTAAATCCATAGGAGTTATCATATATGAGATGTGTTGGTACAGTTGTACGCGGAATAAGAACACCGATTATTAAAAAGGACGATGATTTGGCCACTATTGTAGTAGATTCATTGATGGCCGCAAAGGAAAGCGAAGGATTTGAATTCAGGGACAAGGACATTGTTGCAATCACAGAAGCGGTTGTTGGAATATCAGAAGGAAATTACGTAACCGTAGATGACGTTGCAAAAGATTTGCAGGAAAAGTTCCCATCCAAAAAGATTGGAGTCGTAAATCCTATTTTAAGCAGAAACAGATTTTCAATTATCCTCAAGGGCATAGCAAGAGGAATGGATAAGATCACATTATTATCCTCATTTCCATCAGATGAGGTTGGAAACGGAATAATGGATGAAGGCATATTGGATAAAAGCGAATTCGACCTTGCAAGCGTAATTTCAGAAGACGAATACAAGAAAACTTTCGGTTCATGGATACATCCGTTTACCGGAATAAACATGGTCGACTTCTACCGTGACCTGATTGAAAGCGAAGACTGTGAAGTTGAATTTGTATTCTCAAACAACATCAGAACAATTCTCGACTACACAAATGACGTGCTCACCTGTGACATCCACACAAGGGAAAAAAGCACAGCATTACTGAAAGCTGAAGGCGCAAATGTCTACGGACTTCACCAGGTATTGACCGAACCTGTCGACGGCTCCGGATGCAATCCTGAATACGGACTTTTAGGTTCAAACAAGGCAACAGAGGAAAAATTGAAGCTCTTCCCAAAAACCGGACAGGCAGTTGTTGAAGAGGTTCAGAGAAGACTTATTGAACTTACCGGAAAGCAGATTGAAGTTATGGTCTACGGTGACGGCGCATTCAAGGACCCTGTCGGAAAAATCTGGGAATTGGCGGATCCTGTAGTTTCACCAGCACATACCAGCGGACTCGTAGGATATCCAAACGAAATCAAACTGAAATACGTATCCGACAACAAGTTTGCCGACCTTAAAGGCGATGAGCTTAAGGAAGCAATCAAAGATGAAATCAGGAAAAAGGCTGAAAACCTCATGGGACAGATGATTACTGAAGGAACCACACCTAGAGTATTGACTGATTTAATCGGTTCACTTTGTGACTTGACAAGCGGATCCGGAGACAAGGGAACACCTGTTGTCTTCATCCAGGGATACTTCGATAATTTAGCAAACGACTAAATTATCCAAACCCTTCTTTTTTTAATTGGATTTGAAATTATAATTTAACTGATTTTTAGTGATGCTTTTGGGTTTAAAATAAGTATATCTGCCCAATCAAGTGATTTTGAAAAAAAAGAGAAAATGTGAGGATTGAAAATCCTCTAAAATTTTGTGTTTTATCTGTATCTTTTAACATAGCATTTAGCTGTGTTTTTAAGTGTTTTTCCGTTTGCTTTTACCTTGTAGGTAAAGGTTGCTTTGTATTTTTTACCTTTCTTAAGTTTTTTGGTAACTTTTTTAGGTACTTTGAATGTTGCAATTCCTTTCTTATTGGTTTTTGCCTTGTATGTTTTACCCTTAAATTTCATGTAAACTCTTTTCTTCTTAAGGACTTTTTTGCCTTTGAGTTTAACTTTGATTTTAAGATATTTAGATTTCTTATTAAGTTTCACTAACTTTTTAACAGGTTTTACAACAGATTTAACAGTCACTGTATTTTTAGTGGTAAATCCTTTGTATGTTATAGTAATAGTGTGTTTTTTAACTTTTAAACTTAATTTAAGGGTGGCATAACCATTCTTATCTGTTTTAACAGAGTAGGTTTTACCTCCAACATTCATTTTAACAACTTCGCCTGCTCCAACGTAATTGCCGTCGTCACCAACAATTCTAACAGTATATTTGGAATTGTCAGCAAAGAAGATTTTCACGTTCTTATTACCGGTAATCCTTGCAGCTATCTTTAAATTATTCAATTTATATTCGCCGGTTACTGGATTAATGATAACAATAGCATGATTTCCGACAGCCAATTTATTGTTTAATCTCAAGACACCATTGGAATCGGTTTGGACAGTGTATGTGTTAGTATCCACCTTGACGGTTACCTTTGCATTTGCAAGTGGGAATCCTTCTGCATCAAATAATGTTGCAGTGTAATCCAAGCCACTATTATAACCTCTGGTCATGTCAGAAGAAATAATTGAAGCATTGTTCTTGACGACAGCTGACTTATTGACTGAACTGTAATTACCGTCACCGCTGTAGACAACAGTAACAGTATTATTACTTGGTTTTAAGCCTGTAACGTTGACAACTGCACTGCCGTTGACCACGTTAACGACTTGTATCACTTGGCCATTTACATAGAGAGTTACATTTCCAGTGGCATCCGCAGGTAATCTCACGGTTATTGAAGGGGTGCTGCCAGTTATGTTTTCAAGGTCGATATCGATATTTGGTTCGCCTTTGGTCACGGTTATTGCACTGGAGTTGACTCTTGACTTATTGGTGTAGTAGGAGTCTCCTTCAAAAGTACCTGTGACAATGTAGGTTCCTAGTTTCAAGTTAGGTACAACAAGGTCTTCAAGACATGATT
>NZ_SUTK01000034.1 GCF_015062905.1 Methanobrevibacter thaueri
CGATTTGAGGTAGATTTAAGTGTCTATTAAATTTAGTGCAAATGAAATTAGATACATAGCTCTTTTCGAAAACATGACTGGAGCAATGGTAAAAGATTGCATTATCGATGATGAACATGGAAAAGTTACTTTCGTTGTTAAGAATGGTGACATGGGACTTGCTATCGGTAAAAAAGGAAGTTCCGTATCTAAAGTTCAAAGAGCAGTAGATAAAGGTGTCGAGATTATCGAACTCGATGATGATCCGATACAGTTTATTAAAAATGTTTTATCCCCTGCAAAATTGCAAACTGTTAAAGTAAGTCAAAAACAGTCAGGCGAAAAAATAGCTACTGTCACAGCAGACAATACCAACAAGCGTATTGCTATCGGTAAGAATGGAATCAATATTGAAAGAGCTAAATTGTTAGCAAATAGACAACATAATATTGACAATATTATTTTAAAATAGCTTTAATTAGCTATTTTATCAATTTATTTTTTCATTTGTTTTTTTAAAAAAAACTTTTTTTTATTTATTTTATGTATAAAAATGAATACCTTTATAAAGGTTGAAATATATAGATTATCATAAGATATCTGTACTTTTTTGATAACTTGACTATGTGTGCTTTTTGTCATGTTTTGAATTTTATTTCAAGATATCTTCATTTAGATAAAAGCATTTTATCTAATTAATTATTATTACTGATTGTATCTCAGAATTTAGATTGTACTATTGTCAATGGTATAAATCGCAGCGGTGGATTCTAAGATATATTTTTAACAAAAAGATTAGAGGAATAAATATGCCAGGACTTTTTGCTGCAAAAAAACTTAAAAAGAATAGACAAAATTTTAAGTGGAAAGATGTAGATTACAAAAGAAGAGCTTTAAGATTAGACGTTAAAGCGGATCCTCTCGAAGGAGCTCCTCAAGCTAGAGGTATTGTAATCGAAAAAGTAGGGATAGAAGCAAAACAACCAAACTCTGCTATCCGTAAATGTGTACGTGTTCAATTAATTAAAAACGGTAAACAATTAACTGCTTTCGCACCAGGTGACGGAGCTATCGGATTTATCGATGAACACGATGAAGTAATGATTGAAGGAATCGGTGGACCATCCGGAAGATCCATGGGTGATATTCCTGGAGTCCGTTGGAAAGTTTCCAAAGTTAACAATGTAGCTTTATCAGAAATGGTAAGTGGAAAAATAGAAAAACCTGTAAGATAAGGTGGTTATATTTATGAGTAAATTATTTGATAAATGGGATCTCGATGAAGTAAAAGTTGAGGACTTAGGTTTAGTAAAATATATCTGCTTAGATGAAACTTTAGTTCCACATACTTCTGGTAGACATGTAAAAAGACAATTCGCAAAATCTAAAGTATCAATTGTTGAAAGGTTAATGAACAAAATCATGAGAACCCACCTCAACTCCGGTAAGAAAAATAAAGCTTACAATATCGTTAAAGATGCTTTAGAAATCATTAATAAAAGAACTAAAAAGAATCCTGTTCAAGTTTTAGTTACTGCAGTTGAAAACACTGCACCTCGTGAAGAAACTACTCGTATCAAATACGGTGGTATCGGTTACCAAGTTGCTGTGGACATCTCTCCACAAAGAAGAGTAGACCTTTCATTAGGATTCTTAACTAGAGGTACTTTACAATCTTCATTCAAAAACAGAAAATCTGTTGCTGAATGTTTAGCTGACGAATTAATCCTTGCATCTGAAGAAGATTCAAGAAGTTTCGCTTTACAAAAAGCTGAAGAGAAAGAAAGAGTTGCTAAAGCAGCGCACTAATCATATAATATTTATTAATTAGGTGGTTATTTTGAGTAGAAGAGACAAAATGATTGCAAAAATCAAAGAGTTAATGTATGAACCTGACCAAATCAGAAACATTGGTATCTGTGCTCACATCGATCACGGTAAAACCACTTTATCTGATAACCTCCTTGCAGGTGCAGGAATGATTTCTGAAGAACTTGCAGGTGACCAAAGATTCTTGGATTTCGACGAACAAGAACAAGCTCGTGGTATTACTATCGATGCTGCTAACGTATCCATGGTACACGATTACAAAGAAAAAGAATATTTAATCAACTTAATCGATACCCCTGGTCACGTTGACTTCGGTGGGGACGTAACTCGTGCAATGAGAGCTGTAGACGGTGCAGTAGTTGTAGTTTGTGCTGTAGAAGGTATCATGCCTCAAACTGAAACAGTATTCAGACAAGCGTTAAAAGAAAATGTAAAACCTGTATTGTTCATCAACAAAGTTGACAGATTAATCAACGAGTTAAAATTAGAACCTGAAGAGTTACAGAACAGATTCTTGAAAATCTTCATGGAAGCTAACAAGTTAATCAGAAACATGGCTCCTGAAGACAAAAAAGAAGAATGGAAATTAGACTTCACTGACGGTAGTGTAGCATTCGGTTCCGCATACCACAACTGGGCTATCAACGTTCCAACCATGCAAGAAACCGGAATCAACTTTAAAGATATTATTGATTATTGTAATGCTGACAACGAAAGAGAATTAGCTCAAAAAGTACCTTTATCTGACGTATTATTAGGTATGGTAGTAGAACACTTACCTTCCCCTAAAGTAGCTCAACAGTACAGGGTACCTAACATCTGGGACGGAGACATCGACTCTCCTGCTGGTGAATGTATGATCAACACCTCCCCTGACGGACCTTTAGCTGTAATGGTTACCAACGTATCTGTAGACAAACACGCTGGTGAAATCGCTACCGGTAGGGTATACGGTGGAGCAATCGAAAAAGGTACTGAAGTTTACATGGTCGGCTCTCACGGTAAATCCAGAGTACAGCAAGTAGGTGTCTACTTCGGTCCTGAAAGAGTTAACACCGATAAAGTTCCTGCAGGTAACATCGTATATGTTGCTGGTGCAAAAGGAGCTATCGCTGGTGAAACCTTATGTTCACCTGATCACAAAATCAAAGAGTTCGAAGGATTAGAACACATCTCAGAACCTGTAGTTACCGTAGCTGTAGAAGCTAAAAATACCAAAGATTTACCAAAATTGATTGAAGTATTAAGACAAACCGGTAAAGAAGACCCAACCGTTAAAATCGATATTAACGAAGAAACCGGTGAACACTTAGTTTCCGGTATGGGAGAACTTCACTTAGAAGTTATCGGTTACAGAATCAACGAAAAAGGTGTAGACATCACTACATCCGAACCAATCGTTGTATACAGGGAAACTGTCAGACAGTTATCTCCACAAGTTGAAGGTAAATCCCCTAACAAACATAACAGATTCTACATCACAGTTGAACCTATTGAACCTGAACTCTATGCTGCAATCCAAGAAGGAGACATTAAAGAAGGTAGAGTTAAAGGTAAAGAAATGGCTAACGACTTCATGGAATACGGCTTAGATAAAGAAGAAGCCAGAAGAGTATGGGCTGTTCACAACAGAAGCATATTCCTCAACATGACTCGTGGTATTCAATACTTGGATGAAGTTAAAGAATTATTACTTGAAGGATTTGAAAATACCTTGAAAAACGGTCCTTTAGGTGAAGAAATCGCTATGGGATTAAAATTCAAACTTCATGATGCAAAACTTCACGAAGACGCAGTTCACAGAGGACCTGCACAAGTATTGCCTGCTATCAGAAACGCTATCTTAGGTTCCATGATGCTTGCTGAACCTGCATTACTTGAACCAATGCAAAAAGTAGTTATTGACACTCCTAATGATTACATGGGTGCATGTACTCGTGAAATCCAAAACAGAAGAGGTCAAATCGTCAACATGGGTCAAGAAGGAGACATGGCAAGAATCGAATCTAAAGTGCCTGTAGCTGAAATGTTTGGTTTCGCTGGAGACATCAGATCTGCTGCTGAAGGTAGATGTTTATGGTCTACTGAAATCGCAGGATTTGAACCACTCCCACGTGAGATGCAACATCAAATCGTAAAAGAAATCAGACAAAGGAAAGGTTTATCTGAAGAACCATTCCCTGCAAGCCACTACTTAGGTGACTTATAAAATTAAAATTAAATTTTTAATTTTTTTATATTTTTATATTTTCATAAAAAATCATGAAAAAAACATTAGCTATTTATATGTTAAAAAACATATAATGAATTTAAGCTATCATTTAAGCTTATTAATTATATTATTAAAAGAGGTTATATAATGGCAAAAGAAAAAGAACATCTTAACTTAGCATTTATTGGACACGTTGACCACGGAAAATCCACTTTAGTTGGACACTTATTATTAAAAGCTGGTGCAATCGCTGAACAACAATTAGACGACGGAGAAAACAAATTCAGATTTGTTATGGACAAATTAGGAGAAGAAAGAGAAAGAGGAGTAACTATCGACTTAGCTCACCAAAAATTCTCCACCAAAAAATACGACTACACTGTTGTAGACTGTCCTGGACACAGAGACTTCGTTAAAAACATGATCACCGGTGCTTCCCAAGCTGACGCTGCTGTATTAGTAGTAGACGCAAAAGACGGTGTAATGCCTCAAACCAAAGAACACTTATTCTTATCCATGACTTTAGGTATTAAACAATTAATCATCGCAGTTAACAAAATGGATATCGTTGATTACAGTGAAGAAAGATTCAACGAAGTTAAAGAAGAAGTTGGTGTTGTACTCAAATCCATCGGTAGAAACCCTGCTGATGTTCCTTTCATCCCTCTTTCCGCATTTGAAGGAGACAACATTAAAGAAAAAAGTGACAACATGTCCTGGTACAAAGGCGACACTCTTATTGATGAATTAGACAAATTAACTCCACCTGAAAAACCTACCGACTTACCTTTAAGGATCCCTATCCAAGATGTTTACTCCATCACTGGTGTAGGAACCGTACCTGTAGGTAGAGTAGAAACCGGTATTATGAAAAAAGGTGAAAACGTTATCTTTGAACCTGCTGGAGCTTCCGGAGAAGTTAAATCTATCGAAATGCACCACGAACAATTTGAAGTAGCTGAACCTGGTGACAACATCGGATTCAATGTAAGAGGTGTAGGTAAAAACGATATCAGAAGAGGAGACGTAGCTGGTCACACCGACGCTGCTCCTACCGTAGCTAAAGAATTTACTGCACAAGTTGTTGTATTACAACACCCTGGTGTAATCACCGTTGGATACACTCCTGTATTCCACTGTCACACTTCCCAAACTGCATGTACTTTCTTAGAATTAACTTCCAAAATCGACCCTGCTACCGGTCAACCTGAAGCAGGAACTCCTGACTTCCTCAAAACTGGTGATGCAGCTATCGTTCAAATTAAACCTACTAAACCAATGGTTATGGAAGAAGCTCAAAACATCCCACCTATGGGTAGATTTGCTATCAGGGATATGGGTCAAACTGTTGCTGCAGGTTTATGTCTTAAAGTTACCGATAAAAAATAATTTTGTAAACAATTACTTATAAAGTAATTTTTTACTTTATTTTTTTTGTTTTTGGAGGATAATAAATGAATCAAGCAAGAATTAAGCTTACTGGAACAGACCCAGAAAAATTAGCATACGTATGTGATCAACTTAAAAAAATTGCTGAAAGAACTGGTGTCGACTTATCTGGTCCTATTCCATTACCTACTAAAAAATTAGTAGTGCCAACAAGAAAATCTCCTGATGGAGAAGGTAAAGCTTCTTGGGAAAAATGGGAACTCAGAATTCATAAACGTTTAATCGGTATTGGAGCTGATGAACGTGCTATGAGACAAGTCATGAAAGTAAACGTTCCTGATAATGTAAGTATTGAAATTGAACTTAAAGGATAAATATTTAGAATCCTTCTAAATATTCCTTTTCATATGCCGAGATAGTCTAGTCTGGTAAGGCGCAGGACTTGAAATCCTGTGAGGTCACCCTCGCCTGGGTTCAAATCCCAGTCTCGGCGTTTACCACTATTTTTAAAAAAAACTTTTTAATTTGATATCTAATTCGTCAAGATTAGATACTATATCATTTTTATTTAATTCATCTATTTTTGGTCTTTGAATCATTATGACTGCAACATCCTTTTCGTTTGCGGCTAGTATCTTTTCAATGACTCCGCCTACATCGCCGCTTTCCTTTGTAATCATTACGCTTGCGCCGTATCTTTCAATCAGTTCAATGTTTTCCTCTACGCTGGCGGCACCTTTCATTGGAATGATGTGTGACGGATCAACACCTAACTTTTCACATTTTTCAATGGAGCTTTCCACCTTCAGTATTCTTGGGTAGAACCTGTCGACGCTGACATATTTCAGAATGTCTTCCATGGTGTTGGCTCCTGCAAAGTGCAGCACGTTTCCTTTGCGGAACTCACTTTCGATCAATTTTCCTGCCATGTCAAATGAATCTGCATAATGGATGTGTGATGTGTCTATGTTTTCAAGGTTGGTGGTGGGTCTCTCGAAGCGGATATATGGCATTTCCAGTTCATTGGCGATGCTGACACTTGTCCTGGTGATGTGTTCGGCAAAGGGATGTGTAGCATCGATTAGCATGCCGATTTTCTCATTTTTGATTATGTCAATGATTTCCTCTTTTGGAAGCGGACGCGCTATCACCTCATCGCTTCCGGCTTCCTTGGCCAGCCTTGCCCCATATTCTGTGGTTGTGGTGGTTAGGATAAAGCAATCATGATTTTTCTTCACATGCTCGATGATGTTTGTTGAGTCTTTTGTTCCCCCAAGTAACAGTATCCTCATTTTATCACTCTTTTCATGATTTTTTCGGCAATGATTATAGTGAATGCAACAATAATGATTACCACCCAGTCAATCAATGAGATTGATGTGGTTCTGAATATGATCTGCAGTTGCGGCAGGTATATGATCAGCAGTTGAAGCAGGAATGACAGGATAATTGCCAAATAAAGGTAAGTGCTTGGCTTGTCTGAATCCGCTTTTCTGTTGTACGCGTTAAATAGCTGATACATTACGAATAATGTAAATGCAATTGTCATCGCTTTGCTTTCGCTTGATTTAATGCTCAGCTGATAAGCGAATACGGCTATTGTTCCGATTGCCATTACAAGACCTGAAATCAGTATTTCAATAAGGGTCTTTCTGGTCAGAATGTCGCCTGTTTCCGGAGGGCGATGCATAAGGTCCTTTTCTGCACCTTCAATGCCTAATGTCTGTGCCGGAGGGCCGTCCATCACAATATTCAGCCATAATAACTGGACCGGATTGAATGGTAGAGGCAGGTTCAGAAGTGATGTTCCGATAATTGTCAGTATTGCTCCGACATTTGTTGAAACCTGGAACTTGACGAACCTTTTGATGTTGTCATAGATTTTACGGCCTTCCTTGACCGCCTTGACAATTGTTGCAAAGTCGTTGTTTTCCAGAATCATGTCCGCTGATTCCTTTGCAACATCAGTGCCGTCGCCCATTGCAACTCCAATTGATGCCTTTTTAAGTGCGGGCGCATCGTTTACTCCATCACCTGTCATTGCAACAATATTTCCTGAACTTTTAAGGGCCTCGACGATTCTCATTTTCTGTTTTGGCTTTACCCTTGCATACACTTGGATGTCATCCGCAATGGCCAAGTACTCTTCAGTGGTGAGTTCCTCCAGCTGGTCTCCGGTTATTGTCCTTCCTGTTGTAAGTATTCCGAGGTTTCTTGCAATTGAGCAGGCAGTTTTTTCATGGTCTCCGGTAATCATCTTTACCTTGATTCCGGCCTGCAGACAATCGTCTACAGCCTTTTTGGCATCTTTTTTCGGAGGGTCCGCCAATCCGAGAAGGCCTGTGAAAGTCAGATTTTCCTCTGTGTCATGGTCGTCTTCAAATTTGTATGCAAATCCGATTACTCTCAGTGCATGGCCGCTCATTTCATCAATTTTTTTAATTATAATTTCCTTGCTTTCAGCATCAATTATTTTAATGGTTCCATCATAATCTATATATTTGCACTTGTCTAGAATTATTTCTGGAGCACCTTTTGTAAAAATGATATTCTTTTCACCGTTTAGGCTATGTACAGTAGTCATCATTTTACGATTACTGTCAAGAGGTATTTCATCAATCCTTCTTAAGTCGCTTTTATGATTTTGGCAGAATTTTAAAATTCCTCCGTCTGTCTGGTCGCCTATGGCTTCTCCGTTGGAGATGGTGGCATTGTTGCATAGTTTTCCAATTTCCAATGTCCTGTCTTCATTGGTGAAATATGATTCGACAACGGTCATCCTGTTTTCGGTCAGTGTGCCTGTCTTGTCGCTGCAGATGATTGTACATGATCCTAATGTTTCGACTGACAGCAGTCTTTTCACTATCGCTTGGGATTTTGCCATCTCGGACATGCCCAATGCAAGTGTCAGTGTAAGAACCGCAGGTAAACCTTCAGGAATTGCCGCAACGGCAAGGGAAACGGCAGTCATGAATGTCTCGACAAGAGGAATGCCCTTGAGGAGTTCCAAAATGAATATTGCAATACAGACTATGATTGCAATCAGTGACAGTGTCTTTCCAAGCCTTCCCACTTTGGCCTTCAGAGGGGTGTCCTCGTCATCCTCTTGGACAACTTCTGCAATCTCTCCAACATGGGTTTTCATTCCAATCGCTTTCACGACACCTATTCCATTTCCGGAGAGTATATTGCAGTCCATATAGACCTCATCTTCAATATCCTTTTTGACCGCTTCGGATTCGCCGGTCAGGGATGATTCGTCACATGTGAGGTTATTTGCCTCAATCAGTATCAGGTCTGCAGGCACCTTGTCTCCCTCTTCGAGTATCACAAGGTCTCCGATTGTCAGCTCCTCGGAATTTATCTGCTCAATTTTATTTTCCCTTTTCACCACTGCGGTCTTGACGATCAGATTCTTTAGGCTTTCAACTGCCTTCTGTGATCTGTATTCCTGAATGAATCCCATGATGACATTTAAAAGAACTGCAAGCATGATTACGCCTGCATCGATGACATCGCCGATTGCATAGGCGGCAATGGCCGCAACTATTAGAAGACCAATCAGAATATCTACAAATTGGATAAGGAATAATTTGATTAATGGGGTCGGCTTTTTCTCTTCAATCTTGTTTAAGCCATACTCCTTTTGCCTTTCAAGGACTTCATTTTTGCTGAGCCCTTCTTTTGATGAGTCAAATTGAGATAGAACGTTTTCCATTGCATCACCTTAAAGTGTAAAAACTGGCCCTTTTGAAATTTTTTAATTTCATTTTAACTTTACCCGTATTTAAATCTTCGTTTGTCAGTGGCTTTATAATGAGCTGTGAGTCGATTTCAACTGCAAGCTTGACAATGTATGGCTGAAGCTCGCTTGGAGGCCTTATCGAATAGATCATGTCAATATCTTTGTATAAATCCATATTGGGATTTGTAATGTCATCTCTTATGACTGTTTCGTCCTTTGGATTGATGTCAGTTTTAATTAAATCGATATTGTCCTTTGAAGCAAGATAATTTGCAATTTTGTCAAATCTGCCAACAGCAATCTCGGCAATTTTGACATTTCCTGTTCCGGCTTCACTTAGGATATATTCCGCAAAATCGTCCCACATTTTTAATCCTCGGTTTAATATTTGTCATCAAAACTATTAAATACATTGATTTTTATATTTTAATTTGCTATGATTGTAAGGAAATTTAAGCCGAATGATTTAAAGAGAGTTTATGAAATAGAAAACATGTCCTTCAATCAGTCTTACGGCATCAACATGTTTCAGCAGCTGTATGAAATGGGTGTCGGTTTTTTGGTTGCAGAGGAAGACGGGTATGTCATTGGATATGTCATATTCTGGATAAAATATGAAAATCAGGGCCATATAATTTCCATTGCAGTTGACAAGAATTACCGTCGCCATAAAGCTGGAACACATCTGCTTGTAAAGGCAATATCAATATTGTCACTTCTAAACCTCGACACCATATACCTGGAAGTCAATGAAAACAATACTGGTGCGGTTGAGTTTTACAAGACATTCAATTTTAAAATAGACAGGGTTGTTCCGGGATATTATGAGGATGGTGCAGGGGCCATCTTGATGTATCTGCACTTAAATAGAGGTAAAATTCCCCGCTAGCATTTGCCTGTATTGGGCTATTGCCTCTGGCGGTATGTTTCCGGTAAGATAAAAAATGGCTATTAGTGCAATGTAGAACGCGAATATTGCCAGTTGGATATGCCCATGCTTTCTAGCAACAGGGTCCTTTCTGGTTGAAAGGTATATTGCAATGATCAGTCCGAGGATTCCACCCAGAATTGAGAAAATGTAACCGAACAGTATCAGCCATCTGCTTGTCCGGTTTTGCCTCTGTTCGGGTGGTCTTTGAACAACCTCTTTTTGAATAACAATCGGACCGAAATTACTGGTGTTTGTTTTTTCAAATTGTTGCTTAAAGAGTAATGGAGTACCGCATTTGACACAATATTCTGCTTCAGGGGGATTGTGGAATCCACATAATGAACATGTATCTGGATTAGCTTCAATTTTTGGAAATTCATGTCCGCACTTATAGCAAAAACCGTATTTGTCATCTGCAGCAGTACCGCATTGAGGGCATCTTCTAATCATATTATCACTTAGTTAATTGAACAACCTCACCTTGTAGAAGATGAGGATTCCTAGATTTTGTTTTTTTGCTCAATGGGTTAATTGAGTCTTTTCTAGGCAATCTCCGCGGAACCATCGGTTCAACAATCATTATGTGATTGTTATATAGTAATTTAATTACAATAATATTTAAATTTAAAGAGGGAGCATTTGAAAAGTATTCCCAATCCCATTTATGCAATTCATCCACAACCTTGAAGAGGTCATGGTATTCTTGCATCATTTAGATAATTATTTATGATTACTTATAAATGTTTTTAAATTTTAGTAAAATTTATTATGCTCGCATTAGATAGAATAATTAATGATTGAAAAAATCGAGATTACACAAAGGTTTAATTTTAAAAGGCTTAATCGCCACTATGAGTGTTTCACCATTGATTTGGTCAACAATAATGCATATTATAAAATTTCCGAGCGCGGAAGCGGCGATAAATTTTTGAGCGAACACTCCCTTTGTGATGACTCATGGATTGACATACTTGTCGATTTGAGGAAAAGCATGACCAGTGCTATTCATGCATTTGATGATTCTCAAAAGGACAAATTCCTGCAGGATTTCAATGATTTGAAATTGTTTGAGGACTTTGAATCTGAGGAATTCACTTATTTTGAAAAGATAGAGCTTATCTATTCCTGCAAGGTCATAATCTATTCGACTGACAATTTCGAGGAATATGACTTCAAGAACAATTTCCCTAGAAACTGGATTGGATTCGGTGAAATGCTCGAGGAATTATTTGGTTTTGATGTATTGCACCTCAATTACCAAAGGCAGCTTGTGACTCCACTTTATTTTGACATCAGAAAGGATGGAGTTTACTTGGAAGATAAATTGCCTCTCAAGACTATTGAGTTTGGCCACTACAGGACATACCCTTATGAACTTCCAAATCCTCGGCTGATCATTAACTTTCCAGAAAATAGGATTGACGGATATATTGATAAGGAATTGACCGGCAGTGACCGGGAGCTGATTTTGGAATTGCTTGAGAGATATCATGTCTACATGTGGATTTTTGATGAGTATCACAGGAAGTCAAATGCCCGTGACCCCGATGATTTGGAAGGCTATGACTGGTATCTGGAAATAGTCTTTGAAGGGGACATCATATGGCACATATTCGGCTATAATGACTATCCAGACACCTATGTCGGCCTTGCACGGGAGGTAATTGAAATCACAGGCATGGACCTGCTTGAGGTTGATACGATTTCTGATGGTGATTTGGAGCTTTTCGACAAGTTTGGCAATGAAAAAATCAATGGCAACTAATACATTTTCTAAACTGAATTCAAAGGAGATATCATGAAAAAGGTTAAAATAACTATCTTGAAAACAACTCTTCAGGAGGACCTTGCAAAGGAATATGGAATTGAAGGATTGTCCACATGTCCTTTAATGTCTGAAGGCCAGGTTTACTACGCGGATTACGCAAAGCCGGAAAATTTCTGTGATGAGGCATGGAAGGCAATATATCAATATGTATTTGCCCTTGCCCATGGAGTTAATGATGTTTGGTACTACAATGATTGGATTAAGACTCCCGGTGTTGCAATTGTTTCATGCAATGATGGTTTAAGGCCGGTTATTATGAAATTAGAGGCAACAGATATAGAATCCCTGCCTGAATCAGATTAGCTGACAAGTTCGATATACTCTTCAAGCAGATCGAAGAGTTCTTCTTTAGTATTCATTTTAAATATTCTTGGCTTTATTTCGGAGCTTCTCCACTGGCCCTTAAGATAGTATGCCGTATGGGTTCTCATCTTGTGCATCGCAACCTTTTCGGGTCTGATTTGGCTTAGCAATTCGGCATGCTGTTTAATCATTTCGATTTTTTGGTCCAATGTGATTTCTTCAGGTTCTGTTCCATCATCCAGATAATCGATGCACTGCCTTATGAGCCATGGGTTTCCAAGAACCCCTCTGCCGATCATCACTGCATCGCAACCGGTTTTGTCAATCATTTCACGGGCATCATAACATGACCAGATGTCTCCGTTACCGATGACAGGTATTGAAAGGGATTCCTTGACTTCCTTGATTATTGACCAGTCGGCGCTTTCACCGTATCTTTGCTCTCTTGTCCGTGGATGGACGGTTATTGCTGATGCCCCTGCATCCTCAACGATTCCCGCAACTTCAAGGGCATTTATGCAGTTGCTGTCCCATCCGCTTCTGATTTTTGCTGTCACAGGTACGCTGACGCTTTTAACAACAGCCTCCACGATTTCACCTATCTTTGGAGGGTTTTTAAGAAGTGCGCTTCCTGCCTGGGACCTCACCGCCACCTTTGGAACAGGGCATCCCATGTTGATGTCAATGATGTCAGGCTTCATGGTCTCCTCAATGTATTTTGCGGCTATTTTGAATGATTCGACTTCCGCTCCAAAAATCTGCTGGGAAATTGGTCTTTCATAATCTGTCATATAAAGCATTTCCTGTGTTCTTGTGTTTTCATACATTATTGCCTTATCTGACACCATTTCAGTTTCAATCAGTCCGCATCCCATTGATTTGGCTATTCTTCTGAATGCCGAATCGCATATTCCTGCCATGGGTGCAAGGACCACCTGGTTGTCAATTTCAACATTTCCAATTTTCCATTTCATAGAAGTCACGTTAAATTATCTGATTTTTCCTTGTTTTTTCATTAATTATTTATATTTGTAATTATATAATTTATACTATTATATTAATTTAATTATTATAGGGATAACATGTCCGGAGTATCATCAAAAGAATTATATGAATTTAAAAAGACATTAAAAGAATTGGCAAATAAGAGAGGCAGAGGTACTGAGCTTGTTTCCGTTTACATCCCACCATCCAAACAATTGAGTGATGTTGGTAAGCACATGAGAGATGAAATGGGTCAGAGCGCTAACATTAAGAGTAAACAGACAAGAAAAAATGTACAGTCTGCAATTGCGGTTATTTTGGAGAGTATAAAACTATACAAACAGCCTCCTGAAAATGGTATTGTCCTGTTTGTGGGTATGATTCCTAAAGGCGGTCCTGGAACTGAAAAGATGGAAAAATATATTTTGGAACCGCCGGAACCTGTTCAGACTTACTGGTATAAATGTAACAATGAGTTCTTCCTGGAACCTCTTGAATACATGATTGAAGAGCATGATGTTTATGGTGTGGCAGTAATTGATAGGAATGAAGCTACCTATGCTACATTGAAAGGTAAGAGGGAAACCATTCTTGGGCATTTGACTAGTGGAGTTCCAGGAAAGCATAAGGCTGGAGGACAGTCCCAAAGAAGGTTTGACCGTGTTATCGAAGACCTTGCTCACCAGTTCTTAAAGCGTATTGGAGATCATATGAACGAGGCATTCCTGCCTTTGAAGGATGATTTGAAAGGAATCATTATTGGGGGACCTGGTTTTACCAAAAAGGATTTCTATGAGGGAGATTACCTTCAATATGAGCTTAAAGACAAAGTCATGACTATAGTTGACACATCCTACACTGGTGAAGAGGGTATCCGTGAAGTTATTGCAAAATCTGCTGATGATTTGGCAAATCTTGATGTGATGCAGGAAAAGAAACTTGTTCAAAGATTTATTCAGGAATTAAGAAAAGACAAGGGATTATACTCCTACGGTGAGGATGAAGTCAGAAACAACTTGATTATCGGTGCTGTTGATGTGCTGCTCTTGTCAGAAGATTTAACTAGCATGCGTAAGGTATTTGCCTGTCCAAGCTGCGGAACCCAAAAGGAAATCACAGTCAAAACCCAGGCTGAAGCTGATAATCTTGAGGAGAGATGCCCTAACTGTAATGAAGTTCTAAAAGAAGAGTCTTCCATGGATTTGGTTGATGAATTTGTGGAAAAGGCTGAAGAAATGAATACTGATGTCGAGTTCATTTCTACTGAAACTGAAGAAGGCATGCAGCTGTTCCGTGCTTTCGGAGGAATTGGGGCAATACTCAGGTATTACGTTGAACGCTAATTATAACATTTTGGCGATTTGTCCAAATGTGTTATAATATTACTTTTTCTTTTTTCTTTTTTTGTATAATATTCGCTTAACCCTTCTTCTTGGCGTATCTGGTTGATCATTTTGAAAAATATCTGTTTGGGAACGGTATTCTCTTTGTTTATCTCCACATATAGTGAATGCATGCTCCTGTTTTTGGTCAGGTAACTTTCCTTAAGTGTTTGATATTGACTTTTGCTTATCATATTTTATCACTTTGTTTATTAAAAATTAATTTTTGCCCATTTTTAAATATTGATTTGTAAATTATGGTATATAAAGGAATATGGTTTTTAAATTTCTATATAATTTTGTTTAAAATTTTTTTGTATTTTTCTTTTTTGTTCGGTTTTTTGGTTGCAACATGTGATTTTCCAGAACATTTGAATTTTTCAATTCTTCGGAAATTTTATGGTGGAAGATACTTTCCGACTTTGTTTATGTATTGATAATTTTTATTGTCGATTGTAGAAAAATTTTTGAAAAGATTTAAAAAGTAAAATAGGTGTTTTTATATTTTTTTATAATTTGTATAATATATATCTTAATTTTTATGAATAATATTGATTTATTTTTAATAAAAATTGAATAATATTTAAATATGAGGAAGTGCAAATAATTAACTATATTGTTAAATTTTAATGATATAATTTTTATAATTTTATTCGGAGGAATAATTTTGTCATACGTAGATGAAGTAATTGAAACTATAATAGAACAAAACCCTTCAGAACCTGAATTCCACCAAGCTGTACGCGAAGTAATGGAATCTCTAAGGGTGGTAATTGAAGAAAACGAAGAAGAATACAGGAAAAATGCTCTTCTTGAAAGATTAGTAAATCCAGAAAGACAAATCAAATTCCGTGTTCCATGGATTGACGACAACGGCCAAGTGCAAGTGAACACCGGTTACAGGGTACAGTTCAACTCAGCAATCGGACCTTACAAAGGCGGATTACGTTTCCACCCATCAGTAAACCTCGGAATCATCAAGTTCTTAGGTTTCGAACAAATCTTCAAAAACTCCTTAACCGGACTTCCAATCGGCGGAGGAAAAGGTGGATCAGACTTTGATCCTAAAGGAAAATCTGACAGGGAAATCATGGCATTCTGTCAAAGTTTCATGACCGAATTATGCAAATACATCGGAGCTGACACTGATGTTCCTGCAGGAGATATTGGTGTAGGTGGCCGAGAAATCGGTTTCTTATTCGGACAATACAAAAGAATCAGAGGATTATACGAAGGAGTATTAACCGGTAAAGGATTATCCTTCGGAGGATCTCTTGCAAGAACTGAAGCTACCGGATATGGTTTATTATACTTCACAAATGCTATGTTAAAAGCAAATGATATTGATATCGCAGGTAAAACCATTGTCGTATCTGGTGCAGGTAACGTAGCTACTTACGCTATCCAAAAAGCACAACAATTAGGCGGTAACCCAGTAACCTGTTCCGATTCCACCGGATGGATCTACGACCCAGAAGGAATCGATGTTGAATTGCTCAAAGAGATTAAAGAAGTAAGACGTGAAAGATTAACCGCTTATGCTGAAGCAAGACCTTCCGCAGAATACCACGAAGGCAAAGGTGTATGGTCCATCAAATGTGACATCGCATTACCATGTGCTACCCAAAACGAATTGCAATTAGAAGATGCTAAAATCCTAGTTGAAAACGGCGTTTTAGCTGTTGCTGAAGGAGCAAACATGCCAACCACTATCGAAGCAACCGAATACTTACAGGAAAACGGCGTATTATTCGCACCAGGTAAAGCATCCAACGCTGGTGGAGTAGCAACTTCCGCACTTGAAATGTCACAAAACTCAGAAAGATTATCCTGGACTTTCGAAGAAGTTGACGGCAGACTCCAAACCATTATGGAAAACATCTTTGAAAATGCTGCAGCTGCTGCTGAAGAATACGGCATGGACAAAAACTATGTCGCAGGAGCAAACATTGCAGGATTCAAGAAAGTTGTTGACGCAATGAACGCACAAGGAATTGTTTAGAACCACCCTACTTTTATAGTAGAAGATATAAATAATACCATATGGTATTAGAAAATTATGAGGTTAAGGACGATGATTTTTACATCATATTATGTGATGGTAAAAATCTCTCCATTAATTCTCGAAAAAAGTATGCTAATGCATTAAAAAATTATACAAACTTTCACCAACTTACTCTAGAACAATTATTGGACGAAGCAGAAGATGATGAAGAAAATAATGTTCGTGAATCAAGAAGGAAGATACGTTCTCGTCTAATTAATTTTAGAACACATTTAATTAATGATTTGGGATATAAAGCTTCAACCATTAAAACCAACA
>NZ_SUTK01000035.1 GCF_015062905.1 Methanobrevibacter thaueri
CAAACGCAGCAATTAATATTCTAAACCGCTGGTTCAACGGAGATAGCCTGATAAAATACTTAAATTAACCATTATTAAGTGAAAAAAATTCAGGAATCCCCATCCTCTATAGGATGGGGTGGTTCAAAAGTTCCATTTAAAATGACTGTTGAATTGAATTTTGCTTTTTCTATTGTGTTCTGCACGTCATCAAAGGTATTTGTGGTTTCATGTGCCTGCAAATCATTTTCAATAGTGATGTTTTCTGAAGCTGAAACAGCACCAATCATGATTATCAGAATCATCAAAGAAAAGCATATGATTTTTTTCCCAAACATGATTAAATATTTGTTAAATTGTATATATAAAGAAGTATTGTCAAAAAAAGAAATTTAAATAAGGGGTGTAATCCCTTATTTTTTGACTTTAGTTGTTTTTTTGACGGTGTCTTTTAGGTATGTTGCCTGATATGTTATCTTTTTACCTATTTTGAGCTTATTAAGCATTGATGATTTGACGGTAACTTTAGCTATTCCTTTGGAGTTGGTTTTTGCCTTGTAGGTTTTGCCGGCAAACTTGAAGGTCATCTGTTTGCTTTTGAGTGCTGTTTTGCCCTTTTTAAGGGTTGCAGTCAATACAAGTTTCTTGGCGGATTTTTTGACTTTCACGCTTTTAAGGGTCACGAGATGCTTTACCACAAGCTTGACCTTTCCAGTATACTCTCCAAAATCTCCCCAGTTTATGAAGTTTATTGTATGAGTTCCAGGTTTCAAGTTCTTTGGAATCTTGACAGACACTTTTCCGTTTTTCTTGGCGTATGTGCCTAGGTAATATTTCTTGTCCAATGTGATGTCAATGTAGTCTCCCTTGAGTGCAAATGTCCTGCCTTCTCCATAAACGGTAAATGTCATTTTTTTGCCGTCTGTGTAGTACATGTAAACAGATTTAGGACTTACATACTCATCCACCACAGAAAATGTTTTGGATACTGTGTAAAGAGGGGAGGTTATTGTTACCCTGTGCTTTCCGTAGTTTAAGGAACTTGTTTTGACATAATACTTTAAGCGGTAATAATCCGCATCAATTCTTTTAGTATAAAGCTTGGTTTTCTTGCCGTCGATTTTAACGGTTACCTTTCCTGAAATCTCTTTAGGGATAAAAATCTCCAAATTGTTTCCCTTCACTATCTCATTATAGCAGTTCACGTCATAGGTCGCATTGACGAAAGCGGACTTGTTTATGCCTTTGTATTTCAGTGTGATGTTTGCCGGTTCCAGGAAAGTGTAGTATTCCTTATATACGTAACATTTCTCATCTTCCCAGTAATTAATCAGATTGTACTTTTGCCAATCGTACATATAGCAGGAATATCCATCATACTCTGAGCCCATATCTCCTTTTGCTTTAAAATTTGAGAGATTAATGGTCTTTTTCACACCATTGATGTAGAGATATGCATTTCCGGTCATGTTCTTGAGATATTTTATCATTATGTATCCACGATTATCCAATGCGTCACGATTGTTCTCGTAGGTGTTCAGCAGATGAAGATTTGACGGGGCCTTGAGTATTATTGGGGATACGGTAAATGTTCCGGACAATGATGATGCGTTTTGGTATTCATCGCCTGAAAAGTTCAAATCGAAGTTATGTTGGCCAAGTGTCAATTTTGAAGCGTCAAATTTCAAATATGGGATTGCATCATAAATTGGGGGAATATAATTATAATCCATGGTTATGTTCTGTTTTTCCCCATCAATTGAAAGGGAAAAATTTCCTGTTGTGTATCCTACTCCATATACGTCGATTGATTGGTTAGGAGCGGGCAGGATTTCAATATTTTCTTCGACTGCAATGTTCCAAGTGTAGTTCTCTTCAATGTCTTTGTCATTTGTGTCCAGTTCAATTGTATCGTCAGTGGTTAATATTGCATCATCAGTAATGTTTTCGGATGCACTGGCTGCTCCCATTGCAAGTATCATGAGTAGCAGACCAATTATAAATATCTTTTTCATTTTAATCCTCCATTAATATTTTATTTCTTTTTTAAATGGAGATAAACCATGTTATTTTTTAGGCGCTTCTGATTTGACATTAATTTGTGTTGGTTTTCGTATTAGAGTTTTAAAGAGTTATTATTTCTCCATTTCGATTTCTTTTAGAATTTCATCAATTAAATCGGTGTCTCCTTCAGAGGACTAATCAAATGTTTCCTCGGAATCTTCTTCTGTTGGTGTTTCTCCAAGTATCTCGTTGATGTCATCAAGAGTCAAATCCTCAAGTTCCTCTTCGATGTATGAGTAGTCATCTTCGTATGTTGGCTGTTGAGGTTCGACGTATTCAACCTCTTCCTGTTTTGGAGATTATCGGAATCATCAAAGAAAAGCATATGATTTTTTCCCAAACATGATTAAATATTTGTTAAATTATATATAAAGAAGTATTGTCAAAAAAAAGAAATTTAAATAAGGGGTGTAATCCCTTATTTTTTAATTTTAACTGTCTTTTTGATTGTATCTTTTGCATATGTTGCCTGGTAGGTTATTTTTTTGCCTACTTTGAGCTTTTTCAGGACACTGGATTTGATGGTTACTTTTGCGACACCTTTGGAATTGGTTTTGGCTTTGTATGTTTTGCCGTTGAATTTGAATGTCACTGTTTTCTTTTTTAGGTATTTTTTGTTTACTTTGGCCAATGTTGCCTGCAGTATTAGTTTTTTGGCTGATTTTTTGACTTTAATGGCTTTTAGGGTCACGATGTGTTTGACAGTCAGTGTTTTTGTCACTGTTGTTCCAAGGGTTGTTATTTTTAGCTTGTAGGTTCCTGGTGTTTGTGTTACCTTGAAGCTTGCGACTCCTTTGGAATTTGTTTTGATTGGCTTTAATTTCTTGTTGTTTAGTTTTATAGTTACACTGACGCTCTTTGCCAATATTCCTTTGTTTTTGTATACTGTTATTTTGTATGTTGTTCCTGCTGAGTATAGGACTTTGGCGTTGGAAGCTGTTATTGATGGGTTTGTCTGTATGCTTACCTCTGAGTCCTTTTTAAATGCAGGGTAGTTGTCGTCTCCGGAATACTGGAATGTTATTGTGTATTTTCCGTTCATATGGGATAGGTCTATTTTGAGTATTCCTCCAATGATTTCGTATACTTTGTATTGTGTTCCGTCAATGAATACTGTAATAGTTCCGGTTGCATCATCAGGGAATTCCAAAATGATTACTCCCTCATTGTCTGATTCTATAGTTTCGGGAACAATTTCCACAACAATATTTGGAACTACATTAACGGTAATGTTTCCTGCACTTGCTTTGAAATTTGAATCTCCGCCGAATCGGGCTTCAATGAGATATTTTCCTGCTTGTGGTGGAGTGAATGTGAATGAATTTCCATTACCTTCTGATCCAATAAAAGTGAAATTGGCATACAGGTCAACATTGCCTGTAACCGGGGCATTGTTTTCATTGAACACAAATGAAGTGATTTCAATTGAATCTCCAAGATAAATGTTGGATACGTTAACCATAATCATTGTTCTGGTTTCAATCAATGTAGTGTTTGTAACATTTTCTGGAGCAGTTCTATCAACAAAACTGCAGTTGGTGACAGTTCCACCGTAAACTGCATTGTTCACATCACAGGCATCATTTCCTATGAATTCAGATTCGCTTATCTCTACGTTGATGTTTCCATTGACATAGATGCATCCTCCATCAAGGTTCGCAACGCAATTTTCAAAGGTGGCTTTGCTGATAACTCCATTATTACCATTCCAATAGATTGCACCTCCACGACTTGCAGAAGAGCAGTTTATAAAGTTGCAGTTGAACACAGCACCATTCATACCGCTCCAATAGATTGCACCGCCATTTTCTGCGCAATATCCGTTTATGAAGTTGATATTCTTTAAAGTGACGTTTGCAGCCTGAACCTTAAATATTCTTGATGTGTGGTTGGCATCAATAGTGTGGCCTTTACCGTCAATGGTTATCGCTTTTGAAATGACAATTCCTTCATTGGATGATGATGCATCTTTAACATAATCCTTATTTAAGTTTAAAATGCCATTTTCTGGAGTATTTGAGATTAAAGTGGACAGTTGTGAGAATGTTCCTGTGGAGTTGCTGTATACGTTGAACGAAACGGTTTTATTTTCCGCCAGAACATAGTCATTACCTTCATAAGTTGCAGTCACATCATATTTTCCGATTTTTAAATTGTCTACATTGACACTTGCTTCACCGTTTATGATGGCCGCAACAAGATTGGCATCTCCGACCTGAACCATGATGTTTCCAGTTGCCTTTGTGTTAATTGTAAATGTGATGATGGCTGTTTCGCCTTCATCAATGTCAGCGGCATTGACTTTCAAATCGGCATTGGCTTTGGATGTGATATTGCTTTCACCCAGCTTAACTGAATTTTTGTCGATTGGAGCATACTTTTTGTCACCTGCATAGGAAAACTGAACTTCCTCATTTTCGTTCAAGTTTACTCCTGTTATGGTGGCTCTGCCTCCTTCAAGAGTTTTTGTAAAGAACTGGTCACCTACCTTTACAATTATATCTCCTGTTGCATCTTCATTGAGCTCTACTGTCAGTGTATCTGATGAATTTGAAATATGGACATATGATTGCGGCTTTGTGACTACAATGGTATACATGCTTGATTCTGAATAATATGACCCTGATAGGTAATAACCATAATTCCCTTCATAACTTATATAAAAAGAATGTGTTCCAACACTTAGATTTGAAAGCGGTATTCTGGCCACACCATTTTCTACATCAGCTTTACCTCCTTCTGCATATACGGTACCGTTCGCATCGCTAGGCAAAGTAACTACTATATATTCATCAGCACCGGCAACCATTTCATGGGGGTAAGTTTCTGTCGGACATAGCTTTATACTAATTAAATCATCAAATAAATGGTATTTGCTATCATCGTATTTAAGATAGAATGTGTTATAGCCTATTTTGTAAAAATCATCTATGAAGACAGTTGATTTTCCGTTTATGACTTCAAACTGATTGAGGGTAATAATTTCATTGGTGTTATTAACTTGCCGTTTTTGGCAGAGATAGAGAATTCCATTAGCATCGCTTGGTAGTTCAACTGTTAATGTTACATTTTCACCGAAATAAAGTTTTCCACTATAATAACCGCTGTCTAATTCTTCCAAATTATTACCATATCCGCTGAGGTCCTTAATTGGAGGAACTATTCTAAGTTGATATATATTTAAATAACCGGTAATGACTTGGCGTAAATCTTCATCATCATTAGTGTCATAGTCATCAAAAACGTATTTTGTTTCATCATAATCTATAATTCTGGCACGTACATCGTGTATTCCATAATCTAAAGAAACATTCACCCTTGCATTGCCATCAACAATATCTACTGTTTGTATAGGTACTTCAGTATCATTGATGTCTTCATATACATATAATTTTCCAACAAAATCACTTGGAAGATTGGTGACAAATATTAAATCTTTGCCATACCTCATGCTATAATCTCCCATACTATTGGAATAGATGCCCTGTTTTTCCCCAATGGATATTACTTCATATAATTCCGGATATTCATCCCCATCATAGCGCACAGTTATATTATATCTGCCTCTTTCCAAATGGGGAATGGTTAGATTGGCTGTTCCGTTAACAATCGGGACAATATAATCTTTGTCTGCAGTTACAATCAAATTTCCACTAACTTCTCTAGAAACTTTAAAATTAAAAGTGAGATTGTCTTCTCTAAAATAGTTATTATGATTGAAATTATTGCTTTGATGAAGATAATAACTTGCATTAACAGTATTATTCACAGATTTTGTCACATTTCCATTTGTATAGATTATCTTAACGTCATGGATGCCGCGAGGGATATTGGATATTATGGAATCATAGTATTGATTAGCATAGGAACTGTAATCACTATTAATAAATCCCATTTCAAATAGTTCATCATCAACAACGATTGAATAATGCCCTCCGTCATAGATTGATCTGATTGTAGCAATATAATCTCTATAATAATTTGAATTTCCAATACTTGCATATACGTTTTCATTAAGATCAATAATGACATCGGTTACTTCAAATGTGAGGGAGGCATTTGCAGGGTTATATATTTCATTTCCCAAATAATAAAATTCAATTGTGTGCTGTCCTAAATCCAAAGATGAAGAATTAGAACTCGCCCAGTGTAAATCCCGAGGATTTCCAGTATTAAATACTAATTGTCCATCGATATATGCTGTAACATTGCCTAAGAGTTCATTCTTATCTTCCGGGACATTCCGTATACTAAAATCGATAGATTCTCCTTTAAGCACAACATCATCCACATTAACATCTAAAACAATATTTGGATTAACGTCATATATCCTAATTGAAGAGTCATCACTAAAAGTATAATTTCCACTTTCAAATCTTAAATCATATCTTAAGATGAAAGATTCATATTCATCATCATATTCTGTGGAATTGAGGTTAAATAACTCAATAGACACAATACCATGGGTGACATTAACGCTGCGCTCTTCACCACCGATAGTCAATGTTAAAATCCCTTCATATTCCTCAGGTACAATAAAAGTTAAGTTGTTATTAGGTTTATTAACATTTATAGGATTTGCAATGACAATTGGAGCAAAAGAAACATAATAGAAATTACCATCCTCCCAGTAAACTTTATAATCGCTGCCGGTATAATTTGGATAGATTTCATGATAACCAAGTTTTAAATTGCTTAATGTGACGTTTGCAAATCCATTTTCAACCGGAGCAGAACCTAATAATTTGTATTGCTCATCAACTATTTCATAAACATCCAAATTTCCCTGTGCATCAGCAGGCATATTCACGTAAATATAGGTTGGTTCATTGAAACCGTACGGGTTAATTAGGGTATATGTTGCAATATAATCAATTTCCAATTCGCAGGAATCTGACGGATAATCATCACCTTCATAAATGAATTCTAAGATATTATTGCCATAATCTAATTTATCCTGCCCAATTGTAAAAATGCCATCTTCATCAAGATCTTTCGGGTTTATTGAATATTTTCTGCCGTTTATTTTATATGTGATATTGCCGTTGGCATCATTTGGAATAGATATTATTATATGAAAGCTATCTCCGTATGGTACTTCAAGATGATTTACTTTTTCAGAATTGAAATCTTCAATCACGACATCAAAACCCCAGTATCCTCTGAAAACATATGTTTCATTGAATCCTTCAAAAGTATTGTCACCTGAATAGATTACGTCAACGGTGTAGTTTTTATATTCCAAATTGCTTAATCCCAAATCATTAGCGGAAATTCGGGTATATTCATCAAGTTCAACATCATAGACCTTACATAATTCATCATCGACAAATATTGAAAGGTTTCCACCATTGCCACAATACCAGAAATTATAATTAATTAACTCAGAATCTAGGTCATGAATGTTATATTTTTCTTTAACTGAAATATCATACTCCAATTCAGATTCCCAACCTTGATCATCATCCAAATCAGAATCGTCTTCGTCATCTTCATCTGAAACTATGTCGATATTGTCAACACTCGATTCAGTATAGTTTTGCGTGTCAACTGCCGTTAGATTGTTTACATCGTCATTTGCACTAACGGCTCCCATTGTTAAAATAATTAGTAGTAATAGTACTAAAATCGCTTTTTTAAATCCCATAATATCACAGGTATTATTCTTTATATGGGATTATTTCTTTTTAAGAAAGTATTTAAGTCTTAGAAAGTTTTTGCTTTAATTAAGAAAATAAGAAAAAATAAGGATTGGTGGGTCCTTATTTTTTAACTTTAGCTGTTTTTTTGACGGTGTCTTTTAGGTATGTTGCCTGGTAGGTTATTTTTTTGCCTACTTTGAGCTTTTTCAGGATATTGGATTTGATGGTTACTTTTGCGACACCTTTTGCATTGGTTTTGGTTTTGTATTTTTTTCCGTTGAATTTGAAGGTTACGGTTTTCTTTTTTAGGTATTTTTTGTTTACTTTGGCGAGTGTTGCCTGTAGTATTAGTTTTTTGGCGGATTTTTTGACTGTTGCTGTTTTTAGTGTTACTATGTGTTTTACTGTTAGTGTTTTTGTTACTGTTTTTCCAAGGGATGTTATTTTTAGCTTGTAGGTTCCTGGTGTTTGTGTTATTTTGAAGCTTGCGATTCCTTTGGAGTTTGTTTTGATTGTCTTGAATTTTTTGTTGTTTTGTTTTATTACTACGTTTACGCTGTTTGCTGTTATTCCTTTGTTTTTGTATACTGTTATTTTGTATGTTGTTCCTGCTGAGTAGAGGACTTTGGCGTTGGAAGCGGTTATTGATGGGTTGGTTTCTACTGTTATGTTTGCGTCCTTTTTAAATGCAGGGTAGTTTTTGTCTCCGGAATATTCGAATGTTATGTTGTATTTTCCTTTCTTGTCGGATAAATCGATTTTGAGTATTCCTCCGATGATGTCATATACCTTGTATTTGGTTCCGTCGATGAATACTGTTAGTGTTCCTTCTGCATCGTCTGGGAATTCCAGTGTAAATATTCCAGCAGTACTTGTTTCTATTTCTTCTGGAATGTCAACAGGTATTACAGTAAATTCAGCGGTACTTGAACTGTCTTTGTAGCTGGAGTCGTCAATGAATTTTGCAAGTACCTGGTATGTTCCTACATCACCTGTTTTATAGATGTATGCAGTATTTGCAGGTATTGTTGCCATTAATTTGGAATTTATGTATATTTCGACTGTACCGGTATTTACCAATCCTCCTTTTTGGCTTAAAACGATTGTTGTGATTGAAATGTCATTTCCGGCATATACTGCAGTTTCATTTATTGAAATGATTGTTGTTGTGTTTAGAGGTGTGTATGTGTTGTTTTTGAATGTGCAGTCTTCGTCAATTGTTCCTCCGTATACTGCTCCGCTTTCCTCTTCTGCAATGTTGTTGTCAAATATTGATGATTTGATTTCAACGTTCCTGTTTTCCGGAACATATACTGCTCCTCCGTTTTGTGCATATGAATTGGTGAATATGGAGTTTGCTATTTCTCCGTTGTTTGCGTTCCAGTATATTGCTCCACCGTTTGATGTTGCGGTTGAGTGGTCGAATGTTGATTTATTTATCATTCCGTTTTCACCATTCCAGTAAACAGATCCTCCATTTTCAGCAGAACAGTTAATGAATGTACAATTGGATATTGTACCGTTTTTACCAATCCAGTTGATTGCTCCGCCGTTGGCGTTGATTTTTCCGTTGATGAATCTGATGTTGCTAATTTTAACGTTATTGGCAGAAATGCTCAGTATTCCGGACAGGTTTTTGGCATCAAGGATAGTTTCTCCATCACCACTGATTGTTAGCTCTTTGTTGACGGTTATTATTGATCCGTTTCCGTAGTATGTTCCTTCCAGATTGATTGTATCTCCTGCATGTGCATTGCTGATAAGATTGGTGATATCTGTGAATGTTGATTGTGTAATATTTTGTGATGATTCATTACTTCCAGTATCTGTCTCGTTAAAGTAATCATCTTTAGATATTACAATCCCTTTTACCTTAAATATATTGTTTTCGAAAAGTGCTGAAAGATTTGCATCTTCAACACATGATGCTATTTCATCAATGGAATTCAAATTGAATATATTGTTAACAAGGTTATTTGCATCGCTTTCCCAAACAGAATTTCCCCTAATGGCAGTATTATTGTAGAATTCATTTGACTGATAGGATGCAGTTTCACTTCCATGTTTGATTGCTCCGCCCCAACTGTTGATTGCCTTATTGTCTATGAATGTTGAATTGGCGACTAGATGGTTGTTTCCATCTGTATAAATTGCTCCACCACCTTCCCAAGAAGAAATGCTTTCGGTTACAATATTATTTTTAAACAATGAATTCAACATTCTTAAATTTTCGCCATTTACGTAAAGAGCACCACCGTATCTCTCAGCTGTGTTGTTTTCAAAAGTACAGTTAGCCATATAACCGTCCTGAGCCCACCAGAAAATACCGGCGCCCCAACTTGCAGCATTATTGACAAAAGTGGAATTGATAAGCACGCCAGAATCACCTTCCCAGTGAATAGCACCACCCCAATTGCCACTGTTCTGTCCATTTACAAACTTAATGTTTTCAATGCGAACATTATTTGCGGATACACTTAATATGCTTGACAAACCTTTGGCATCCAAAACTGTTTCACCAATTCCTCTAAGAGTAACTGTCTTGTCGATGCTGATTGAAGAACCAGAACCGTAATAATAACCTGATAAATCAATAGTATCTCCAGAATTGGCACTATCAATTAAATCTTTAAGTTCGGTGAATGTTGAATTAGTATCTGAAGTACGATTGTTCGGATAAATTTCAGGATTACTGTTTCCATTAAAGGTACAATTGGTAACGTTGCCTAGGACATTAAAGTATATTGCGCTACCTACTTGCTCTGCAGTATTGTATTCAAATTTGGAACTGGACACTGTTAAAATAATATCTTTATCAACATATATTGCGCCTCCATTTTCTGCTTGTGAATGTGTAAAATTGGAGTTAAGTATTTTTCCATTTTTAGAATTCCAATAAATAGAACCTCCCTTTTGAGCAGAGCAATTTATGAAAGAACAATTGATTATTGTATTGTTACAATCACCAGCATAAATAGCACCGCCTCTTTCTGCGGAACAATCGATAAAGCTACAATTAATTACATTGTCGTAACGTTCAACAATGTTTATCGCACCTCCTTCATCAGAAGAACAATTCTTAAAGATGCAACCAACGATATTTACATAAGAGTCATGGACATAAATTGCAGTTGAAGTACAATCATTAAATTTACAATTTGTAACATTTCCTCCTTCACAACAGAATACGATAGCATTTACAGAACATGCTTCGAAAGTACAATTAGTAATATTTCCTACACATCCATAATTACAACAGACAGCACTAATACAATCAATAAAAATAGAATTGGTTAGATTAGATGGTCCCTCAAAATGAACATATGCAGAATATGAACTATCAATTGTGCAGTTGGAGAAAGTACAGTTTATAACGCTGCCTTCACCGTTAATAGCTCCACCATAAATTATGTTGCAGGCATCTCCACAATAAGAAAACGAACAATTTATAATTCGACTTTTACTTAGATAAATAGCTCCTCCATAAACCAAATCACAGCCATATGTGCAATTAAAGAATCTGCAATTTATAACATCACTATTTCTAACAGAGAGAACACCTCCACTTATTGTCTTTTGAATATCATGAACACAATTAATGAAGCTACAATTGACAATACTTCCAGAATTCATTGAAACAACCCCTCCTCCAATACCGTAATCACTACTGCTATTAATTGGAGAGCAATTATTAAAGTTACAGTTAATTATTTTGCAATTTGAACCGCTTACAGAAATTGCTTCATGACTAGCATTGAGAAATTCGATATTATTTAGTATAATATTGTCAACATTTAATTTGAATAGTCCTGATTTGCCGTTTGCATTTAATGTGTGACCGTTTCCGTCGATTGTGATTGGTTTTGATATTGTGATTCCGTCGGCTGTGATGGATCCGTCGTTTGTGTAGTCATCATCCAGTTCTATTGTGTCTCCGGAACTGGCTGAGTCTATTAGATTTTTTAAATCTGTGAATGTCTTGTTGCCTTTGGTGCTGACGGTAAATGTTTCGTTGGCATTGGCTGGCAGGTATTTCAAATCACCGGTATATGTTATATTTGCAATGTATGTGCCGATATCCAAACCTGAAAATTTAGTTATTATTGGTTCATTGCCGACATCTGCTGTAAATGCCATATTTCCGACGGTTATGTTGAGTATTCCTGTTGCATCAGAAGGTAAAGTTACGGTGAATGTTGCGTTTTCACCATAGGTGATATCTTCTACAGTTACTGTCATGTGGGGTTCTGTCTTTTCCTTGTTTCCGTTTATGGTGCAGTTGGAAATTATTCCTCCTACAATCAATTCACTCAAACTTTCAGAGCCTTGTGTTTCGAAGTTGCAGCTAGAAATTATTGTGTTGTTGTTTGCATAAATTGCTTTTGCGTTTTCAGCAGAACATTTTATGAAATTACAGTTTGTTATATTGCCTGTAGTCCCCACTTCGAAATAAACAGCACCACCATAATTTTTGGCAGTGTTGTTAGTAAAGTTACAATTTGACACATTGATTTTACCCTCAATGTAAATTGCACCTCCCCGAGATTTAGCAGAGTTAGCAATAAAATTAGAATTTGTTATATTGCTGTCACTCTCAAAGCGAATTGCACCACCATAATATGATGCAGTGTTGTTGGTAAAGTTACAATTTGACACATTACTCTTACCTTCAATGTAAATTGCACCTCCATGAGATTTAGCAGAGTTAGCAATAAAATTAGAATTTGTTACTTTGCCCTTCATAATAATGTAAATTGCACCACCAAAATTTGCAGTGTTGTTGGTGAAATTACAATTTGTTACAATACCATTTCTGCCTATACGAATTGCACCACCATCATATGAATCATGTGCTTGGTTATTTATGAAATTACAATTTGTTACATTACCTTCCCGGTTAAAGTAAATTGCACCACCATATCTTTTGGCAGTGTTGTTGGTAAAGTTACAATTTGTTACATTACCATTGCCCATAAGGAAGTATACTGCGCCAGTGTTATTAACAAAATTACAATTTGTTACATTACCGTTATTATAAAAGTAAATTGCACCACCTTCATAACTGTCAGACACTTGATTATTAGTGAAATTACAATTTACTACCTTACAGTTACTGTTAATGTAAACTGCACCACCACCACCGCCACTATAAGTGCCGGTTGCCATGTTATTGATAAAATTACAGTTTGATAAGGTACCATTTTCTCCATTCCAATGAATGGCTCCTCCCCGTACACCATTGCTGCCATTAATAAATTGGATGTTTTTCAAAACAACATTTTCGGCAGTGATGTAGAATATTCTGGATTTTGACATGGCATTGATAGTATGCCCGTTACCGTCTATGGTGAATCCATTTTTACTGATTGTTATATCGTCTAAATCTCCATAGGAGTAACTGTAGTCATCATTCAATATCAATTCGTTTTCCGCATTTTGAATCAGAGTGTTCAAATCGGAAAATGTTCCTCCTGTAACTATACTTCCGTTTCCAGGGGTGTATGATCCATTTCCGGGACCTGAAATTATATCATTTGATTCAACACTAAGGATATTGTCATTTTCGCTAAGTTCTAAATTTGTGTCTTCATTTGCTGCGAGATTGTCCGATGTCGTATTGGTGTCGGCTGCACTTGCAGCTCCCATTGTTAAAAAAATTAAAAGTAATAATACTAAAATCGCTTTTTTAAATCCCATAATATCACAGATTATTATAGTTTATATGGGATTATTTCTTTTTAAGAAAGTATTTAAGTCTTAGAAAGCTTTTGCTTTAATTAAGAAAAATAAGAAAAAATAAGGATTGGTGAGTCCCTATTTTTTAACTTTAGTTGTTTTTTTGACGGTGTCTTTTAGGTATGTTGCCTGGTAGGTTATTTTTTTGCCTACTTTGAGCTTTTTCAGGATACTTGATTTGATGGTTACTTTTGCGATTCCTTTTGCATTGGTTTTTGTTTTGTATGTTTTGCCGCTGAACTTGAATGCAACAACTTTACCTTTGATAGGAGATTTTCCTTTCTTAAGGGTTGCGGTCAGGACAAGTTTTTTAGCGGATTTTTTGACAGCTGCACTTTTCAAAGCAAGGACTTTTTTAACTGTCACTTTAACTTTTAAGGTTTGCTTTGCATATTTGACAACTACAGTGTATTTGGCAGGTTTGTAATTCATAGGCAATGAAGCGATACCTTTAGCATTGGTTTTTTTGGCAACAGCCTTGTTTTTGCCGACCTGGAAGGTTACTTTAGCTCCTTTAAGAGGGTTGCCGTCAGTGCCTAAAACCTTTGCATTGTAATTGAATCCGTTGTAAACTGTTGCTGAAGTTGCAAAGAGTTTAGGAGTAGTCGCTTTTGAAACATTAGCCTGATAACCCTCCTGGAAAACACAACAGTTGTCTTCATCATAGACACTGACATCGATTAGATATAAACCTGAAGTTACAAGAGGCATTGAAACATCAGTTTTTTGTGAGGTAATCTTTGCTGTCCTTTCATAATCGTTGTCACCATAACAACTGACTTTGCCTTTAAATCCTGAAGGAACTAAAACAGAAACGATATTTTTGCCAAATACAACAAAATTGTCGGATACAATAACAATAGGTTTAACCCATATTGTACCTTCAGTTGAAACCTCTATAGGTTCTTCTCCATCTTCAACAAAATTAGCAGAATATTCATTCTCCCCTAAATTTAATCCTAAAAGAGTGACTTTAGCATATCCATCAACCATCATTGCGCTGGACTCTTTGCCGTTGCATGATACTGTCAATGTACCGTTGATAAATGAAGGAAGATTTAAATAAACATCCACACTTTCATTGAAAAGAATCTCCTGTGATGAAACAAGAATATTGAAGTTTACGGAAAGGTCAAAAGTCCTGTTTTCCACATAATAGTCATCTCCGTCATAATACACACGGACATTATAGTAACCCCTATTCAATGTGTCGAATGATATTGCAGCCTTACCGTTTTCAAATGCTTTTTTGGCATAGACTTCTCCATCGACTTCGACAACAAGATTGCCTTTAGCATCATCAGGTAAAACTACTGAAACATCATTATTTTGAGACTTATATGTAACATATGAGTCATAATCAATATTTGCAGCCACACTGAATGTTTCATTTACCTTTAACGGATGATTGTATTTCTCATCACCGGAATATTCAACAGTGAGGACATGATCACCGAAATATTCTGTGACGTTTACTTCATAATATCCGTCTTCAGTAACCTTGTATTTGGCTGGCTTTCCGTCAATAGTTACGTTAACTGAACCTTTACTGTCATCAGGAAGCTTAAATTCAACATAATTCTCTCGGCCATAAATCAATTCACCAGCATATATTTGCATTTTATAGTCAAGAGTGATTTTTTTGGTTACATCAATCGGAGCTTTGTTTCCTTTGTAGTAAACGCGAATATTATGGGATCCCAAAGGCAAATTCAATGAGTCTACATGACAGTAAATTAACAGGCCATACTCATCTAAATCTTCATACATATCAGCAACATCATATTCTTTAACCTTTTTGCCGTCTGCATAAATGATTAATGTTCCGGTGGCACCTTGCGGGAGTTTTACAAGTATGCAGTCACCGTTATTGTAGTACATGGTATCCGGAATGTCCACGACATATTTTGAAACATTAAAATCATATGACATGACCTTAGGTTCAAAGTATCCGTCACCAGTATAGTTCAAGGTTAGGGTATGGGCGCCCAAAGCCAATTTATCGGTTTCAACATAAATTTCCAGCGTATCATATACATTATCTCTGGAAATTTCACTGCCGTCGACATAGACAATCATTTTCCCACCAATATTATCAGGCAATGAAAACTCCAATGGAATTTTAGCTCCTTTTAGAACGTCAGCAGGAACATTTACAGCAAGATTTACGCAGGAAGGATCCACATCTGAAACTTGAATCCAACGATTATAAGAATAAATGGTATTGCCATCATCATAAACTTTAATATACAGGTCTTCCCCTTCACTCAAAGTTAAGTTGGACAACTGAACATTGCATTTTCCGGTATTGTCTGTTCTGCCTTTAAAAACCGCTACATCCCCAATTGATACAGTTACATTTTTGTTTTTATATTCCTCTGGGAAAACAACAGGAATATCATAGGTTCTTTTGCTGTAGAACTTGTTTGGAAGGTCCATATTTGGAATGACTTTAAAATAGTCATTAGCAACTGTGACATTATTATGAATGACATATACATCATAATATTGATTAAATTCGAGATTATCCGGAATTGAATATATCGCCTTTGAATCCTTAACAGTTACTGTTTTTTCATCATATATGATACTTCCATCATCATAATCCTTAAGAACAAATTTGATTTGTTCACCGTCAGCATAATTGACTATAACATCACTTGAAGAGTTAAAAAGGACTTCACCCGGAATGTATGCATTTGGCACAATAGCAAATACTTTTTCAGCTGATTTTGCTTTGATGTTTTTGCCGTCACCTTTGTATGTTACTTTAACAGTCACGTTGGTAGTGGTTGCCGGACCATAATTAATCCAAGCCTCATACTCATCATCCAAATCTATGTTAAATTTTTCACCATTTATATCCATAACAACTTTGCCTGTGTGTGAAGGAATGTCAGCAGTTATAGAATTGGATTCTCCATATTTCCATTCGTCCTCATCAATGGAAATA
>NZ_SUTK01000036.1 GCF_015062905.1 Methanobrevibacter thaueri
CTTTACAAAGAGAAGATGGGTTCCGAAGTCCTTAACGTAGTTTTCGCTTTGAAACATGGCGCTGACCGGACCTGAAACCGTGTATCCGTATGAGTATTCAGACATTTCATCTATATAGACGTATAATGTTCCCTGGGCATCCTGATTGGATATGTCCACATGGCATGAAGCGTATTTGGAATAGCTCACGTTCTGTGAAACATCACTGACCCTCATGTCTATTTCACTGCCGGAGTCCTTCAGAACCTGTTCATCCTGAAAATCCGAAGCGATACCGTCATTTTGGGATTCAGTCGAATCCGCAGTCATGTTATCGCAGCTTATCGAATCGCCCTCATCTGCCGCACAGGCCGAACCCATCACCAAAACGGCCAGAAGCAGACTGAGCAATATCAAATCTTTAATCTTCATGGATAAATATTTAAAAAGGAGATTATTTAAAATTTTCACTGGATTTAAAAAAATCAGACTTTGACCTTGACAGTGCTTTTGAGATATGTGACCTTGACGGTTGCGGTTTTCTTAGGCTTTTTGACGGTCAGCTTGACCATGCCCTTCCTGTTTGTCCTTAGAGTGAACTTTTTGGAATTGACCTTGATTTTAATGATTTTGTTTTTGATTTTCTTGTTGATGAATGCCTTAACGATGAGTTTCTTTTTGCTTTTGCTTGCCTTGACGCTGATTGGCTTTACCTTGAGCTTTTTGGTGAGCTTTGCACTCATATAGGTGATTTTCAATGTGGACCTTTTGCCTTTGACCTTCATGGACTTCTTGAATGTCAAAACACCTTTCTTATTTGTTTTAAGTTTATATGTCTTGCCGTTGAACTTGATGATGACATCCTTGTATGCCAGTGCCTTGCCGTTTCTTGTTAAAAGCTTCATCTTGACATTGATGCCCTTGAATGTTGCCTCAGCGGAAATAAGGCTGAGTTTTGCCTTATTGACGGTTACGGTCCTCCAGTTTGAGAGATCCTTGAATCCGTCAGCACCATAATAATCGATGAATATGTCATATTCGCCCGCATTGAGGTTTTTAAGGGAGCATCTTGCAATTCCGTCCCTGATAGTGACCTTATATGTCCTGCCGTCAATGTCGAACACTACATAGCCCCGTGTGGTTTTTGGAACCTCAACTGTGACGTATTTGTCCTCACCGGCAGTGAAGACATATGCCATGTCGATTTTAGGAAGCACCGTGAAGGAAACATTGGCCTCGCCAACGGCATAATCACTGCCGTCATACCTGACGGAGAGGTTATACATTCCAGGTGCAAGTGAATCCATTCCGACTTCCCCATATCCCTTGGAGAGTTTCACTGACTTGAAGAGACTGCCGTTGACGTAAACTGTAAGGTTTCCATCGGCATCGGCCGGCAGCTTCAGGGTTATCTTGGATGAGTCCCTGTATTCGATTTCATCAGGAATGTGGAAATCATAGTTTACTGTGAAATTGTAGGTCCTGTTCAGGGCGTAGAAGGTATCATCCCCCTTGAATGAAACAAGCATGGAATAGTTGCCCGCATCAAGCCCTGAAACATCAACTTCAACAATGTTGTTGCCGGAATTCTCCTGGCGCTTGAAAGGGTATTCTGTTCCGTTGATTGATATTGCAAGAAGCCTGTTGTTTAATGTGTCCGGAAGCATGACCTCGATTATGTTCTTGTCGCCGTATGTGAATTCCATCGGCCATGCGTCAAAGTCATATGTCATGCGGATGGATTGGGTTTTGTTCCTTGAGAAGCTTTTTCCCACAAAGGAGACCTTGACCTCACGGCTTGTGTATTTGACATGCCCCTCCAGGGAAAATATGAATTCTCCGTTGTATATCTTTTCTGATTTAACCAGCTTGCCGTCAACATATACCTTTACGGTTCCGGGAGCCATGCTCATCGCCTCAACGGATATGCAGTCGTCGTGGCTGATGTTTACAACCCTTGGAATGCTGATTTTGACATTGGTTACAGTGAAGTTGAATGTCCTGTTGAACGGACGGTAGTAGTCATCACCCAGATAGATTATTCTGGCGGTGTGCTTCCCCAGGGCCAGATTTGAAAAGGGATCGTGTTCCCAAGCCATGATCGGCCTGGCCTGGCTTCTTTCAATCAGCCTGTCATCGATATAGATTTCCACCATGCCTGTTGCGGATCTCGGGAATACCAGCATCACCTGGTGTTCCTCATTGTGAAGGACCTCCTGTGGGAAATTTGAAATCTCATAATCCGGAGGATATGACATTACCTTCAGGGTCCTGTTGATATTCAAATCGATTCCGTTGTAGAATGCGGACACCTTATATGTTTTCATATCAATCGGAGGGTAAATATTTGCAATATATATGAATTTAGGCTTTGGAAGCTTAATTGAAACGTTGAATGAATGGTCCGTGATTGTTTCGTTGTGGATTGCCTCATCGTCAATCTTAATGCAGAACTCCCCTGACGCCTCTTCAGGAAGCTCCACATGGATGTCGCTTAGATTCTCCCGCCACATCTTCTCGTCAAAGGTCACATTGATGTCTTCAACGATTTCCTGCGGTTCGCCGAGAACCTCCTCCTGAGTGGAATTGTCAAAGGTGACGTTGTCCGCCGCAGCCACACATGCCAGTGAGGCAAAGAGAAATACGAAACATACTGCAAATATCCATCTCATCTTCATGACATTAAATTTATCCGAACTTGTAAATATATTTAAACCCTGAAAAACCCCCGGTGCAATCCAAAGAATAGATATATACATATGATATATAATATTATATAACAAAATCAGAGGTGATACTATGGCACTGGAAGGAGCAGAAAGAATCGATGAATTTTTAAACGAAGCGAAAGTGTTTTTCCTGGCAACAGTTGACGGAGACAAGCCTAAAAACAGGCCTCTTGGATTCCACCTCCTAAAGGACGGAAAGCTCTATTTCGGAGTTGGGGATTTCAAGGACGTCTACAAGCAGATGGTCGAAAACCCTTATGTTGAAATCGTTGCCCTTGTGGAAACCGATTTTCTAAGATACTACGGAAAGGCTGTCTTTGAAGAGGACTATGCATTTGGAGAAAGCATCGTTGCAGGAAATGAATTCCTTCAGGGAATCTACAACGATGAAACCGGCTATAAACTTGCAATCTTCCATCTTGAAGAGGCAACAGCCGAAATCCGTGACATTACAGGAAAGATAAACGAATCATACGAATTCTAGGTTTAGTATAATCTAAACCTCAAACTTTTTTTAATGAAATGATTTTCATTTGTTGATACAATAAGTGAAAAATCATTAGTAATATTACGAACTTGTTTGAAATAATCGATTTTTTATAAATTTAACTGAATTTAATATATAATTTATATAATCCATTAGACAATCTTTAATTATATAATATATAGGGGGAAACTAAAATTAGATTAAGGATTGTTTTTGCCACATTAATCTTCTTTTTATTGCTAAGCATGACTTGTGTAACTGCAGCAGATGATAATCAGACAGATTTTGTGACCCTAGAAAATGATACGATTGAAATAGATATATTAACTGAAGAAAATTCCAATATCGGTAACTTTACCGATTTGGATAATGATATTACATACGCCATTGGAAATAATATTACATTAAATAAAGACTATGCCTATGATGCCGAACACGATGGGGACACGTATAAAAATGGAATTGAGATTACAAGAGACAACTTCATAATTGATGGGGCCGGACACACCATTGACGGAAAAGGAATTGCAGGACTATTCAACATTACTTCAAACAATATTGTCATCAAAAACCTAAACCTCATCAACGGAAACGCAATACTGGGCGGAGCAATATACTTCGACCAAGCAGGAACAGTCATTAACTCAACATTTACCTGCAACAATGCAGAAAATGGAGGAGCAATATACTTCAGTAAAACCGGAACAGTAACCGAATCAACATTTATCGGCAACAATGCAGAAAATGGAGGAGCAATATACTTCAAGGAAGACGGAAATGAAATCAAATCCACATTTACAAACAACACCGCAAAAAATTGTGGTGGTGCGATATATTTCAACAAGAATGGGGAGACAACACTATCCCAATTCACACAAAACAAAGCAAAAAGCGGAGGATCATTATACATCCGCCAAAACGTATATGTGACCTCCTCTTACTTCACAGCTAACAATGCAAAAAATGGAGGAGCGATATGTTATGAAGAAAATGGAAATATAGAGGATTCCAATTTCACATCCAACAATGCAAACCTTGGTGGAGCAATATATTCTCCATATAATCTATACATCAAACACTCAATCTTCAAGGAAAATTCTGCACTTGGAAATACATACAATCTTTATATAACCGAAAACAGCATCGTGACACTTGACAATGTAACCCCTGAAAGACTACTTAGTGCTGACTTCAAGGCATTAAACGAAGCTATCCACAACTGTACAGGAAATATCCTCTCCTTAAGTGAAGACTACCGGTTCAGCCCAAACTTCGACATTCCTCATGAGATCCTAATCACAAAGGACAATTTCACAATCGACGGATGCGGCCACACCATTGACGCAGGTGGATTTACCAACATCTTTTATGTCCAGTCAAACAATGTGACCATAAAGAACATCAGGCTGATTAACGGGAATTATTTATATGGTGGAGGAGCGGCAATCATCTTCAACAACACAGGAACTGTAATCAATGCCACATTCGCAAACAATACTGCAATTCACGGATTTGGAGGAGCAATATACTTCAGTAAAAGTGGAACAGTAATCAACTCAACTTTCACAGACTGCAAAGGAGAGTATGGAGGAGCAATATACTTCAACGATATCGCAATCATTGAAAACTCCAACTTCACAAACAATATAGCTGATGATTTAGGAGGAGCCATAAACATCCAAAAGACAGGGAACGTGACCAACTCCCACTTCTCAAACAATAGGGCAGTAAATTCCGGTGGCGCAATCCACTTTACTGAAGAGGGATATGTTATAAATTCAACATTTGAAAATAACATTGCAGAGCATGGGGGAGCAATATACCTCGCCAATGATGGAAGAGTCATAAGATCAGTGTTTGAAAACAATAGAGCACTATACAACAATGGTGGAGCAATCTATTTCAACAAAAAGTCAAACGTCAAGGATTCAACATTTAAAAACAATACTGCAAAAGGTGACGGTGGTGCCGTTTACATCCATGAAAACTCCCATGAGCAGTTAATAGAAACCAGCAATTTCACAGACAATTCTGCACAGGGAAGCGGAGGAGCAGTATGCTCCAGAAATGAGGGACTGGTAATTGGCTGTCATTTTACACACAACACCGCTGAAGGTGATGGAGGTGCCCTTGATATTGGAGATTCATATATAAATAGATGCACATTTACAGACAATTCTGCAGGAAACAATGGTGGAGCAGTTTATATTTCAAAAAATAATCATGAACGCACTATCTCTAACTCCAACTTCACAAATAACATTGCAGATTATGGCGGATCAATCGGCATAATAAACGGCAAGGAAAAAACAATAGAAAATTGTAACTTTAAAAAAAATACAGCAACATACGGCAATGAAATCTCCACTGCCGCAGACTTGACTATCACTGAAAGCCAATTCGATGAGGATTCTAAAAATCATAACATATATCAAGAATATCCTGCGAATAAAATAAAAATAACAAACGTTACACAAGAACTTAAGGTTTTAGGAGAATTCCTGTTATTAGAATATGAGATAAACAACTGTTTAGAACATAGTATAACCTTGAACAAGGACTACGTCTACAGTGGAAAGAACAGCTTCCTCAAAACAGGAATTAAAATAGAAACTGAAAATATTGCTATATCCAGCAAAGAAAATTTTGTAATCAATGGAAACGGCCATTATATCAATGGAAACGGCCAGGCAAGAGTATTTGAAGTTAAAGAGAACAATGTTACTATAAAAAACATCAACATCATCAACGGAAACTCAACTGAAGGAGGAGCAATCTATTTCCATAAAGGAGGAGCGGTAATCAACTCAACATTTACAAACAACACTGCAACTGTTTATGGAGGAGCAATATACATCAAGTCAAATGATGACGCAACAACCATCATCAACAATACCCGATTCAACCGCACTTCTTCAAAGTATGGAGAAGAAATATATACCGCATCATTTTTGATTGTTGAAAACACAACTTTTGAAAACAAGGACTCAAATCATAATATATTCTTCGGATATCCGAACAAAAGAATCGAAATTAGAAACAACCCTAAAGAAATCAGGGTTTTGAGCGACTTAATGGTATTGGAACGTGAAATAAATGAAAATCCAGGACATATCATAAAACTAATTATGGACTATGTTTATACTGATGAGAACCCAGATTACCAATTAGGGACTTCTATCACAAGGAACAATATTGTAATCGACGGTAACGACCATTATCTCGATGGAAACGGCCATGGAAGGTTACTACACATACATGATAAACACAATATCACATTGAAAAACATGAACTTTGTTAATGGTTATGCAGAGAATGGTGGCGCTTTATACATTAAGAACACACAAAATGCCAACATAATCAATTGTAATTTTTCAAACAATCATGCAGATCATAATGGTGGCGCAATATATTTAATATCAAGTAATCCAATCATAATTATTAATTCCACATTCTATAAAAATAACGCCGGATTTGGTGGTGCAATAACCACTCATAATGGTGCCAAATTGATTCTTGAAAACACAACCTTCGAAAAAAATGAAGCGAAAAGAATCGGCGGCGCACTAAATGGCGCTCATGCAACCCAAATCATTAACAACTGCAAATTTGAAGGCAATTACATGAAAAATAGTGATGGCGACGGCGGAGCAATTTACAATCAGGATATCGATGGAGATAACGAAATTGCAATCAGCAATACAGAATTCAAAGAAAATCACGCACATAACGGTGGAGCAATTTGTATAAATAACCAAACAAAACTGCTGATTGAGAATAGCTCATTTTATCAAAATAAAGGAATTGTTGGCGGAGCGATATACACACAAAACGGAAGTATAGAAAACTGCAACTTCACAGGCAATACGGCAAATACCGCCGGAGCAATATACTTCTGCAGCAGCGGAAGTATAGAAAACTGCAACTTAACAGACAATATGGCAAATACCGCCGGAGCAATATACTTCTGCAGCAGTGGAATTATAAAAAGCTGCAACTTCACAAACGACACAGAATTATGGGGAACTGGAGCAGTGAATTTCGTCGGCACAGGAACTGTGGAAAATTCCCGATTCACAAACAACAACTGCTTCTGGAGCAGTGGAGCAATACGTTTCGAAAGCAAAGGAGAAGTTAATTCATGTGAATTCATATCAAACAGTGGAAAAACCGGAGGTGCAATATCTGGAAAAGACATGACAATAAGCAATTCCCACTTTATAGGCAACAATGCTGAAGAAGGAGGAGCAATTGGAATCAATGGTACTACCGTCATTGAAAACACAGTCTTTAAAGACAATCATGCAAGTTTAGGAGCAGATAACATTTATCTTGGCTCAAATGCAAATGTCACACTAATAAACACAGATCCAAAAGATTTAGGACCTAATTCCGTTGTGAAACTGAACGTTGATGTTGAAAACATTAGTTATGGCGATACTGTGGTCCTTGAAATCCGCATAGATGATTATTCAACAGGTCCTATTGAAAACGGCACTATTTCAGTTGTAATAAACTCAAACACATACGCCGGAGAAATAAAGAACGGTGATGCGACAATTGAAATCCCTAACCTGAATGCCGGAACATATGTCGGCAGCTTCATTGTAGTGTATAATAACGGCACAAGAACCGCAAGACCTTCCGATACCGTCAGATTTACTATCAGTAAAAAAAATGTTGCCATCACAGCAAAACCTGCAAGTTATGTCATCAACTATGAAGGAAAATACTCCGCAACATTTAAAGGAGCCTTCGGTGAAAAGGTGACATTCACCATTAACGGCAAAAATATTGCAACAGCAACCATCAACGGCAATGGCGTTGCAAGCATAAAGCTGACAGCAAAAGTCCTAAAGAATCTCAAATCCGGAAACAGGAATATGGTCATCAAACTGGAATCCAAAAACTACATCTCATCTGCAACTGTCAAGATAACAGTCAAGAAAGAAAAGACAAAAATAACCGCCAAAAAGAAAACGTTCAAAAAGTCTGCAAAGGTCAAAAAATACGCAATAACCTTAAAAGACAGCAAAGCAAAGGGAATCAAAAAGGTTCAGGTCACCATAAAGATAGGCAAAAGGACTTTCAAGGCAAAAACAAATGCCAAAGGTAAGGCGACCTTCAAAATCAAAAAACTGACCAAAAAAGGCACCTACAAGGCAAAGATAACCTTCAAAGGCAACGCCTACTACAACAAATCAACCAAGACCGCCAAAATCAAAATCAAATAAGGAGACAAACTCTCCTTAACCTTCTTTTTTTAACACCGAAAAAACATTTTTAGATAAATATAAATGTTTAACGTGCATAATTTATTATAAATATTGAATTGGATGAAATATGCTCCCAATTTTGAGGTCTCTCAGAATGCAATAATTATCTTTTTATATCTCTTTTAACAAATTCTTAAACAAGTGATGTTTCATTCAATGGATTATCGCTTCAAAGATTGTTTTTAAATTATAGAACAATTTTTATAAAATATTTTTCAAGGGGTAGAGATATGAAATACAAAAGGAGCATAATCATAGCGATTCTCACCGTATTCCTATTCATGTCCGCCGCATGGGCAGGTAACGTGGATGATGGTACGGCATTGAGTGAGAATTCGACACTAGAAGCAAGTGACGAACCGAAACTGGCTGAAGACGCTTCAGCAATAGATTTGACAAAACAAGAAAATGACGAAATTGTGATTGCAAATAATGACCCACAAGAGTTAAACGCCTATACCAGCACATATTCTGAACTGACTGATGAAATCAACACTGGAGGACCAAACATTGAATTAAAACACAGGCAGTATGTTTATGACAGCGGAGACACTATCATCTTCAATGTTTACAAGGGAGTCATCGATGGCAGAGGCGCAACCATCGACATGGCAGGAAGTGACATCACAGTATTTAATATGACTGGCACTAACATAACCATTAAAAATCTGATTTTCAAAAATATTAACTCCAAATATGGAGGTGGTGCAATCCACTTTTTCGATTCAGGAATCGTTGAAAACTGCAATTTCACCAACATCAAGGCTTCAGGAAATGGAGGAGCAATCAACTGTGAGGGAACCCTTGTGATAACAAACTGCAATTTCACCAACATCAAGGCTTCAGGAAATGGAGGGACAATCAACTGCTATAATATTGAAGCAAAAAATTGCCGTTTTGAAAAAAGTACCTCTTCATGCAGGGGAGGTGCAGTTTTGAGCAATGATACCGGCACTTTTGAAAATTGCAATTTTACTGATACCCTTGCTGAAGATAATGGAGGAGCCCTCCACCTAAACTTCGGTAAGGTTGAAAATTGTTGTTTCACTAATAACACCTCTCTCAACATCGGTGGAGCCATCTCCATGATATACTGCAACATTAATTACTGCAGTTTCACAAACAGCACATCCAAAAACGGAGGTGCAGTTCATGCAGGAGTAATACTACATGCCAACTTTATCGGCAGCATTGAAAACAGCGATTTCACCAACAACAAAGCTTCCGAAAATGGAGGTGCAATCTCCGCCACCGACCTTAATATAATAAACTGCAATTTCACCAACAACACAGCCAAGAACGGAGGTGCATTTTTTACCGAAGGTGACGGCATAATTGAAAATTGCAATTTCACCAACAACAAAGCTTCCGAAAATGGAGGTGCAGTCAGATCAAACGTTCTTGAAACAACAAACTCCAATTTCACCAACAACAAAGCTTGCGAAAATGGAGGTGCAATCTTTTTGAATTTTGGTAAAACAGACAACTGCACATTTACAGGAAATATTGCAAAAACCGGTTCTGCAATCAACATATATAGTGATTCAGAACGTATCACCATTCAGAATTCCATATTCCTAAACAATAGAGCAAATGCGGAACCCAATTGCCCCATACTAATAACAGAAATGGAGAATAATATCACAATTACTTTCATAGGCAACAATAACCTTCTTAATGCCATCAATTCCAATGTTAATATCACTGTCTTAAATGTTACATATTGGGGTGCAAATGGAACAATAAACACCGGAGACTCACCATTCATTCCAGTCAGATCCCAAAATGAAGCTGGCCAGAAAATAATCGTCAAGGTGATTGACAACGACCATATCATATTGAATAAGACTTATCTAACTGACATTAATGGCAGCATTAACATTGAAACTGAAATCACAGGCGATTACATAATCATTGTCCTTCACGAGGAAGACTCATATTATACTCGCTCCGAAAGAATAAGAACAAACATAGTATATCATATAAAGGTCAAACCAATGACAATCAAGGGAAAAACAGCAAATATCACAGCGGAATCAAACATAACCCAGGAACTCATACAAGGTATCATGCAGTTCATCCTACCAAACGGCGAGAGAATCAATGCAACCTACGACGGCAACGGAATATGGTGGGCATTGTACACCTTTGATGATTTCGGAGAGTATAATATCGGAGCTTCATATATGGGAATGAACAGCGCAACAGTAGCCAATGCCACCATCCGCATAAATCCTGTTCCCGTGGAAAGTTCAATAACCGCATCCGACAAAGGATATGTAATCAACTACGACGGAACATACAGCGCCATTCTTAAGGATGCGCAGGGCAATGCAATTTCAGGTGAAAAATTAACATTCATATTGAACGGCAAAAACATCGGATATGGAATTACAAACGCTAAAGGCGTTACAAGCATCAGGTTAACTGCAAAAATCCTAAAAACCGCAAAATCTGGAAAGAAAACCCTTGTTGTGAAGTTCCTTGGTACAGACAATTACATATCTACAGCAAAAACCGTGAAAATTACAGTAAACAAGGAAAAAACAAAAATCACAGCTAAAAAGAAAACTTTCAAGAAAACTGACAAAAAGAAAAAATACACAATAACACTCAAAAACAGCAAAGGAAAAGCTGTCAAAAAGGTAAAAGTCACAATTAAAATAGGCAAAAAGACTTTCAAGGCAAAAACAAATGCCAAAGGTAAAGCAACATTTAAAATCAAAAAACTGACCAAAAAAGGCACCTACAAGGCAAAGGTAACCTTCAAAGGCAACGCCTACTACAACAAATCAACCAAGACCATCAAAATCAAAATCAAATAAGGAGACAAACTCTCCTTAACCTTCTTTTTTTAACACCAAAAAAACATTTTTAGATAAATATAAATGTTTAACAATTGATATTATTTATTATGAAGATTGAACTTGACAACACCGAGGAAAAGATTGTAAGGGCAACATTCGACATTATTCAAAAAGAGGGTGTTTCAAAGGCCACAACAAAAAAGATTGCTGCAGAAGCTGGCGTTAATGAAGTTACCGTCTTTAGAAAGTTCACAAACAAGCAGAACCTGGTTGAAATTACAAAGGACTACCATTTCCAGATTCTTATTGACAAGCTGGACAAGATTTTCGACTTTAGGGAGGATGAGGAAACCGAGGAGTACCTGAGAAACAATTTCATAGAACTCGCAAACCTTCCGGAAGCGGAGTTCAGCATCATCAAGGTGGCTCTCGAGGACGTGAGAGCGGTTTCAGACAAGAAGCTTCTGATTGCGCAGATCACCGACACCATACTGGACAAGTTCGAGGAGTTCTTCACCCTGCAGATCGATGAGGGCAGAATCAGGAAAGTCAACCCTAGGGTATTGGGAACACTCTGTTACAGCATAACATTCCAGTCACTCGTTTTATGGAAAATATACAGTGAAAACGTTGAAAAAGATGGAATAGACTATTCCACCGAATTTCTGGACATCCTCTATAACGGAATCAGAGTGGAATAGCTTCACGTGCGGAGAGGTTTATCCATTTCCTTTTGGAAAATGACAATCTGTACCTTTTTTTGATTTTGAATAGGATTATACTGTTTTTGCAAATTGCCCGGAAAAGAGATTGGGACAAATTAACTGCAGTTTCGATTGATTAAAACTTATTGTTATTGTAATGCATCACTTTTGATGAACGGAATATTTGATTTGGTGTTGGCAAAGTCCGCAGTTCGAAAGAGGATTATTTTACTAGGTGTCCTGAAAAAGACATATACCATAATGTCCATAACTTATTAACAGAGACATTCAATCCGGAGATGAAAAAATGAATGGGAAAACAAAAATAGTTATAATGGTGCTTTGCCTCTTTGTCGCAGGACTTGCAATGGCCGCAATATCCGCAGAGCCTGTGGCTGCAAAGAAATTCGAGGATGCAGGATACACCTGGGAAATCCAGGATGACGATTGGAACCATATGGTTAAGGTCGCCAATGACGAATACAGACATGCCGAAAGTCAGGGAAGGGCAATACCTATCGGATATTCATATCAGAAAAACGTGACAGTGACAAAGGACGGAAACAGGTATGACGGAATCTGCTTTGCCGTCAAGAACCATGACAGTGTTCGCAGTGAAGTTCGTGGAGTTACTACTGAATACCTGAGGGACTTCGAAACAGTGCCTGCGAAATAGGAAACGATTCATTTAAAGCTCGCTTTCAAGATGAACAATCAGCTCATTCAACTTGTCTATTTGCAATTGGAATTCCTCTTCTCTGGGAGTTCCCTTTACTTTTTCTAATTTTGATTCCAAATTTTCTTTTAGTTCAACTGCTTTTTTTATTCTCTCTTGGGTGTTGGTATTATCTGCCATGATAATATATTTATATAAAGAGAAATTTTAAGATATCCTATAATTTAGTAAAAATTAAAATATCAATGAACATTAAACGAAAAATCATGAAAAAAATTAAAAATGGATAAAAAAAGACTTCATAATGCCCACATAATAACAACCATTAATTATTATAAGTAATAAACTTACCCACATGAAAGTCAAAGATGGAATTATCGGTTTAGTAGTCGGAGACGCCTTAGGAGTCCCAGTCGAGTTTTCTGGAAAATATGAACGTGAAATTGACCCAGTCACTGACATGCGAGAATACGGAACCCACCTGCAGCCTAAAGGAACCTGGTCGGATGACTCTTCAATGACAATAGCTACAATGGCAAGCATAGTCAACAAAAATGGAATCGACTACGATGACATAATGAAGGAGTTCCTCAAATGGTACTATGACGACGAATACACAAACAGCGACGACGGAAAGTTTGACAGTGGAATTGCCACTGGAAAATCATTGCGAAAATATTACAACGGAACTCCCGCCTTAGAATCTGGAGGCACAGGAGACCGTGACAACGGAAACGGGTCTTTAATGAGAATTCTGCCGTTGGCTTACATCAAAGACATTGATTATGAAACAGTCGAGAATGTATCCTCCCTGACCCATGCCCATGAGATTTCAAGGATTGCATGCGTATTATATGTTGAAATCGCAAGGTCAATGCTTGAAAACGACCTGGAAATCGCTGAGCATGTCAAATACGCATGCGATAAAATAAAGGATTACTATAAGGATTCCCATTACCTTAAAAAATTCAATAGAATATTTAACAATGATTTGGATGATGTTCGTGGAAGGACATTTGTCGTCGGGTCATTGGAATGTGTTATCCATTGCCTATTAAACACAGACAACTATGAGGATGCCGTTTTAAAAGCTGTTAATTTCGGTGATGACACAGACACCACCGCTGCAATCTGTGGCGGGCTTGCCGGAATATATTACGGCTATGACTCAATACCAAAGGATTGGATTGGTGCAATCAACAAAATCGATGAAGTTGAATTATTATGTGAGGATTATGGGGCATTTTGCGAGGGATCTTAACTATTAAAATTAGGGTTATATGCAAGTATAATCCTATCTACTTGTTTTTTAGAATTTCAATGACAAACCACTAAAACAAATGTGAACGTCTTAAATTAACTCGAAAATAAAAAAAGATAGTGGAATATTTAACTATCCCACTATTTGAAATCAACTGATTTGCCCATTTCCTTAATCATATCAATGTCCTTGCCCATGATTATTACTATTTCGTTGCCTGAACTTGTTCCAACCATAGGAAAATGCATGTCATTAATCTTTTTAGGCATAAGAATTGTTAGGTTTCCTTCCTGATATTCATAGCATTCATCCAACTCAGGATATATTGATTCAAATAAGCTCTGATAGAAAAATTCAGATGAATTTTCAGTAACTATAGGATTGTTTATATAACTTATATCTAAATCCTCACTCATATACTCTAAAAAAATCGTATCCATCCCGTTTTCATGGGAAATATTCTTATCCTTTTCAAAATGGACATTTTTAGGTATTTTCATTGAAAAATAATCTCCAAACTCATGAGTTTCCAAATCAGTTGCTCCCACACTTCCCATAGCCATGACTGCGGCTAAGAATATTACAAACAAACAAATCCACTTACTATCCATAATTTCACCTACTCGTAAAATTCAATTGTGTTAACCATTGCCTTCATCAAATCCAAGTCGTTTCCTGAAACTCCAACCACCATATGTCCTTTTTGAAGGAATATTGTTTCCTTAAACTCTGAATCATCAGGATTATCGGCTACCTTACCGCTATTCTTAATATTATGAACAATTATCAAATCCCCCTCAAAATCATATGTGGCATTTCCTGATGAATTGCCCGCCTTTAGAAAAGTATCTATTAACTCATGGGTAACTAATGGAGAATTTGAATATGAAATCTGTATCGCATTACTTTCGTCAAAATAAGCATATCCTCGACCAAATATAGAATCTTCCATTTTATTCCACTGCTTTAAAAATTTACTGTTTTCCGGAACGGCCATCTTGAATTCGGAATTGAAATCATACATCTTCATCCCTTCTGGAACCGATCCGTTTCCAATTGACAGATTATTGCCCGTAAGCATATAGGCCAGTCCTGCAACCAATGCTATGATGACAATAATCAATCCTACAATAATTATCTTATGACTCTTTTCCATATTATCACCGTTATTACAATATTGTTATTAAAACAATATAAATTATTAACAAAATAGAATCCTAGATGTAAAATATGCAGGAAACAATAAAAAATCATGTGCAAAACTCAAATCCTTTTAAATAACAACAATTTCAAGAAGCCTAAGGCCTGGATTTTATAAAATGCCTAAACAGCAAATCAATCATCATCAATGCAGTTAAAAAAAAGTAAAAAGGAGGAAAATAAAAGCATGGCCCACCACCATGCTTTGCATATAGGTGTTTTTCTCACCACCACATAATGTTCTCTTTGAGTCAAAGTAATTTTTAACTCCAATTAATACTATAAACAGGCACATATATAAAGTTTTTCGACTGCAAGTGCTTGCTTGCATCTTAAAACAATTGTAAAAGGATAAATAATGGTTTTTTTAAAAAAATGAATTGAAAACCAGGGATTCCTCATCCGTAATGCACCAGGAGCCGTGCTTAAGTCATCTATGATTGCTGCACATGAGATGAACGGTCAGCAAAAAAATATATTATAAAAACATAAAGGGAGAATAATAAAAGCATGAGAATTCATGCTTTTATTTGAATGGTGTTTTTCTCACCACCACAGGTTAATTTTTGAGTTAGTAATTTCAACTCCAATTAATACTTTAAATTAAGGCATATATAAAGTTT
>NZ_SUTK01000004.1 GCF_015062905.1 Methanobrevibacter thaueri
AGGCATATAATTTCAAAAAGAATTGTTATTTAATATAAAATATATAATTATTAACATGACTACATTGGAAAAGATGAAAATCTTAACAGATTCTGCACAGTATGATCTTTGCGATTATGTCAGTCATAACAAAAGTTCGCAGATTAATTTGCCTGGAATTTACGAAGCAACAGGTCATAATGGATGTAAGATTCCTCTTTTTAAGACTCTTTTAACAAACAAATGTAAAAATGACTGCAAATATTGCATCAACCAATCCAAAAGAAATTTCACACGATTGGAACTGTCACCTGAAGAGCTTGCAAAGGCATTTCTCGGATACTATAACAGGGGAATGGTCAACGGTCTGTTTTTAAGCTCAGGAATCACAGGCGATGTGGACTCCACAATGGAAAAGGAAATAGAAACAATCAGACTTTTGAGAAAAAAATACGGTTATGACGATTATATACACTTAAAAGTGGTTCCGGGTGCCAGTAGGGACTCAATCAAAAGGGCAATGGCTCTTGCAAATAGAGTTAGCATAAACATCGAAGCTGCAACACCATCAGGCCTTGCAGAACTATCCTCAACTAAGGACTACAACAAGGATATACTGAAAAGGTTATCATGGATCAATAGATACCAGCATAAAAGTACGACTTATCCGAATTCCACCCATACAACCCAACTTATTGTCGGCGCAAACGATGAAAGTGACAGGGAAATACTTAGTAGAATGGAAAAAATCTACAAAAATTCAGAATTGAAAAGAACATACTTTTCAGCATTTACCCCAATTGAAGAAACTGAATTTTCAAATAAAGAGGCATGTTCAACTGACAGAACCTCAAAGTTATACAATGCTGACAGCCTGCTTAACGATTACCACTATAATGTTAAAGAGCTGGTATTTGACGATAATGACAATCTGCTGTTGAGCCAGGACCCGAAAATACTGGCCGCAAAAAATATGAATATATTCCCTGTAGAAATAAATTCCGCACCACTGATAGAATTGATACGGGTTCCAGGCATCGGTGTAAAATCTGCAAAGCAGATAATTTCTATTCGAAAAAAAACACCATTCTCCAATAAAGAACAGCTTAGGAAACTAGGTGTTGTAGTTGACAGAGCGGAACCATATATTAAAATAAGTGGTGAATATCAGACTACTTTTGATTTTTAAATTTTTTATAAGAGTAAATTATAATATAATGGATTATTGTTAAAATAAATATTCATGAAATCAATTAAAATAATAGAAAAAAATAGCATATCAAATATATATTGTAAAATATATTAAGTATAATTTCAAGTGAAAAATAGATTCTTGAGAACAATTTCAAGTGCAAAATAATATATTAAAAAAAGTGAATTATATTTGATAATATACTAGTCATCATCAAATAATGCCCAAATTTCAGGGTATTTTTTAGAAACGGCCTCATCAATCAAAATAGAAGCCTCTTTAGAAATACTGAATTCGGGTTCGGTTTTTCTTAAATATCTCAATACAGCTGAAGATCTTGAAGACCATAAAGTGATTCTTGGATTTTTGTCCACAATCTTTTTAACATCATCTATGTGTTCCTTTTGGATTTGGATTTCTGATGATGTTTGTACAGTTTCTTCGCCGCCATGATTGCCAGATAACTCTTCGGATGAGTCATCAGTTTCCTCATTTTCCATGCCTTCTTCAACATCTGTATCATCACTTTCAGTTTCTTCTTCTGGAGTTACTTCATCTTCAACTTCAGTTTCCTCTTTAGAGGTTACATCATCAACAACGTCTTCAACAGTAGTCTCCTCTTCTTTTAACATATCTTCAAGGGACTGAGGGGAATTACTGTCAAAATCCTCATTATAAAAATCAGGTGGAATTAAAGAGTCTAACCCTTTTCCAAGACCTTTTCTAGGCATTATCTACCCCTCCCAGTCTTATTGGAATTTCTATTTAATTCAGCTTTAGCTTTAATATTTGTCTTGGCATCGCTCAAATTAACATTTTCATCCCTTTGGATAATTTCCTTTGCCAATTTAAGATAAGCTTTTGTTCCAGTACTTTCAGGATCATAAACAAGACAAGGCTTTCCATAACTAGGAGCCTCAGCCAATCTGATATTTCTTGGAATAACGGTTTTAAATAATAAGTTTGATTCACCAAAGTAGCTTTTAAGCTCTTTGTAAACGTCTTTGCTGAGCCTAGTTCTCTTATCATATAGAGTGAGGAGAATTCCTTTAATTGGAGTGGGACTTCTAAGCCTTTGTTCGACTAATTTTATGGTATTAATCAAATCGGCTACGCCTTCTAGTGCATAATACTCAGCTTGGATAGGTATTAAAACGCTATCGGAAGCTACTAATGCATTGACTGTTATGACACCTAATGAAGGAGGTAAATCAATGAAAATGTAATCAAATAACGGTACGACATCCTTAAGAGTTTCCTTCAAGATAATATGGTAATTTTCTCTACTGGAAAGCTCCATACCGGCACCACTGAGGGATATATTACTTGGGATAATAAACAAATTTTTAATAAACGTAGGAATTGTTGCTTTTTTTACATTTATATCCCCAATGATAGCATCGTATATAGTATTTTCTATTTTAGTTTTATCAATGCCAAAGCTTGTAGTAGCATTGGCCTGAGGATCCATATCGACCACTAAAACAGATTTGCCCATTACCGCTAGAGATGTTGCAGTATTCACAACAGTTGTTGTTTTACCACAGCCCCCTTTTTGATTCATCACTGCAATTACTTCACTCATTAAAGAATTCTCCTATATCTGATAAGTTTTAAGTTACCAGTTATGAATTATAACTTAAAATTTCAAAGCTCTAAAGAATAACAATTAAGTTATCCAGTATAAGTTAAAAGGATTAAGTTATTTCTTTTAAATTAAAACTTAAAGGAAATAAGTTATCAGTTCCAACTTCTAAGGGATAGGAAATAAGGTTTAAGTTAGAACTTCTAAATTATAAAAAATAAGTTTTAAGAAATAACTTATCATAACTAACTTTTAACAAATAAGTTATATTTTATAACTTCTTCCTTATAAAGTATTTGTTTTCACAAATAAGTTATTAGTTATTCATTAACACTTATAAGTTATAACTAATAATGAAAAAATAATAAGTTATAACTTATAACTAAAAAAATCAAAAAAAAATAAATAAAGGATTATTTAGCATTTTGCATGGTTCCGTCAAAATAGCTAGCATATCCTTTTAAGTCCAACATTCCATGACCGGAGAAGTTCAATACGATAGTCTTCTCTTCGCCAGTCTGTTTACATTTCAATGCCTCATCGATTGCAGCCCTGATTGCATGAGTGGTTTCAGGAGCAGGAACAATACCCTGATTACGTGCAAAAGTGATACCTGCTTCGAAACAGTCCTTCTGATGAACTGATCTTGGTTCAATGTATCCCTCTTTAGTTAAAAGGGAAACGATAGGTGACATACCGTGGTATCTTAAACCTCCAGCGTGAACTGAAGGGGCTACAAAGTCATGTCCCAAGGTGAACATTTTAAGCATTGGGGTGAAACCGTTGGAATCTCCAAAGTCATAATCATAGGTTCCTTCTGTTAAGGTAGGGCAAGCGCTTGGTTCAACAGCGATAAACTGGGTGTCTGAGTTTCCGTCAATCTTGTCCTTGATGAATGGGAACAGTGATCCGGCAAAGTTACTTCCTCCACCTGCACATGCTATCATTACATCCGGAGTCTCTTCAGCAATCTCAAGCTGTGTCTTCAATTCCTGACCGATAACGGTCTGATGCAGCATAACATGGTTCAAAACACTACCTAAGGAATATTTTACTTCATCATTTTGCAAAGCCTCTTCCATAGCTTCGGAAATGGCAACTCCCAATGAACCTGGATGGTCTGGATTATCAGCAAGGACCTGGCGTCCGACTTCTGTATTTTCACTAGGTGAAGCAAATACATTTGAACCGTAAATGTCCATGATGTTTTTCCTGTCCGGCTTTTGGTTGAAGGAAACTTTAACCATATATACTGTACATTCGATGTCAAGCAAATTACATGCCAGGGACAATGCAGTACCCCATTGGCCTGCACCAGTTTCAGTAGTCAATCTTTCAACACCTTCCTTTTTAGCAAAATAAGCTTGAGGAATAGCTGAATTCAACTTGTGTGAACCGGTTGGTGAAGAGTCTTCCCTTTTGAAATAGATTTTTGCAGGAGTATTAAGATATTCCTCCAATTTATTGGCTCTGACCAATGGAGAAGGTCTTCCCATTTCCATGTATAATTCTCTAACTTCTTTTGGTATAGTGATATAGCGATCTGTTGCAAATTCCTGTTCAAGGCCTGCTTTGGTGAAAGCTAATTGTAAAGCTGAAATTTGGTCTTTTCCTTCACTGTTTTTAGGAGCAGGAAGTGGAACAGGCAAATCAGCGAGCATATTATACCATTGCTTTGGCACTTCATCTGATGATAATTCAATTTTGTAAGTCATAATAATACTTACATCAATGTACTATATAAAACTTTGTTGTACAAAAATGTACATTTTAAAATTATTAATATTATAAAGAACAATTTTAAATTATGAGAATTTTAGCTATTGATGTTGGAACCGGAACACAAGACATAATGATATATGATACCGAAAAGGAACTGGAAAATTCCATAAAGCTTGTTCTTCCATCTCCGCACTTATACATATCCCAACAGATAAGGGAAATAGAAAATGACATCTACTTTACAGGAGAAATAATGGGCGGAGGTAAAATCAAAAAAAGCCTATTGGAACATATGGAAAAAGGATACAAGGTAGTGATGGAACCGACATGTGCAAAAACAATACGCGACAATATCGAACAGGTCAAGTCATTGGGAATAGAAATTGCAGATGAGGGCAAAGACTACTCAGAATATACAAAAATAAAACTTGGCGACATCAATATCAAGAAATTATCCGAATTCCTGTTAGGTTATGACCTGGATTTCGATTTCGACGAAATAGCAATAGCCGTGCAGGATCACGGGTATAATGAAAATATGGGAGACAGGGACTTCAGATTTGAAAAGATAAGGGAAAAGGTGTCACATCCAATCTCCCCATTGGAATTCGGATTCAAGGAGGAAATGCCTGAGTACTTCACAAGAATGCAGGCTGTCAGAAGACAGATAAAGGATGAAGGCATAGAAAACCTTCCATTGGTGATGGATACCAAATTCGCATCAATAGCCGGAATGTGCTATGATGAGGTGGCAAGCAAACTGAACAGCTTCATTGTAATAGATATCGGAAACGGCCACACAACAGCGGCATCAATAGAAAACGGCAAGATACAGGGAGTGTTTGAACATCACACCTCAAGCCTCAGTGGAGAATCACTTGAAAGGTATATCAAAAGATTGGCATCAGGTGAGATAACCCACGAGGAAGTTCACGAAGACTTCGGACATGGGGCACATGTATTAAACCCGATATCTGAAATCGAAAAGGTTATAGTCAGCGGCCCGAAAAGGGAACTGATTGAAAAGACAAATCTAGATTGGCATCATGCAGCTCCCGGGGGAGATGTGATGATGACCGGAACAATCGGATTAATCAAGACTATACAAGGATAGATAATATGCTTAAAATGGACTCCCACATTCACAGCGAGTATTCACCGGACTCACATTCAAAAATTGATGATATACTAAAAACAGCCCAAAAAAGAGATATTGACATAATAGCTATAAGCGACCACAATACCGTTGATGGAACCAGTGAAGTTTTGACTAAAACTAGAAATACAGATATATTGGCAATACCATCTATTGAGATTTCATCAACACTTGGCCATATCCTTGGTTTTGGGTGTGAGGAAAATATACCTCGTGACCTTTCACCTCAAGATACTATCGACAGAATTCATGATTTAGGGGGTCTTGCAATTATACCTCACCCATTCTGTTTTTACCGCCATGGGCTCCTATGCAAAATTAATCCTAAGGAACTTAAAATCGATGCAATAGAGACAAAAAATGCGAGATTCATTATAGGCTACTGTAACAATAAGGCAAAAAATTTAGCAAAAACTGAAAATATTCCAACATTAGGTGCAAGCGATGCACACTATTGGAAATTTGTTGGCGACTGCTTTAGTCTGATCGATTGTGAAAAGGATATTGATAGTGTCCTAAAAGCAATACGCAAAGGAAAAGTAGAAGCAAAAGGAAAAGGAACATCAAATATATTGCTTTCCAAATACCTTTTTGATAAAAATGTGTTAAAGAAATTTGATTAAAAAGAGCTATTCACTCTTTTCAATTAAAATTTCTATAATAGAAACGTTTGTTTTTTCATTGTTGAAATTTTCAATTTCTTCAGTAGAAATTTGAATGTCTGTAACATCCGCTTCCGGAACAAACCTATTTCTTACAATTTCAGCAGCATCGACAGCACGACTGATAGCTTTTCCTCTAGCTCTTAAAAGAACGCTATCAGACCCTTCGTTAAATTGTGTAACAACTGCTAAAACATAATTCATAACAGGTTTGCTACCTACAAAAATTGTATTATTCTCCATAATAATTTCACCATATTAAACTTTAGCTATTAATGTATATAAAATTTTACATAAAATTTGCATTATAAATATAAACAGTAAAATAAAAAAATTGGAATATATAAAAAGTAAGTAAAAAAATAAATAAAAAATATTGAACAATTAATATGCAAATAAAAAATAAATAAAAAAATAAATAATAAATAGAAATTCTACTAAACTTTTTCATAATATCTCTATTAATCTATAATAATAAAATAATAATTTGTAAAATAAAAATTACAAATATGCTAAAAAAATGAAAAAAAAAGAATTTTTTAAAAAAAAATTAATAATTTGTTCGATAAATTACCAACAATTTATTGATTGAATCCAAAACTGCCAAGATACTTGCCATGACTATGTCCTGATTGATTGACCTTCCGGTAGATTTATTGCCATCAGGATCAGAACAGATTACAAATACGTCTGCCAATGCATCGGTACCGCCGTTAATGGCCTCAAGATTATATTCTTCAAGCTCAATATGAAGGGTATCCTCAATCAAAGCACTAATAGCATTTAATGCAGCATCAACCGGCCCAACACCTGTACTTGCAGTTTCCTTTTCCACACCATCGATTGAAAGCTTAACTGTAGCGGTTGGAGAAACATTAGCACCCATTGAAATACTCATGCCCTTTATTTCAATTGGGGTTTCACGAGCTGAAGCGAGCTCAGTAATGGCAATAGCCACCAAATCATCATCGGTAACACATTTACCGCTATCACCTAAAGATTTTATTTCATTGAAAACCTTATAGAACTGCTCGTCATTTAAATCAATGTGATATTCCTTTAGTTTTGACTTTAAAGCATTTGCCCCAGTGTGTTTGCCCAACACGATACGTCTGGAATGGCCAACCATTTCAGGAGAAATAGGTTCATAAGTAGAGGAGTTGTTCAGGATGCCATGAACATGAATGCCTGATTCATGAGCAAAAGCGTTGTCCCCCACAATCGGCTTGTTGACAGGCATCTTTACACCAGTCAAACGGCCCACCAAATTGGAAAGGCTATATAATCGAGTGGTGTCCAGGCCCAAATCAACGTTATAAGCTGACTTCAAAGTCATCACAAGCTCTTCAAGAGAACAGTTACCGGTCCTTTCACCCAAACCGTTGACTGTAACGTGAGCCTGATCGGCCCCGCATTCGATAGCTGTCAGAGTGTTAGCAGTAGCAAGTCCAAAATCATTATGAAAATGGACACTAATAGGAATTGAAAAACTTTCCTTTATATCTGTTATCAGCTCACGGGTCATGATTGGAGTCAAAATGCCTACGGTATCCGGAACGTCTAAAAAATCAGCCCCAGCATCAATTACCTGGCTGAAGACATCATACAGAAAGCCTTTTTCAGTTCTGGTAGCGTCCTCAGCGGAAAACTCTACAGTCAATCCATGGTCTTTGGCATATTCCACGGTTTCAACCGCCTTTGTGATGATTTCTGATTTGGACATTTTCAGCTTATAATCACGATGCAAAGGAGAGGTTCCGATAAATGTATGTATATAGTCCAAATCCGCATCCAAAACCGCATCGACATCCACTGTCAAAGATCTTGAAAGTCCCACCAAAGTCGAATCCAAATCCAAAGCCTTGATTTTTCTGGCAGACTCTATTTCGCCTTTTGATGAAGCCGGAAAGCCGACTTCAATCTTGTCAACCCCCAAATTGTTGAGCTTTTGAGCAATCTGGATTTTTTCGTCAACTGTCAAAGCCACACCGGGAGTCTGTTCACCATCCCTTAGAGTAGTGTCGAAAATATATATTTTATCAGCTAGATTCATGTTTTCATTTCTTAAAGTTTCGATATTCTGCATCGCATCCCCCATTTAAAATTTAAAAAATAAGGTTAATAAGGTTAATTATTTGCGACCCCTAACCTTAAATACAACCACAACGGCCACAATCAGGAGAACGATTAAAACTCCTAATGAATAATAGAGCTGCATTGAGCCTGGAACTTCATATTTTTCAATGTTCAAGGAATACAGGTTGCCTGAATCATCACCAAAAATCAAGGAGTTGCCGTTAATCACTGGTGAGGATGTAATTGCAGAATTAAATAAAACTGTACCTGGGTTGTATGTAAACTCTTCAGCTCCGGTATACTTATTCAAAACATAGAAGTTGCCGTTGTTGGAACCGAATGCAACCAAATTGTCTTTTAAAGCAGCGGTTGATTGGACCTTGTCTCCTGTCTGATGGGACCATTTTACGGTACCGTCACGAACGTCAAGGCAGGTTAAGTTTCCATCATCACTGCCTATGTAGACGCTGTTGTCATGCTCGTCAACTGTCGGGGAGGATATTACCTTATTGCTCAGGTCCTCTTTCCAGACCAGTTCCCCGTTGGATTCCTTTAGGCAATAGATGTTGCCGTCACATGAACCGAAGAGGACTGTCTCATTGACATAGCTTGGAGATGACAATATTTCATCACCTGTGGTGAACTCCCAGTTTTTGGACTTGTCTGTGTCTATGCTGTATAATTTGGAATTTGTTGAGCCTATGAATATTGTATCGTTTACGACAATAGGAGATGACTTAAGCTCACCATCCAGTTTTTTGTTGAATTCAACCTTTCCGTCCCTGTTAAGTCCGTATAAATGTCCGTCATCACTTCCAAAGTAAATTACATCATCATGATAAAATGGGGTTGACGCAACATTGTCGCAGTCATAATCCCATACGATTTCATGAGAGTTGATGTTTACCGCCTTCAGGCCGTCTTCACATCCTATGTATAATCTGTTCTTATGTACAATCGGTGATGAATTTGTAGGAGATCCCAAATCCAAATCCCATTCCTCTTCTCCTGTTTTCATATCAACGGCTTTTAGGATACCGTCGGTTGATACGATATATACATAATCATCGTGGATTGCAGGGGATGAATGGATTGGAGATCCCATGCTGTATGTCCACAGATTAGTTACGAAATCAGAACTTTCTTCCCTATAGGCGTTATGGTCAATGTCTCCGGCAAATGAATCCCAATTTGCTGCAGCTATTGGAGAGAGACACAAAAGCGCTATAACTATTCCCATAAATAATTTTTTATACATTTCAAAACCTCCTATACATCCCTGTTAAATCGTTTTACTCCAATGATGAAGAATAAAACTGTAAATCCTAAAAGCACGACTAAATCAAGCCATACATCACCTAAAGTTTGACCCTTAAGCATTATTCCCCTCATTGCATCATTCAAATATGTCAATGGGAAAACATAAGCCAGCTTCTGTAAAATCCAAGGCATTGTCTCAATCGGATAGAACACTCCTGAAACGAACATCATAGGCATTGAGAACGGCAGGGATATCTGTGCATAATCCTCCTGGGTCTGAGTTCTTGCAGAAAGCATTATTCCAAATCCGACAAAACACAATGCCCCTATGACTAAAACTATGAATGTCTGCAGGAATCCTCCCTTGATGCTCACATTAAAGAGTAATACCGCCATAAATATCAGTATCAGTGCCCTGACAAGTTCAATCAGTAATTTAGCCGCAATCTTTCCTCCGATGACTGTGGAAACTGATGTAGGTGTCATGAAAAGTCTTGCAAGCTCACCTGTTTCACGTTCACCTGCAATTGTTGCACCCATTCCCATCATACAGCTCATCATGATTGTCATTCCCAAAATGGCGGGAACAAGGAAGTCTATATACTTGATGTTACCATAAATGCGGTTTATGTGCAGGCTAATGTCATCCTTGAAGTTGTCCAGGGAGTGTGAAATGCTAGGCTCGATATTCGCATCCTGTGTGGAAACGCTGGTCTGTGAAGCCACCATATTTGAAATCCTATAGAATATTCCCTGTGTTGATGATTCAAGAATCTGTGAAGCCATCTGGTCTGACGAATCAATGTAAAGCGTTACGCCCTTCTGCTGAGTCGTATCCTTATCATAATCAGAAGGTAGTATTATTGCAGCCTTAACTTCACCCGATTCTACACGCTCCTTTCCCTCATCCAAGCTGTCAATGACATCAACAACATGATATGTCTCGGTTGACTTGATGGTATCCAATGTCAAATCGGTCAAATCGCCGTCTGACTGTGACACCACAACAATAGGCAGGTCTGTCATTTCCCCACCCATTCCATAGCCAAAGAGCAGAATCATGATTATCGGAAATGCAAGTATTGAAACCAACCTTGCAGGGTGCCTTTTAAGTGAAATCAGTTCCTTTTTAATCATCCACCAGAATTTCTTAGGCTCGATCATCCTCATTCACCTCTGATGTTGATTTTATAAACACGTCCTCCAAAGACGGCTCTTCAGTGAAGATTGAAGTGATTATTCCGCCGGAAGAAATTATGTCATTCAATACATTCTGAACTGCCATATCGTCAAAGCTGTCTATTCTCAAATTAATACGGCCGTTTCTAGCCACTTCCACACTTTTTACATTATCGGATTGGGAAATTGTATCTATAATTTCCTCATCCTGATTTTTCAAAAGCACTGACATCTTCTTTAAGCTGAGATTTTCCAAATCGTCTCTTGCTGAATCGGAACCCTCGCTTTCATCGGAAATTTTGGTTAAAGCGTCGGTGAGTTCCTGCTTGTTGCTTTCCAGAAGAGCATCCTTAAGCCCTTGAGGAGTATCGTAAGCGACCAGATTGCCGGTGTTGATGATTCCCACATTGTCACAAAGCATATCCACCTCATGCATGTCGTGGGAGCATAAAATTATTGTGTGACCGTTGTCGTTCAACTCTCTTATCAAATCCCAAAGGGTTCGTTTGGTGGTAGGGTCTAGCCCGATGGTAGGCTCATCCAAAAACAGGATGTCCGGCCTGTGAACGAGACTTGCCACAAGGGAAGCCTTTTGCTTTTGGCCTCCTGAAAGCTGTCCGACACGCTTGTCCTTTGCATATTTGATGTCAACAAGCTCCATCAAATCTTCAATCCGTGTATCACGCTCGTCCTGAGGCACACCATAATAGTCTGCACACAACTGTGAGTTTTCCATTACTGTCAAATCCTTATACAGGCTAACCTGTTGAGGAACCATTCCCAGAAGGTTTCGAACCTCATCGGGATTTTCCTGAACGTCATATCCTCCAACAGTCGCTTTGCCGGAAGTAGGCTGAATCAGGCAGGTGAGCATCTTTATTGTGGTTGTCTTGCCTGCACCATTCGGACCCAACATGCCAAAAATACTTCCTTTTGGAATTTCCAAGTTAAGAGAATTAACCGCAGTAAAGTTATTGTTGTAGACTTTTGTCAGATTTCTAGTTTCAATTGCGTTCATTGTTAATCTCCATTCCTGTCATGTCTTTGAAAAAATTCATCCAGGAGGGATTACCCAAGATAACATTCATATGAGCCTGCATTTCATTCAGGAATTGCTGCCCATCTTCAGTTATTGAATAATATTTTACCCTTTTGTTGTTTTCGTTGACTTTCCATTCCCCAATAATTAATCCTTCATCCTCCATCTTGGACAATATCGGATATATTTTGCTTGAATTGATCTTCATGTCACATTTGGAATTTTCAAAGCTGAAAAAATCATCCAGCTTTTTCATGATTCCATATCCATGAATATTCTCCTTTGAAATAATCCATAAGATAAGTTTATGGATTATCCCATTGGTAAAATGCTTGAGGAACTTTTCATGAGTTTTTTCAAAATCTTTTTCGTCTGTCATATTTCACCATATGTCAATTTTTGATATATGTTAACATTTATTATATTTGCCTTACCAATATTTAAATATGAAATTAGGTTTTACAACACTGGCTTTATTCATGGAACCTAACAATGACATCATCGATTTAGCTAAAAAACATGGATTTGAAATAATAGAAATTCTCGCAGAAGGCCCATTTTATGAAAAGGACAACGGTGAATTCAAGGATTGCGGCCTTGACATGAGAATGCATGCGGCAACAGTGGACATTAATATCGCAAGCCTGAACAGGGGAATAAGAGCTGAAAGTGTAAAACAGATGATCCATTGCGGACAATATGCAGAAAGCATTAATGCAAATACAATTACTGTTCATCCTGGAATAATAGGTAGAAACGAACCTCATCTAAGGAAATGGGCATTGGAAATAGCTATTGAAAGCATTGGAGAAATCATAGACAACACAAATGTGGAGATTTCAGTCGAAAACATGCCTGTCCGTGGCAAGTTTTTAGGAAACACCGTTGAGGAAATAGAGATGATACAGGAGGCAACCGGCTGCAGCCTGACAATCGACACCGGCCACGGAAATACCTGTGGAAACCTTGAGGAGATGCTTAGCCTAAAAAACATCAGCTACTGTCACCTGAATGACAATGATGGTGTCAAAGACCAGCACATTACATTGGGTGAAGGTACAATGGACCTGAATCTGCTTAAAAAGATTGATACCGCAATCATCGAGTTGAACAACTTCGATAACATCCTCAAAAGCAAAGAGGTAATTGATAACTTATAACTTATTATTATTTTTTTAGTTGTTATTAGTTATAAGTTATAACTTATAAGTTATGAGTTATAAAAAAATTAATCAGAAATCAATCATTGTGACCTCAAAAATGTCCTCAATAATGTAGTCGGTCTTGTCCATCATTTTAGGAGACACTTCCTCCTGCTGTTCAATGGTAAGGACACTAACGTCAGCCTTTTTAAATGCCAATATATCATTGAGTCCGTCACCGACCATCATGACCTTATAGCCACTGTCCTTGAGGATGGATACCACTTCACATTTGCCACGGGTTGAAACGGTACCGAAGGCATTGTCCTCTGGAACATCAAGCATGTTGGCCAGTCTGTTGATGGCTCCCTTCCTGTCACCTGAAGCGATATATATCTCAATTCCACGTGACTTTAACGTTTCGACGGTTTCAAATACCTTTGGGAAAAACTTGCCTGCTGAAGTGATGGTATATGCAACAACGCCAAGGTCCATGTCAACAATGAGAGCTGATCCGTTGCACAGCTCCATATGGGAAATCTTTTCTCGCAAAATGTCAAAACCGTCAGTGATGTCTGATACTGTGGCTGACTTTTCGTTGTCAAGAATTTCCTTGACTTCAGCCTTGGAAACCTGCTTTGTTGAAAAGCTGACATCAAAATCGATGTTATACTCCTTGATGACATCAGAAATAAAAGTGTCTGAATCCAGTTTCAGAAGTTTATTGGTATTGAACTGAAGAACGACCAAAGCCAGGGCATCCGCCTGGTCGATCAAATCAAGGGAATTAATATCGGTGAATATATTGCCATTTATGACATCCTTAATGACCCTGAACCTTTCAATCAATGTTCCTGAGTTATCAAATACAACAGCCTTTTTCATGATTAATAATAGTTGAAAAAAATATATAAAAGTATTTAAAAAAACAAGTGTTTATAAACATTGAAAAATAAAATATTAATATTATAATTTACGATTATTAGGTGTTTTAATGAACGTTATTGAAAAGTTAAACTCCATTAAAAGTGGAGAAATGACAGCTAAAGAAAATGTAGAAAGCTTCATTAAAGTTATCGATGAAAATAACGAAGAAATTAATGCATTCATTGAATTAAACTATGAAAATGCATTAAAACAAGCAGAAGCTATTGATGAAAAAATCGCTAACGGCGAAGATGTCGGCGCTTTAGCTGGTTTGGTATTCGGTATAAAAGCAAACATTAATGTTGAAGATCTGATTATTTCCGCAGCTTCCAAAACCCTGGAAGACTACTACGGAAGCTACAATGCAACTGTTGTTGACGAAATCCTTAAGGAAGATGGAATAATCATCGGTATTTTGAATATGGATGAATTTGCAGCCGGAAGTTCAACCGAAACTTCCTACTACGGTCCAACCCAGAACCCTGCTGCCATGGGAAGAATCCCTGGAGGCTCTTCCGGAGGATGTGCAGCGGCAATTGCAGCTGAAATGTGTGACATTTCAATCGGTTCCGATACAGGCGGATCCATCAGAAACCCTGCATCACACTGTGGAGTAGTCGGATTCAAACCTACTTACGGTGCCGTTTCAAGACAAGGTCTTTTAGATTTATCCATGAGTCTGGACCAAATCGGACCGCTAGCCAACGATGTAAGCGGAATAGCATTAGCTCTAAATACTATTGCAAAATATGACGAAACCGAATGTACCACACTTGACTGGGAAAAGCCTGACTTTACCGAAGTGCTTGAAGAAACCTCTTTAGAAGGCATGAAAATAGCAGTCTGTCAGGAGTTCATTGACGTGACTGATGATGAAATCAACAAGACAGTCAACAAAGCTATTCAAAAATTGGTTGATGCAGGCGCAGAGCTTGTTGAAGTTAGTTTCGACTACATTGACTTATGTCTGCCTACTTACTACCTAATCAACTATGTTGAATTCTTCTCAGCAACCAGAAAATACGACGGAAGGGATTACGGTTCCAGAATCGAAGAGGTCTGTGGAGATGAGGTTTTAAGAAGAATCAAAATCGGTTCACATATTGCAGAAGCTGAATTCAGCGGTAAATACTACAAGCAAGCATTAAAAGCAAGGTCAGTTATCAGAGCTGAAATCACCTCAATGCTTGAAAATGTCGATTTGATTGTAGGACCAACCGTGCCTAAACTTCCTCACGAAATCGGTGCCGAACTGGAGCCAATGGAAATGTATGCCTACGACGTATTGACAGTTATTGCCAACCTGGCTGGTATTCCTGCAGCAAGCATTCCAGCAGGTGAGGTTGACGGCATTCCTGTAGGATTGCAGATTCAGGCAAAACCATTGGATGACGAAAAAATTATCAAAGCTATGAGTGTTTTCGAAAACACTCAATAAACTTCTTTTTTTATAAACTTTTTTACACTTGAAATGCACCTCTAAAATTTTATTATTTAAAAGATATAATAGAATATCAAGAGGTTATTCTTATGACAAAAATTGGACTTGCTTATATCAATGGAGCGGTTCCCGGATTTGAAGATTTTGGAAACTTACCAACCGACATTGTAAAGGAAAACGGACTTGTAAATGGTAATAAGGCTTCAGATGAACTTGATGCATTAATCATTCCCGGCGGAACACTTATTGAATCAAATGACATTAACATGGGCCTAAACACTGAAATTAAGAAAATGGCAAAAGCCGGGAAGCCAATCATTGGAATATGTGCTGGATTTCAGCTACTGTCCAATCAGATAGACATCGGAAGAAAATCCCCAGTGCCAATCGTTAAGGACGGCCTTGGAATAATCGACGTGAATTTCTCACCATTGATTACAAGCGACCGTGTAAAGGCAAAGGTCTTTGACAACTCATTTTTAGTGAAGGGACAGACTGAAGACGTTGACGGTTTCCACACCCATACCTACGGTAAGGTTGAAGGGGATGCAAAACCGCTGTTCTATTCAAAAGTCCAAAGGATGAATTACGGCGACACCAATGAAAAGGGCGACTATAACATCTTTTCAGGTGCATGCAACGATGACGGCAATGTTATCGGAACCATGATTCACGGTATTCTGGATGAAAATCCCATTATTGTAGATAATCTATTAGAACAAATAGACGCTACAGATACCGATGAGATTTACAATAGAAATAGAGAAGTCAAAAAATTCCTTCAAAGCGAGGTTGGAATCAACACTGGAATAAGAATACCTGATATTACACCAAACAAAAGACCTAAATACCTCATGATTGGAAGCAATGGATCTGACAGTGGTAAAACTTTCATTGTAACTGGTCTTGCCGGTGCCCTAAGAAAAAGAGGATATAAAGTGGCCCTTTTAAAGGTAGGTCCCGATGTGCGTGACATTATTCCCGGACTTTACCTGACAAAAGGCAGGATGGAAGAGTTCGCATCAATAAAAATTGGTCACCTTGGCTGGAGCGACATCGAATCTACTGTCGCGAAACTCAACTCATCAGACTATGATATCGTGCTTATCGAGGGAGTAATGAGCGTGTTTACAGGACTACTTAACGAAAAGGTTCCGTTTTCAGCAGCGGAAATAGCCATGTCATCAAACATACCGATGATACTTGCTTCAGGCGTGAACAAGGGTGGAATAGAATCAGCTGCCGTTGATTTGGTTTCACATGCGAACATGCTTGAAAAATTAGGAGTTTCAGTAGAAGCGATTCTTTTAAACAAAGTCTACAATGACGATATATTCGACCAAGTGGTGCCATACATCAAAAACAACACAAAGGTCGAAAACGTGTTGAAGCTTCCGAAACTAAAATCAGCCGACATGAGAGGATTCATTCCGGAAGTCGAAATAAGATATGAGCTTTTCACCTCACATGCGATGGATCTGATTGAAAGCAACCTGGACATTGACCTGATAATCAGCATGGCCCGTGAAGTCGAGTTTGAAAAAATCTACACATTCGATGAAATCAAAAGCAAGGTGGTTTGATGGCACTTAACCTGAGTCCTGAAACCGGCGTCAAGCTGACCAAAAAAGACCGTGCACACGTTTTAAAGAAAATGAAACAGGGCTGGAAGGCAACATGCCTGATACCCGATTATGTCTTTGATGAGGACGGCAACATTCAGATTGCAAGTGACAAAAACCGCAGAATCGTGAGAATCCTCAGTTTCAAGGATGACGGAATTCACATTGAAAATGCCCTGAAAAATAAAACTCTAAGAATTCCATGGAAAAAAATAGCTGCAATAAACAAATCAAAAGAAGTGAAAAATGGTTTGGAAATTAAAATGAGAGACGGAAGATACGTCTCATTCAGCATTTATAATTCCTACAAATATCAGCAAATAATGGAATTCATTGCCAATTATATAGCTAAAAAGTGCAGTGAAGCACCTTAACTATTCTTTTAAGTATTCGTTAATGATGTCTTCGCCTTTAAGTAAGACCAATCCGTTTTCTTCTGCGTATTTGCGAGCATCAGCAACTGATGTGGCCTGACCTGTTTCGCCATCCATCATTTCGCACACTACACAGACAGGAGTTACGCCTGCAAGCTCACATAATGCAAGACCGATTTCAGTGTGTCCTTGCCTGTTTTTGACAAGTCCTTCAGCTCCTCTTAAAAGACATACGTGACCAGGTGACCTGAATGTTGCACCGAACTCATCAAATCTTTCTTCTTTCATCATGATAGCCATTTCAGATATTGTCATTGCTCTGTCATGGTCTGTTACGCCTGTGAAAGATTTTCTGTGGTTTGCCCAAACTGAAAATGATGATCTTTCATCGTATGGAATGTCTGTTGGTGCAAGTTCTGCAAGTTCAGGATATTTTTCTGTAGCCGCTTTCATGATGTCCACCATAAACGGCAAATGAATTGCTTCACAGTAATCATCGTGTAAGCAGTTGCAGATTAAACCGCCTGCGTCATTTCTCATGGTTGCAATTGATTTAGGGGTTACAAATTCGGAAGCGATAATCATGTCGACTTCTCCTTCCCTGTCATCATCATCAAAAACTAGTACAAATTGACCGTTTCTTATAGCTTCTAAAGCTTTATCTAAATTTGTTTCTTGATTCATAGTAATATCTCCTTATATAACTAGAACCAGGGCTAAAAATAACTAAATAACTATTATCTTCTCTTCCATCCGGACTGTCACCGTCGGTTTTGGAATCTCACCAAATCAACACGTCTTTGTGCTCGTGGACTTATTATATCAAAATCACCACCGGTGGGGAATTGCACCCCGCCCCGAGAACGTATTAAAAAATATATTCGTTATGTATAAAATACTTTATGGTATCAAAATTCTAAAGATACGATATCGCCGTCTTCAATGCCAAGCTCGTCCCTCAATGCAATCTCGGCAATGAACTCCAGATAGTTCACGTCATGAACGGTTTTGGCAGGAAAAACTATTGCCCCTTTAACTTCATCATTTAAGACAGCTTCAATGTACTTTACAGCCCCGAATCCTTCATCAGGCTTGATTATGTTTTGACAGTTATCCTTGATTTCATTGATTTCATCCAGATACTCGTCGCTTACAACAACATTCAATGTTCCGGGATATGGAACGAAACCCAAATTTTTCCTGAACTCGTTTGAGTAGAATTCCTGTGACATGAAAAATGAGCCTTTACCCAAACCTGTCTTAACTTCACCTTCAATTTTCATGAAATAACCTCTAATTAAATGATATCAAATTAAATAAGTGTCAAAATTTTAAACTATATTTTCAATTTAATCAAACAATCAAAGAAATGTTTTAAATTTAACTTAAGAAATATAGATTCATCACTATAAATTTAATTTTTTTTGATTAATAAATATTTTTAACGATGAAAAATATAGTAATAATATAATAAAATTTTACAGGGTAATTGAAATGGAAATAAAAACTATCTCTACAGATGTGTTAATCATTGGATCTGGAGGAGCAGGTTCAAGAGCAGCTATCGAAGTTGATGATGCAGGTCTAAAAGCACTCATCGTGTCAAAAGGATTATCATTCAGGTCAGGCTGTACCGGAATGGCAGAAGGAGGATACAATGCAGTATTCAAGACCGTCGACAAGGATGATTCAATAGACGCTCACTTTAACGACACTCTAAAAGGTGGAAGCTATCTCAACGACAAGAAACTGGTTGAAATACTCGTCAATGAGTCACCAAAAAGATTGATTGACCTTGAAAACTATGGCGCACTGTTCGACAGGCAAGAGTCTGGTGAAATAGACCAGAGACCATTCGGAGGACAGAGCTTCAGAAGAACCTGCTATCAAGGGGACAGGACAGGCGCAGAGCTGTTGAATGCTCTTAAAGAGGAAATCATCAAAAGAGATATCGAATGCATCGAAGAGGTAATGATTACCTCCTTCGTAACTGACGGCAATCAGGTTATAGGTGCAACCGGCCTAAACCTGAAAGATTCAAGCCTCATATACTTCAAGGCAAAAGCGACCATCCTTGCAAGCGGAGGAGCCGGACAACTATACCCTGTAACATCCAATACCTTCCAAAAGAATGGAGACGGATATGCAATTTCTTACCGTGCCGGAGCAAACCTGGTTGACATGGAACAGGTCCAGTTCCACCCGACAGGAATGGTTGCGCCCGAATCCAAAAAGGGAGTCCTTGTAACTGAAGCCGTTAGGGCAGAAGGCGGAAAGCTGATAAACAGCGAAGGCGAAAGGTTCATGAGCAAATACGCACCTGAAAAAATGGAGCTTGCCACACGTGATGTCGTTGCAAGATCAATCTATCAGGAAATAATCGAAGGAAGAGGAACAGAAAACGGCGGAGTATATCTGGACATTTCACACCTGGATGACGATTATATAGACGAAAAGCTCGAAACCATGGTCCTGCAGTTTGAAAATGTTGGAGTGGACATCAAGCACGGTCCTATAGAAGTGGCACCGACTGCTCACCACTTTATGGGCGGGCTGAAAATAAACACTGACGCATCAAGTTCCCTGGATAACCTGTTTGGAGCCGGAGAAGTCTGTGGAGGAGTCCATGGAGCAAACCGTTTGGGCGGTAATGCGCTGGCTGATACTCAGGTGTTCGGTAAGATTGCCGGTGTTAGCGCATCAAAGGCCGCAAAGGAAAGTGAACTCAAGACAAATGATGAAATGGTTCAAGAAGAGGCATCAAGAATTGAAGGCCTGATTAAAAAAGGCTCCATCAAACCTAAAGAATTCAAAAACAGAATCAAAAGCCTGATGTGGGAAAAGGTTGCAATAGTCCGTGAAGAAAAGACCCTGAACGAGGCATTGGGACAACTTCAGGAAATGCAGAAGGAGCTCGTTAACCTTGATGTCAGCGACAAAAAACAATACAACACCGATTTGGTGACTGCTCTTGAAGTAATAAACATGCTTGAAATCTGTATCCTGACTGTTAAATCAGCAATCATACGCAGAGAAAGTCGTGGAGCACATTTCAGAAGCGATTTCCCTGAAACTAAAGATGAATGGAAAAAGAGTATAATAATAAATAAAAATAAAATAGAATTTGAAGCTAGATAGCTTCTTTTAATTCTTTTATTGCCTGTCTGGCTCTAGCATAAATTTCATCTTCATCAAGAGTGGTTAATTTCTTATTTTCCATCAATATTTTACCGTTGCAAATAGTGGTATCGACATTTGAACCGTTTGCTGAGTAAACTACATTTGAAGATAAAGATGAACTGTCCGGAGTCATGTTGGCGTTATTTGTGTCAATTAAAATAATATCCGCTTTTTTACCGACTTCAATAGAACCAATCTCATCACTCAAGCCTAATGTTTCAGCTCCTTTTATGGTAGCCATTTCAATGGCTTCGTCGGAAGTTAAAACCTTAGGGTCTAAAGTTGAAACCTTTTGAAGCAGGCTGGCGGTTTTCAGCTCTTCAATCAAATCCAAATTATTGTTTGAAGAAGCTCCATCAGTACCGATGGATACACAAATATCATTATCAATCAGTTTGGAAACAGGAGAGATACCTGAAGCCAGTTTCATGTTACTGCATGGATTGTGTGATACCTTAACGCCGTGCCTTTTGATTATTTCAATTTCATCATCACTTAACCATACACAGTGTGCAGCAACAACATCAGGACCTAAAAATCCGATCTTTTCCAAATATTCAAATGGCCTTAGGCCTTTTTCATCAAGACTGTCATTGATTTCCTTTTGGGTTTCTGAAACATGTATGTGAATTCCAATGTTATGTTCATCAGCCAATTCACGTACCTTAATCAGGAGTTCCTCGGAAGCGGTATATGGTGAGTGGGGACCGAAAAATACCTTAATCCTTCCGTCTGCCATTCCATTGCAGGCTTCATATAATGTCATGTTTTCCTTGATTTCGGCTTCCCTTCTTTCGGCATCGCCAAAGTCTATCATTCCATATGACAGGACGGCCCTTATCCCTGCATCTTCAACTGCACGGGCAACATCCTCCATGTAGAAGTACATGTCGGAAAATGTTGTTGTTCCTGACTTGATAAGCTCGACTGCTCCCAAAAGAGCTCCAATATAGCAATAATCTCCATTGAGATTTGCTTCCATCGGCCAGATATGATCGTTCAGCCAACTGTCGAGGCTCAAATCATCGGCAAGGCCTCTGAATAATGTCATTGATAAGTGAGTGTGAGTATTGATTAATCCCGGAAGTAGTATTTTACCTTCCGCATCGATTATCTTATCGACATTGCTGTCGTCGATTTCATCGGCGATTTCAGCTATTAAATCATCTTTAATTAATAAGGATTGCTTTTTGTTTTCAAAATTATTTGGGTTTAAAATTAATGCGTTTTTAATCAAAATAGTATTATTCATGATAACACCTTAAAAAAAAAATAAAAAAAAGTTAGCTAAAAACAATTTATAAGTTTTTGATAGCTAATTTAATATCATCTGCTTTAACAGTTTTACGTTTTGCGATTTTAGCAACATTGTTTGCTTCTTTAGCAACATCACGAGCTACTTCTTCTAAGTATTCAGCTAATGCAGCTTTTGCATCTTCGCTAACTCTTTCTGCACCAGATTCTTTAATGATCCTTGCGATAGGAGCTTTTGGTATTTCAGACATAATTTTCACCTCACATAAATTCTGTTAAAACTTATTATTATCAACAAATAATAAGTTAAATAAGATATTTTCTATCTTAATATTTAAATATTTCGCTAAATCATGCCATATTTGAAAAATGAAAAATAAGAATTTCCAAATTTTCAAAAATAATAGTATTAATATTCATATTAATTAATAAAAGATTATAAATAACAATATTTTAAATATATTATCAGACAAAAAAATTTGAGAAGATATAATGAAAATAAAAATTGCGGTTCCATCAAAAGGAAGAATTAGCGAACCATCAATAAACATCCTGGAAAAAGCAGGGCTTGGATTAATCGATAAAAGCAATCGTAAACTAATTTCCAAAACATTCAACGAAAATATCGAAGTGATGTTTGCAAGAGCATCCGATATTCCTGAATTTGTCAATGACGGTGTGGCAGATGTCGGAATAACCGGTGTGGACCTGATTAAAGAAAACGAAGCGGATGTTCATGAACTTCTTGACCTGAGATTTGGACAGACAAAACTGGTCCTGGCGGCTCCCGAAGAATCAAACATCAATTCAGTCAATGACATTACAGATGATATGAAGGTAGCTACCGAATTTCCGGTGTTAACAAGAAAATACTTGCAGGAAAATGGATTGAACTTGAAAATCGTTAAGTTAAGCGGATCCACTGAAGCCGCTCCATTTATAGGTATTGCAGACTTAATAACCGACCTTACAAGTACAGGAACCACACTCAAAATGAATCATTTGGAAATCATTGATGTCATATTGGAAAGCTCAATCAAACTCATCGCAAATCATGACAGCCTAAAAGACAAAAAGGAATTAATTGAAGCCGTAAGTACAAGCATAAAAGGTGTGCTTGATGCCGACAGGAAAAAGCTGATTATGATGAACGTTGATGAAAGCGACTTGGATAAAGTAAAAGAAGTGATGCCATCAATGGGCGGTCTTACAATATCTGAAGTATTATCCGAAAAGAAAACCGTTGCCGCACAAGCGGTGATTGATGAAAAAGAAGTTTTTGAACTTGTAAATGATTTAAGAAATGCAGGTGCCCGTGATATCCTGGTTGTGCCAATCGAAAGAATAATTTAAAAAGGTGGTTAAAATTTTCAAACTAAAAAACATTATTTCAATTAAAGACTTTGAAAGAGAGGATATTGAATATCTTCTTGATGAGGCCTCAAAATTAGAAGATATTGCCCAATCTAAAGCAGTATCAGAAGAATTAAAAGGAAAAATTCTAGGTTTAATGTTTTTTGAACCATCAACAAGAACAAGAATATCCTTTGAAACAGCAATGAAACGTTTCAACGGACAATGCATTGGATTTGCAAGCAGCGGATCCAGTTCCGTTTCAAAAGGTGAAAGCATTGCAGATACCGCAAAAATGTTTGAAGGATACAGCGACGCGCTTGTAATCAGACACGAGCTTGAAGGAGTGTCAAAATTCATATCAGATATAGTTGATGTTCCGGTTATCAATGCAGGTGACGGTGCTGGCCAGCATCCTACACAGACACTGCTTGATTTATACACCATAAGAAATGAAATCGGGTCAATCGACAATTTGAATATCGCCCTTATCGGAGATTTGAAATTTGGCCGTACAGTACATTCACTTGCCCAGGCCCTTACCTTATTCAATAATGTTAAAATTTACCTGGTATCCCCTAAGGAGCTCAGAATGCCCCAAGAGATTCTACACGATTTAAATAAAACAAACGTTGAGTATGTGGAAGTCGATAACATTGAGGACATCATAGATGATGTTGACGTATTATATGTAACCAGAATACAAAAAGAGCGTTTCGTTGACATTAACGACTATTTGAAAATAAAAGGATCATATATCATCAATAAAAAAATGTTGGAAGGCAAGGATTTGATTGTAATGCATCCACTGCCTAGAATAGATGAAATCGCCGGTGATGTTGACGATACCAAATACAACAAATATTTCAAACAGGCAGCAAATGCGGTGCCGGTCAGGATGGCGATTTTAAAAACTTTAATTAAAAACAACCCTAAATAGAGAAAAGAGCTGTTTCAAGTAAAGCTTCGTCACATTGAAGTTTGATAATATTGGTTCTACCTTTTCCACGACCACGTGAAACGGTGTTTGTAGAAATTATACCAAGCAATTCAAGCTCATTGATGAAATCAAATATTCTTCTGTATGTAACTGCATCCTTTTTGGAAATGTCAGTGTAAGATTCGTAAAGTTTTCCGGATGTGATTTCCTCTTTTTGCTTAGTTAATGTCAATATAGCCAACAGAAGTCTTTGTTGCTGAAGCGGAAGTGTGGATAAAATTTCACTAACCTTATTATGCTCTATTCTTTCCTTAGCTCTTTTTACATGATCAGTTGTTACTTTTTCACAGGTATCATCAAAAGCCAACTCGCCCGCATTCTTTAAAAGGTCTAATGCATATCTTGCATCGCCTTCCTCTTTAGCGGCCATTGCAGAACATAACGGTATGACATCATCATTCAATACACCATCATTGAATGACAGTTCAGCCCTTTCGGACAAAATGTCAGCCAACTGGTCAGCGCCATAAGGCGGAAATACAATTTCCTTATCGTTCAGGCTGCTTGTAACTCTGGATTTGATTAAATTCTTAAAGTCAAGATAATTACTGATTGACAGAACTGCAACATTGTCTGTTCTTGTTAATGTGTATAATATTCCGTCACCATCCTTATCAAGCAGGATATCAATCTCGTCCAATATAACAATCAGCTGCAATTTTTTACCAAATGCATTGGTTCTAAACAAGCTTCTGAATGCATTGACAACCTCTGCTTTTGTCCATCCACGGTTTGGAACATCACGTCCGAGCCTGTTACACAGCTCAGCAATAACCTGATATTCTGTAGTGAAATCTGTACATCTGATATATTCAATCTTTACAAAGATGTTTTCGTTGTCTGCAGCTTCAATCAGCTGTTCACGTGCGAATTTGGATGCCGCTGTTTTTCCTGTTCCTGTTTTACCGTATAATGTAACGTTTGATGGAGTGACATTATCCAAAACATCGACCCAATTTCTTGCAATTTCTCTGATCTGCTCGTCTCTATGAACTAGTTTTTCTGGTAAAAATCTGTGATCCAGAGGTTTCTTGTTTTTAAATATCTGATTTTTCCTTCTGTTTGAAATAAGTTGTTCGTCCTCAAAAATATTCGCCATCTTCCCCACCTAAAAAAATAAATAAATAACAAAAATGTCGTGAGTATAATTTCCAGTGTTAATAGTATAAAACAGCTAATAAATAAAGCTTTTTATTACAAGTTATGAAAAATGTAATAATAATTGGAAAATCTCTGAAAATTAAATTGATTAAATTGATTTAAATTGAAAAATACTAATTAAAAATATGTATAATTTAATATAAATCTACAAAATATTTTATAATATAAAAATATTTGATTTTCATCATTTAATTTTTAAATGTGAAATACTATTATTTCAAATATAAGATAATGATTTCAAGTGTAATTTTCTCAAAAAAATATGCATTCAAAGTGACCTAATCGGCAAATGGACATCAACTTTGAAAAAACTGTCATGATTTATCACAAAGACAGAGAGGTCCGTTTCAAGTGTAACATTTTTTGGCCAAAAGCCCAAAATGAAGACATGTATTTCAAGTGTAAAAAACATGATTCAACGTTTGAATTTTAAAACAAAGAAGAAAGAGTATTGAAAATCAGGAAAATAAGCCAAATAAAAAAAGATAGATTTCAAGTGTTACAGTTGAAATAGACCCCTTCAGTCTTACAATATCAACGAAATCGTTTCACTTGAAATACACCCCTCCCTCTCTAAATGAACATGTCATTCTGATTGGAAGGTGTGATGTTGATTTGAAGTGTTCCAAAAGTCTTGTCGATTAACCAGATGCAATGCAGTTTAGCCTTGAAAACACGTTTAAGAGTTCTAAACAATTCATTTTTACTTATTCCATCCTCAAATATTTGTTCAGTAACTACGAATTGCTGTAAAATGTCATTTGCAACCTGAAGTTCAAAATCGACTAAAAAATTGTTCAGACCGAAGTTCAAATCCATTATAAAATCCTTTTGTGTCTTTTTGTCAGCCTGTTTCATCAGGTCCAAGTGCTGTTGGGCAACCTGGGTGGCACATGCAACGATCAGACAGTCCTTTCCAGCAGGTTTTACGACATCCATGATATTTTCCTTTGGAAACTCAATGATATAGTGAAAATCAGCATTTTCATCATATTTGGCTTCTCTTAACAAATCTTCTTCAAATAACCATTGTCTTATATTTTCTTCAAGATTCATAATATCATCATTCTTTATTAAAATTTATAATAAATTATTTATTTTTTAATTATATAAATTAAACTATGATTGATTATAATAATTTGATTAATGGTATAATAACAACAAAAATAAACGCCATTACATCATTTAATTTATTTTTATTTATTATAATTGCTCTGATATTATCATTGATGATAGATATGGTATTTGGGGAGCTGCCCACAAGGGTACATCCTGTCGTAATAATGGGATCTATAATCAACTTCTTTAAAAAACTATTCATAAACGTTAAAAACAGGTTATCTGGATTATTTGTTGTTTTATGTGTATATTCAGTATCTATTATTATTTTATATATTATATATTTGATTTGCAGCTGTAACTTTGCTTTGTTTTTCATTGTATTTGTGATACTGTTGTCATCGACATTTTCGGTCAATATGCTGTTGAAGACTGCAGTTGATGTTAAGGTAGCGCTCGATGAAAGCATCGATAAAGCAAGGCAGCTGGTTTCATACCTGGTCAGTCGTGACACTGATGAGCTCACAGAATCATTCATCGTTTCTGCAACAATCGAGAGTCTGACTGAAAACATAACGGATTCATACGTTGCACCTGTTTTTTACTATTTTATTTTTGCAGCATTGATTTTATGGCATCCGATTGACAATCAGCTGTTTTATCTGCTGGCGATTCCAATGGCATATAGAATTTCAAACACCCTTGATGCAATGCTTGGATACCAAACAGATGAATTGAAGGACATCGGTTTTGTACCAGCCAAAATAGATGACATATTGAATTTCATTCCGTCAAGAATAGCAGGAATATTCATAGTCATCTCTTCCTATCTATTGAAATTTGACGGCAAGAATGCATATGAAATCATGATGAGGGATGCCAGAAAATGCCCTTCACCAAATTCAGGATACACAATGGCAACAACCGCAGGGGCATTGAACATTCAACTGATCAAAAAAGATACCTATATTTTAGGGGATGACAATAAAGATATAACAAAAGAGGATATTTCAAAAGCTGTAAGCTTATCAAAAGTGACTATTTACCTGTTTACAATAGTAATTATACTTTTACTTGCTTTAATATATGTGATATTATGAAAATTGCAATTATTTCAGTATCCGACAAGGGTCATGAATTGGCAAATAGATTAAAGGAAAAATTGGACATGGATTCCACAATAATAAAATGTGACTTATATCATAAAAATGTCAAAGAACATTTTCCAATTTTATTTTATGAGTATGATGCAATCATTGCGATAATGGCTTCTGGAATATTGATCAGGTCAATTGCGCCGCTGGTTGAGTCCAAGGTAACAGACCCTGCAGTGATAAATATCGATGACAATGGAAAATTTGTTATATCAACTTTATCTGGCCATTTGGGAGGTGCCAATGAGCTTGCAAACAAAGTTGCAGATTTGATTGACTCAACACCTGTCATAACAACTTCCACTGATGTCAACAAGAAATTGGGAATAGATGTTCTTGCAAAGGATTTGTATCTGAGAATTGACAATACAAAGGAGATCCTGTTCTTCAATAAGGCCATATTGGAAGGCCGTGAGATTACATTCACACTCAATCCAAACAGGAATTTCGATTATCTCTTCGATTATTTGAGAAAAGTCACACTTGAAATCTATGTTTTATTTTCCTATTCATCAGATGTCGATACAGATGAAATACATGTCAGCCTGGACGGTCATGAAATGGTACTGAAAGAGAGAAAAATAGTTGCAGGAATCGGATGCAGGCGTGGAAAGGAATGTAAATTCATTCATGATGGGCTTAAGAAATCATTGGATGATTTGAAAATTTTGCCTTCAAGAGTTAACATGCTCACTTCAGCCGAAATAAAAAAAGATGAAAAGGGCATATTGGAATTGTCTGAAAAAATGAATATACCTGTCAGATTCGTTGAAATTGACAAATTGAAACTATTTGAATCCTGTGATGTTGCCAAGTCAGAATTCGTTTATTCAAAGTTTGGAATTTATGGCGTTTGTGAACCGTCAGCATTGATAATGGCAGGCTTCGATTCAAAATTGATATATAAAAAAACTTCATATGATGGCGTGACAATAGCAATCGCCGTTTCAAAATAATTATAAAAAAATAGTAAAAAACTAAATTAGATTGCTTCTAATTTAGATAGAACTTCCCAAATTAAAGTTCTTGCGTGAACTGGAATATTAGGGTCATTGCTGATTTCATCTAATTTTCCAAGAACAGTACTTATTCTTACAGATTGATCTTGTTCATCATCTTTTAATAAATCACAAGATTGGCTAGCTGCTTCTCTGATGTTACGAGGAACAGTGTTATTATCTGAAATATAGTCAAGAATTTCACATACTTCTTCAATCGCTTGATTACTCATTTATTCTCCCTCCAAAATAAATAATTAAAATAAGTAAAAATAACTATTAAGATAATATTTGTCTGTAATAGATTTAAATAGTTTTTGGTGATGAGAACATATTATTTAGAAAAATATATATTTAATTAAAATGAATTATTATACATGTCAGATATAAGCAAAACCACAATAAACTTACCTGTAGATTTAAAAAAAGAATTAAAGAAAATGGCAATTGATGAAGATACTTCATTATCCGGATTAATCATTAAAATGATTGAAGAAGGAATGAAAAACAGAAACAAAAACGTAATTTCAGATGAAGATTAATCATTATCTTCAGCTGAATTTAACATCAATGTTATGAATTGAGTTTTAGCAGTCTCTTCAACAAAAACTGCAAGTAACATCGCTTCTTTTAAACTGTCGCTTACACAAATCACACCATGATTTTTTAAAATCAATACATCTTCTTTTCCAAGGCCTTCACTGGCGCTTTTTGCAAGCTCATCGCTTCCAGGCTTCTCATAGTCAATGGATTGCAGATATGGTGTTACAATCGGTCCGAAACCTTCAAGTCTTTTAAGCTTTTTATCTGAAAATGCAAATCCTGTTGCATAAGGCGAATGAGTGTGTACAATAGCATTAACATCAGATCTTTTTTTATAGATTTCCAGGTGCATGTTAACTTCGGAAGAAGGCTTTCCCTTAGTCAGGACATTGCCCTGCATATCAACAAGCACGATATCCTCTTCGCATAGGCTGGATAATGATTTCAGGGTCGGTGTAATGGCAATAACATTACCAAATCTTGCGCTGATGTTGCCTGATTTTCCGGAAACCAAGCCCTTATCATAAATCTCATTAGAAACGTCAATAATTTCTGCAATATTTTTTTTCATAAAAATAACCTCTATAAGAATTTAAAGTGTCTGTATTTTCCTTTATGAATAACAGGTACCTCAGCAGGAGTAGGATTAATGTTGTAAATTTTCTGGAACTCGGTTTGAGTCTGGAACGTACCTGAATTTATCAGATGAACTCCCTTATACTTTTTATAGCTGTTAATGTGAATGTGGCCTGTATGGAAAATATCAGGAACCTCATCAATCACAAGATAATCTTCAAGTTCTGAAGCTAATGGAGTTCTTTCACCATAAATTGGAGCCAAATGTCTTTTTTGTAATAATTCCATCATTATTTCATCGCTTTTCTCATATTCAAAGCTCTTGATAGCCATAACCAAGTCGTCAAAACTGCGTCCGTGGTAAATCAACACATTAATTCCGTCAAGGGAAACGACACCAGGATTTGAAATGAACTCTACATTGTCCAGTTCATACAGTGCATTTGCATATTCTTCAGGAACTGCAGGCTGCGGTTCAGCAACTCTTGATGCATCGTGGTTTCCAGGGGCAATGATGATTTTGATATCACTTCTGATATTGCCTAGGAATCTGGCAGCTTCGTTATACTGTTCTGTAATGTCCTTAATGGCCAATTCTTTGTCCTGATTTGGATATACTCCGATACCGTCCACGATATCCCCTCCTATAATCAGGTATTTGACGTCTTCAGCGACTCTTCTCTGCTCTTCGTCTCCGGCTTCACAGTTAATCCAGTCAATGAATCTTTGAAAAGCATCTTCCAGAAATGTCAGGCTTCCAATGTGAACGTCTGAAAGGAATACGATACCGAAGTCCATTTCCTTTTCAGGAATGCTTAGGACACCAGGGTTTATGATCTGTTGGCCAAAAGCGAAACCCGCATCACTGCTTTTGTTGGCAATGACACCGACAACTTCATCTCTAACAAGCTTTTCGGCCTCTGCAAACAACTCTTCGTTTTTGTTTGAAAACAGAATGGAAATGTTTCCTGTATCATCTTCAAACTCAACGATTTTATGGCCGTTTTTGCTTGATCTGATTTCGCGAACCATCAGAATCAGACTTAAGCTTTCCATGCTGTCGTCAATATCGGCAATTTTGGTATAGTTTCTAAGCTCAGGACGCCTGGACAGGATATTAGCCAATTTGTCATATCTGCTTTTGAAATAGGAAATCAGGTTTTCAAGTTCACCGCTGGTATAGGATTTCTTACTTGTGTCCTGAATGATTTTGAAGTCATATTTAACATTGGATTTCTGTTCATTTCTTTTAAATTTGATTTTAGTGTCCTTAATGGTTTCAGAAGCTTTTTGAATCGTTTCATTAACGTAGTTTTTAGGCTTGTCGCTTTCCTTTTTAAGGTCGTCAATTGAATCAGGCTTTTTAATTTCCTTTTCATCGTCAATTGGTTGCGGCTTTTCGTCTTCAACCTTCTTTTGTGGCTGTGCCTTTGTGTGAGAAACTTCCTTAGGTGGCTGTGGTGTTTTGTCAACAGTCTTTTCAGTTTCTTCGGACTTGATTAAAGTGTCCTGATTATCGCTTTCAGGCACGGTTTTAGTTCCGGTGAGTTCATCAATAGTTTCACCGCTGACGCTAACCAGGTCCTTTGATGTAAACTTATCACTTTTTAATTTAACTATTAAAGTGGATGCAAAATCTATAGGGTTTTCTGCATTTATGACTTTATCATAAGCTTCAGGTGATAGGTTTATTCCTTTTTTTGCAAATTTTAATAGAATTTTATTTGTCGACATACTGATAAAAAATTTATTTTTCTATGTTAATAAACTTTGAGAATTTTAAAAGTCAATATTTATTTCAGCCTGTTAATTTGGGTTAGGTTTATTATATATTAAACATATAATTTATAATATTATATAATCTATATTTATAAAAGATTAATGATTGTGATAAAATGGCAAGTAAAATACTTAGAGTTATACTAATAATAGTGTTATTTATCGTATTTTTCGAATTGGGTCTGTTCAGTTCATATACCATTGTAACAGCTGAAGCTCCTAACTTCCATGGATTGGTGGACATGCAGATTTCGAAAATCCATGATTTCTTCAGCCCGCAAAAGGTTAATGAGGCACTGATTAAGGATCCGACTCCAGTCAACGTTTCAAATCAAAAGGATGTTGCGCTTAAGATGGAATCCCTGTCGCAGGTAGATGGTGTTAATGTTGATTCAATGAACATAACTACATTCGACGATACCAATAACAATAAAAACATTACCGTCAACATCGAGGCGTTAGGTTATGCTTCACCAAGTCAGGCATCAGGACAGATTGTTATCAGTCAGAATCCGTCTTACAAGGTCATGGCAACCGGTCAGGCCAGATACGGTGAAAACGGTCTTAGAGTGGATGAAAATACAATTGCAATAACTTCTATTTTAAAATTGTACTAGTGATATAAATGATTAATGTAATAGGAATCGGTCAAAATAGAGACAATATGACTTTAGCGGCTATTAAAGCTATTGAAGAGTCTGATGTCATTATTGGTTATAAGAAATACATTAACCAGATTGAAGATTTAATTGAAGGAAAGGAAATCGTCAAAAAAGGAATGGGCGATGAGATAGCCAGAGCTGAATTTGCGATTAAAAAAAGTCAGGAAGGCCAAACAGTTTCATTAATCAGTTCCGGTGACCCGGGCGTATTCGGAATGGCAAACGTATTATATCAGATAGTAAGCAAATATGAAGATGTTGAAATAAAGGTTTATCCAGGAGTATCAGCCCTAAATTATGCGTCAAGCCATTTGGGAGCTCCTTTACATGATTTCGCTGCAATAAGTTTGAGCAATATCTTGACTCCATTATCAGAAATAGAAAAGAAGTTGAAATATGCTCTTGAGGCGAATTTTATCGTTGCAATCTACAATCCAATAAGCAAAACACGTAAAGAACCTTTCAGAAGGTTTAAGCAATGTGTTTTGGATATCAGAGGTGAAGATGCATTGATAGGAATTGTCGACAGTACCTATGAGCCTCCAAAGGCAACAATCGTTGAAGCTAAGGATTTGACTGAAGACATCGTGAACATGTCCTGCACACTGATTGTCGGAAATGACATAACTTATGTCCAGGACGGCAAGATGATAACACCGAGAGGATATGTTATCAGGTCCAAAATCCATCCATTATCACAAAATCATTATGAAAAGTTCTTGAACGGCGAAGTGGCTCATGGTCCAAATCGTGAGTGCGAATTCTATCCTTGCCACTGGGATGGCCAATACTGCGATTTCTGCTATTGTCCATTTTACCCATGCGGAGATTCTGCAACAGGCGGAGAATGGATAAAGGGCAAGGGAGTATGGAACTGTACAAACTGCCACTGGCTGCATACAAAGGAAGCCACTGAATATTTAAGAGAGCCTTTAGAAAACATTCTTGAAGATGTTGAAGATTTGAAAACCAAAAAGAAAACTTTATTGAAACTTAGAAAAGCATGCTTATTGAAAACAGATCCAAATGATCTATAGGGGAATTTGAATTGACAATTAAAACTCTTTTAATAGAAATGAAAAACATGTCGGAGTTAATGGTGGACTTAGCTTATTCAGCAGTTTTATTCAACAGTAAAGCCGCAGCTGAAGAGGTCATTGCACTTGAAAATGAAGTTAACTCCATGAATTATGAAATCAAAAAGGAATCGCTAGTAGCGGCCAGATCATATGAAGATGCAGAAAAATTGACTGCATTGATTGAAATTGCAGAAGCTGCAGAAAGTATAGCGAACGCAGCTAAGGATTTGGCTGATTTGGTGATAACCGGGTTTAAACCACACCCTGTATTTAAGATGGTTATGGAAGAATCTGACAAAAGCATAGTCAGAGTTACTATTGACGATTCATCAGAACTTGCAAATAATAGTTTAGGTGATTTATTACTGGTAAATCGTACTGGTATGCGCGTAATTGCAATCAGAAGAGGTTCATCATGGATTTATGGACCGGATAAGCATACTACACTTTTACCGGATGATACTTTAATTTTAAAAGGAACAGACGAAGGCGCTGATTTGCTTGAAAAATTAGCAGCAGGAACCTGTTCTTTAGAGGATATTCCAGAAGAATTAGAAGAAGACTAGGAAGTGAAAAAATGATTATGGGTAGTGATATGTGTGACAGACAAACAGAAGAAGATTCGCACTCCACTATCTGTAAAATGGTCTGATTTTTACGCAGAACATAAATCAGTTATTAAGGAAGGATTAATAGCTCTTTTTATTTGTGCTATAGGTGACCTGTGCGCAGGTCTTATTTTAGGTAAGATGACATTTTTCCTTGAGACATTTCCGGGATTGCTGGTGGTAATCCCTGGTGCTATTGGAATGAGAGGAAATATTTTCGGTTCTTTTGCATCAAGATTGTCAACTAACCTGCACATTGGTATAATATCACCTGAATTTGAGTTTTCAGAGCAATTAAACTATAACATATACTCATCTTTTGTTTTGACAATGGTATTGTCATTGTTTTTAGCAATCATAGCTAAGATATTATGTATTCTGCTGCATCAACCGTCCATGAGTCTAATAGATTTCATGCTAATCTGTGTGTTTGCAGGAATAATTTCAAACTTGATAATGCTTCCTATTACAATGTTCGTATCATTCAAAAGCTACGAACACGGATGGGATCCGGACAATATAACAAGTCCGATTATAGCAGCATTTGGGGATTTGCTTACACTGCCGGCTATCATTGCATCAATATTTATTCTTCAGGCAATGAACTTCAGCTTTATTTTTAAGGACGCTGTTCTTGTCATAGTATTAATTGCAGTATGCATTAGCTTTGTTTACTGTTATCGTCTTTCCTATGAGACAAATACAATTTTAAAGCAGTCTACACCTGTATTGCTTTTATGTTCCTTTTTGGGAGGGGCAGCAGGAAGCATATTGAATTCAGCGCTTGAAACATTGCTTACAAATGCAAGCCTCTTGACCCTATTGCCACTGTTTTCAGGAGAAAGCGGAAGCTTAATAAGTATTTTGGGAGCAAGATTATCATCAGGACTACATTCAGGGCTGGTAGAACCGTTTAATAAGCCGGAAGGAGAAGCCATTCATAATTTCATTATTAGCTTCATTTTAGCCATTATCGTGTTCCCTCTAATCGGTCTTTTGGCTGAAGGATCATCTTTCGCTTTGGGAGTTGTTGGTGTCGGATTCGATAAGATAGTTGAAATAAGCACAATGTCCGGGCTGATTTTAGTGACCATAATGGTAATTATCGTCTATTATGTTTCCATTACATCATATAGACATAATTTGGATCCGGACAATATCGTAATTCCTATTTCAACCAGCATAACGGATTCAATTTCAAGTTTTGTCCTGATTTCAGTTTCACTGCTCCTATTGGGCGCTTTGATTTAGTACCACGCTTTTAGAATGAGTTCACATTCATTGGTTCTGAAATAGTCATACTCCAATAGGCTCTTATCGAAGTTTTTCGGAACAGACACAAGCAATGCCCTTGGGTGGGGCTTGTCAAGATGAACGAAGACGATTGCACTGTCATCATCATAAAACTTGAATTCATCGTTTAGATAGATTGCATCGGATATTGTAGTTTTCCAGTACTTCTCCTTCACGACTCTTGTGGTGTCTACAATGTATGACAGGTCATATTCTTCAGTGGTATCAATCAACAGATAGTAATCCGAGCTTTTAAGATTGCCCGGAAACACCTTAAAGTAGTTGCAGCTGCACTTGTCCTGAGTGTGATGCCTATTGCATTTTCCTTCAGTTTCAAAATTTTTGATGACATAGCTCTTGTAGAAATCACATTTCACCAGTCTTGTAAGTGAAAAAACGTTTTCGCATTCACCACTTTCACCGATTTTTATACTTGAAATGCTGCTCTCCTTCGGTATCAGCTCCATTGAAGTGTGGAGTTTAGATGTGAACAATCTATCATATACAAGCTTGTCATAATCATTTCCAAGGGCTATCAGTTTGGCATACGAGACACTGTTCGGAATTATCTGACCCTCTTCATTGACGATTGCAAGGCCGGGAGTACCCTTGCCATATTCATTCCAGTTTTCAGGAACCCCCGGATTGTTTATCAGATTGTCAATGACTTCAGATGTTAATTTTTCCATATTGTTAGTTTCCACTTCTTTTATAGCCTTTTCAGTCGAGTTTTCAATCGATGCAAGGATTGCACCGAAGATTACTAAAATTATTATTAGGATCATTCCGATTTCAATAGCTCTCATTGCCCACCAACCCATATTTCTTTCTGTGTGATGCATCCAAAATCAAGCTGTCCCAATCATCAGGATCTATCTTTTCGCCGTTATAGTGGTCTGCAAATACCACATGGTCAGAGCACGACAGCGATTCGTTTCCAAGCGGGGTATGTGTCTGGATGAAGACCTCCATACCATAATGCGGACATTTCCCCTTGCCCTCCAGTCTGCACAGATAGCAGCTTCCGTCAGCGCTTTCATGGAAGTATCCCTTATCAAGACAATCCTTCAATACTCCATGATCACCATGGTGAACGTATGGGTCATAAGGGCACCTTTTCATAGTCAACGGTGCCGTTGCCTCGATATATGATTCCGGAGAGTCGAAATTATGCAGGAGCATATATGCAGAAAGTGCAGTCTTGTAATGAATCTTATCGTCATATGCCATCACGCCAGATGCTATTGTCAGCTTTGCAATAGGCAATGGGTCTCTTAAACCCTCAATCGATGCGTTTCTTTCAATTATCTGTGAAAATTCATCATTGCCTTTTTTTCCATTTAACTTTACCTTGAACAAGACTTTCCATGGCGAATCCGTAGGCTCAACCGATATGACTTCTGAAGACAAGTCAATATCATATTTCTTCTTGAATTCTTCGTTTTTATCTTCTAAAATATTGTTCAGGTTCTTTTTTATTTGGTCCTGGCTGTCTCTTACAGGCAGGCCATTGTAAACCTTTTGGGTAGCTTCAGCTATTGCATCCCTTCCCAAAATCTCCAGATTGGCCGAATAGTCATCGATAATGTATTTGAAGTTATCATTATTCTTGGAGTCAATATTTGAATTTTGAATGAATGTTACTGTAGTTATAACGAAAATTGAGATTAACAGAAGCGCCACAATCAAAATTGCGGTGGTGCCTACAATAATATTGCCTTTTGAGTCTGGTTTTTTTGCTTTCATTTTTAAGAATTTGGCTTGAAATTTATAAATCACTTCTTGAAGTGCGACCCTGTGATTTTACACATTAATGTTAATACGATTTTGCGAAAATGTCAAAAATAGTAATAAAAAAAATACCTATTTATATTATTTAAGATAAAGTATACATATTGAAAATTATTAGGAGGATTCACATGTCTGATACTGTAAGAACATGGCGTCATATACAACAAAGATATAATCTTATAGGCTCCAAATGTAACACCTGTGGTGAAGTTTTCTTCCCATCTCGTGTAGTTTGTCCTAATTGTAGGAGAAAAGGAGACCTCGAACCTTTCCAATTTTCTGGAAAAGGAAAAATATATACTTATTCAGTAATTAGATCAGCACCTGATGACTTCAAAAAATCAGCTCCATATGCTGTAGCAGTCATTGAACTTGAAGAAGGTGCAAAATTAACCAGCCAACTCGTCGACTGTGATGTTGATTCACTTGAAATCGGCGATGATGTTGAAATGGTATTTAGAAGAGTTAGAGAGGATGGAGAAGACGGAGTAATCTCATATGGATACAAATTCAAAGTTATCAAATAATACCGGTGTAATTCTCGTAAGTCACGGCAGTACCTTGCCTTACGCAGAAGAGGTATTTACAGAAATCAAAGAAAAATTTATCAAAAAAACAGGTCTTGTGGCTGAAATAGGATACATGAAAGTCTCAGAGCCTACAATTGCAGGTGCTGTAGATGTTCTAAAAGAAGAAGTGGATGATTTGGATAAAATCATTGCTCTTCCTGTATTTTTAGCTCCAGGAATTCACACCAATATCGATATTCCACAATTGTTAGGCTTAGAGCCGCTTGAAGTTGATCCAAGATGTCCTGACGGCAACTATCCGCCGGAACATTACCTGTCAATAGCTCCTGACGTTGATTTTGACGGTGAAATTGAACTTTTAAGTTCAATTGGACCAAGAGATGAGCTATTGGATATCATCGATAAAAGGGTTGAAGAAGCATTGGCTGAATCCGAATTGGATGACAATGCTAAAACCGGAATACTGCTTGTAACCCACGGTTCCAGACTAAACTACAACAAGGAATTTGCAACCGCATTATACAATAAGTTCGAAAAGACCTGCGAATTGCCGTCAAGTTTCGGATTCATGGAATTATGCGGTCCAAGCATACCTGAATCAATCAATAAACTGGTTGATGAAAACGGTTTGGAAAGACTGGTTGTCGTACCGGTATTCATTGCTCCTGGAATGCACACAACCCATGACATCCCACATATCCTAGGATTTCTGGATGACCACGAACATGGGCATTCACACGGCCATTCCCATGGCCATGGGGACCACGACCACGTGCATGACTTGACCCCTGTCGAGTTCGATGGTGAAATATTATATCCGGAGCCTATAAAGGCAGATGACATCTTAATAGATATTTTAGCTAAAATGATTGAGGGAAAATAGTTATTTTTCCATATATTTTTTTGAAAAATTTTTTAATCAAGATAACTTAACAGAATTTAACTTAAAATTTAATTATGGTTGATATTTATGTCAGATAAGAAAACAGGAATATTATTATTATCTCACGGTTCCAGATTGGACGATGGTGAAGAGGTAATTAAAGCTTATAAGGAAATGTATGTTGAAGAGTTTCCAGACATGCCGGTTGAATACGGGTTCATGGAAATCAGAAAACCGGGAATTCCGGAAACAATCAAAAAATTAACTTCTGAAAACGATTTGGATAAAATCATTGTAGTGCCGGTCTTTGTAGCACACGGTCTTCACACAAAAAGGGACATTCCGGGATTGTTAGGAATTGAGAGCGATTATGAAGGTGACGACCACGGACATCATCACCACCATCATGACCACGATGATCACGATGACCACCATCACGGACATCATCATCACCACCATCATGACCATGACGACGAGTCGGTCGAATTCGATGGTGAAATCGTTTTAACCGATCCTTTAGGAATCGACAAAAGAATGTATGAAATCATCAAAGACAGAGTTTCAGAACACTTATAGTTCTGAAATCCTTTTTCTATTTTTTCTTAAAACTTATTTAATTTAAAATTTATACTAATATTCATGACATTAAAAGTCTCAGACATCGGCGAAAAGGAATTGGTCAGGAATATCATATCCCATTCCAGGGACATCACACCCGATGATACCGCAATAACTGATTTTAACAATACAAATCTTATTTCAACATGTGACATGCTGATTCAGTCAAGACACTTTCCGGGAAACATGTCCTATTTTGACATGGGATTTAAGGCAGTCACAGTCAATGTGAGCGACCTTGCGGCAATGGGAGCGGAACCGATAGGATTTCTGCTTGCAATAGCGATTCCAAAAGACATGGAATTGGAATATTTTAAGGAAATTATACACGGAGTCCTTAATGCTTGTAGCTATTATTCAATTCCACTGATTGGCGGAGACACCAATGAGGCATCGGAAATAATAATCACCGGCACCGCATTGGGCCTGACAGATAAGCCATTGATGAAAGACACTTATCAAAAGGGCGATTTGATAGCAATTACCGGAAATATCGGTCTTGCCGCATTGGGATTTGAAATGGACACTTTTGATAATGTATATGTAAAGCATGCCTTAAAACCGGAAGCAAGGCTTAAGGAGGGTTTAATCCTGAAGGATTATGCAACTTCAGCCACTGACATTACTGATGGGCTTGCAAGCGAGTTATATGAGATTAAAAGGGACGGTTTCGGCTTTATGATTTATGAGGACATGTTAAAGGTTTCTGATGAGTATAAAAACCTGGCCGGCGAATTGGGCCTTGATTATCTGGATTTGATATTGCATGTCGGCGAGGATTTTGAGCTATTATTCACTATTTCCAAGGAGAATCTTGAAAAGTTGCCGATTGACTGCATTGTAATCGGTGAGGTTACCGATTCGGATGTTGTTGAACTTACCCTGGAAAACGGCTATGTTGAAAGAATAGAAAACAAAGGCTATGAGCATTATGTTAGTGAGTAGCGATTTATACAAAAAGAGTTCCAAGACACAAAAGATCAGATGTGAAATCTGCGCAAACTACTGTAAGATTGCCGATGGCAGTACAGGAGTTTGCAAGCAGCATAAAAACATAAATGGCGAGTTGTTTGATGAGTCATACGGTATCGTTTCATCACTTAATCCCGATCCGGTTGAAAAAAAGCCTTTGAATCATTTTTTACCAGGGACATTTACATACTCAATCGGCGGTTTCGGGTGTAACATGACATGTCTGCATTGTCAGAACTATATGATATCACATGAATATGACAAAAATTCAAGGGGTGTTAAAATAACACCAGAGGAGATTGTGGAAAATGCACTTAGATACAATTGCAAGTCAATTGCTTGGACCTATAATGAACCTACGATACACTTACCTTTCTCCAAGAAAACCTCTTTGCTTGCAAGGCAAAAAGACCTGAAGGTAATCTATGTCACCAACGGCTATTTTTCAGACAAGTCACTGAATGAGGTTTTGGGATTTGTGGACGCATTCAACATTGACCTCAAAAGCATGTCAAAGGATTTCTATAAGAAGATATGTGGTGCAGATTTGGATGTGGTCTTGGACAATATAAAAAGGGTTTATGATGAAGGCAAGCACTTGGAAATAACCAATTTAATAATCAATGGACATAATGATTCTGTCGATGAGATTAATCAGTTATGTGATTTTGTTGCTGGTGAATTGGGAGTGGATGTGCCGCTTCATTTCTCAAGGGCATTTCCATATTATAGGATGAATGATATTTCACCGACAAGACCTGAAATCCTGTTTAAGGCTCGTGATATTGCCCATGATAAGGGCATTAAGAACGTGTATTTGGGAAATATTTAGAGTGATGGTTGGTGGATGGTAATCCACTCTGATTATCATATCCATTTCACAAAAAGTATGTCACAAATTAAAATTCCGCTTCAACGCTTCTTTTTTTCGAAAACTCAACTTGAAAACTATAACCTCTCATTTTGATTAATTTCAAATTTTAATCAGAAAATGCTTTTTTTAATTTCTAACTAGATTTTGCTAGAAATATATGTTGCTGCTAAAAAGATAATGCAGTCAACAAGCATTTCCACCATCACTTCACCTCCTTTAGGAGGATAAAATTTTTGGTTGTGTATTTTATATCTGTTCCAGTGTAATATTATTATTACTTTATATATATAAAGTATTACTATTATATAAATTATAAAATTTTAAATATTAAGAAAAATAAGTATTAAACATCGGTTTGTATGGAATTCATTTTTTGGTTCCAATTTTTAATAATTGTTAGGGTTTTAATTCAACCCTACTTTTATTAAAATGCTTTTTTTTTAAAAAAAATTGTTAAATTTTCAAATTTTAATAATATCTTGAAAATAGTAGTTATATAATTAATAGCTACTTTTCTAATCGAATTCTTAAGTAAAAAATAACTTAGATAAATGAATTAAGAATCTGCACTTAAAAAATTTTAAAAAAAGTAAATTAAAAGTTAGTTTATTCGCCAAAACTAACTCTTTCGAATTTTTCCAATGTTTTAAGTGACTTGGTTGCGTCAACTCCGATTTTAGTGGTTGTGCCGTCACTTTCAGCCACAGGGTCTAATGATGATCCACGGACATTTGGAACAATCATGATGTCACGGTCACCTTTCACACGTGTAGCTATTGCATATTCCACATCTTCGGCATCAAATATGTTGACATCGGTATCCACTGCAACACAGTGTTTTAGTGAAGGGTGTGCGGATAGTGCAGCCATGATTGCATTCTTACCGTCACCTTCGGTCTGCTTGTTGATTGATACAACTGCATGCAGCCAGCAGCAGCCTCCTTCACTCAGAACGACATTTTCAACTGTAGGAACAGCATTTTTAACTGCCTTGTAAATCCTTGGCTCTTGAGGAAGGCCTTGCAACAATTTATGTTCAAATCCTGCAGGAACGATTGCATGATAGCATGGATTTTCCTTTTTGATGTGCATCTTTTCAAGGTTTATGATTGGCTGGTCACGGATAATGTCGTAAGTGTCAGTCAGGTCAACGAACGGCCCTTCGGCAACGGTTTCAGTCACTGAAATCTTACCTTCAAGAATAATGTCTGCCTGTGGAACTTCCAAATCGCCGCATTTTATCAATTCGAGTTCCCCATTTTTAAATGCATTGGCCACTTCCATCTCATTGTAGTCGATAGGTATTGAAGTGGTACTTGCAAGCAATATTGCAGGGTCCATTCCGATAGCTATTGCAATTTGTAAATCTTCACCAGCTGCTTGTGCATTTTGGAAGTAGGTGTAAAGGTTTCTTGGCACGATTCTGATGACCAGTCTTTTATCGTCAAGCACCATCATCCTGTGGATTGAAGCGTTCTGGATGCCTGTTTTAGGGTCACGTGCAAACACGACACCGGCGGTAATGTATGCTCCACCATCTCTCTTATAATGTGTTAAAATAGGAATTTTTCCTAAATCAACATCTAAATTATCATAATCTGAAAAATCAGTGAATTTTGTAACTTCAACCGGATTTTCCATCGCATCAATGATTTTTTCGGTAATCTCTGACACTTCACAGTTGATTGATTTTGCAATCTTGTCACGGGTATTGCAGATTCCGGTTACAACTGGCATGTCATATCCTTTCACGTTCTTAACAATAACGGTGTCCTTAGGATATTCTCTTAATACTTTTGAGATTTCATATTCAGTTGAAAGCTCATCTGCAATTTCTATAATGTTTTCGTCTTTAAGGTTCATGTTATCACTATAAGCTTATTTTTTTATCCTTTAATTTCTCAAGAATGTCCACCATTTCCGGATTTCTGATTGAAAATATTTCACCTGCCAATACTGCGGCATTCTTTCCGTTGTTTATGCCGACAGTTGCAACGGGAACTCCCGGTGGCATGCTGACAGTTGTAAGCATGTAGTCATCGCCGTTTTCATTGGTACATGGAACTCCAATTACAGGTCTTGCTGTAAGGCCGACTAGTCCTCCTGTAACCTGTGATGAGTTGGAGCTGACTCCGATGAAAATCTTGGCGTTTTTCATGGACTTGACATAATCTATGAATTTTTTGTTTGATCTGATTGGACAGACTACTTTCATGTCATATGTAATTTTGAGTCTGTCAAGAAGTTTGGTAATTTTTTTGGCTGTCAATACGTCATTTTGCCTTCCAACAATGATTGCCACTTCAGCATCCTTGTTTTTGCATCCTCCATTCTCTTCATCTGCTTGAACTTTATTTATTTCAATGTCTTTGACTTTTATGAAGTCATTTCTGATGAATGGCCTGTGAATCGGCTGGACAAGGTTTTCATTACTGTCAATTACCTTTTGAGCATAATCCTTTCTTAATTTTATTACCTTCTGATGTATTTCGTCATCATGAAGTCCAATGAATTGTGCAGCGAGAATTGCGGCGTTATCTCCCCTGTCAATTCCAACGGTAGCTATAGGGGACGGGTAAGGCATTTGAATGATTGACTGTAAAGCATCGACACCTCCTGTTTTCACATCAACCGGAACTCCAATGACGGGTCTGTACGTATATGCCGCAATTGAACCCGGTAGGTGCGCAGCTAAACCTGCAATTCCAATAAATACTTCTATTCCAGCAGCAGTACCTTGAGTAACGATTTCACGAACAAGATTAGGTGTCCTGTGGGCTGATGCTATTTTTAAACTGTATGGTATTTCTAATTTGTCCAGTATGTCCATTGCTTTATTTGCAATGGCAATATCTGATCCACTTCCAAGAATAATCATTATCTTTGGTGTCATTTAAAAATCCCTTCTAAAAATAAATTTTATATTCACTATAAAATATTGATTTTAATATATATTAAATTATCATCGAAAGATTAATCCTATTTCTTCTGTTATCAACATCCAAGACCTTAACGTCAACGATGTCGCCTACACTCACAATATCCAAGGGGTGCTTTACAAACCTATCGGCTACCAACTGTGAAATGTGAACCAGTCCGTCCTGATGAACTCCAATATCTACAAATGCACCGAAATCAACAATGTTTCGGACTGTTCCCTGCATTATCATGCCTTCTTCCAAATCATCAATCGATAATACGTTCTTTCTCAGCATCGGTTTCGGCATGTCTTCACGGGGGTCACGGCCAGGCTTTTTGAGCTCCTTAATGATATCCTTTAGGGTTTCTTGGCCGATGTCCAGTCTTTCAGACAATTCCTTGATGTTGATGTTATCTAATTTTAGTTTTGAGGTTCCTATATCATTAACGGAGTAATTCAGATTATCCAATAATTTTAAGGTCGCATCATATGATTCGGGGTGAATTGTGGTATTGTCAAGCGGATAATCCGGATTATCAATTTTAATGAAACCGGCACATTGTTCAAATGTCTTTTTACCGAGTTTATTAACTTTCAATAATTCCTTTCGGTTTTTAAAGCTTCCGTTCTCATCCCTGTATTCGATAATATTTTTAGCGGTTGTATTTCCAATGCCTGAAACGTAATTCAGGAGACTTACTGATGCGGTATTCAGGTCAACTCCCACTTCATTGACCACTTTTTCAACAACACCTGTCAATGATTCATTCAATCGCTTTTGATTCATGTCATGCTGGTATTGTCCGACACCTATTGATTTCGGGTCGATTTTAACAAGTTCCGCTAATGGATCCTGCAGCCTTCTTGCGATTGATACCGCACTTCTTTCACCCTCTGAAAACTCCGGAAATTCCTCATCAGCCAATTTTGAGGCTGAGTATACTGATGCTCCAGCCTCATTGATAATGATGTATTCGACATTTGTGTTTTTGATAATTTGAGATACAATCTCTTCAGACTCTCTTGAGGCCGTACCATTGCCTATTGCAATAACGTTAATGTCATATTTTTCAATCAGTTCACGAACAGTTTTTATGGATTCTTTAACCTTATTCTGAGGTGCTGTCGGATAAATCAAAGCGGTATCCAATACCTTTCCGGTTTTGTCAATAATGGCAAGCTTACATCCTGTTCTGAATGCAGGGTCCCATCCTAAAATAGTCTTGCCGACTAGCGGACTTTCCATCAGAAGCTGATTCAGATTTTTTGCAAACACCTCTATTGACTTCTCTTCGGCCTTTTCGGTTAATGAATTTCTTATTTCCCGTTCAATTGCAGGGGAAATCAGACGTTTATAAGCGTCGCTGACGGCTTCCTTAATGATTGGTGTCGTATATCTGTTGTATTCTATCTTTTCAGGAATTCTTGAGATGTTTTTAAGCATGTGCCTGTTTAGATATTTTATGATTTCATCGCTGTCGCAGGTGATTTTTGCTTTGATTATGCCTTCGTTTTCCGCCCTGTTGATTGCCAGAATCCTGTGAGGAGGTATCCTTTTGACTTTTTCTGAATAGTTGTAGTAGATGTCATATTCAGTGGAGGTGTCCTTGTCTTTGGCTTTTGTTTCGATCTGGCCGGTGTGGAAGGTATTTTGACGGATTTTCTTTCTGAATGTGGAATTGTCCGAAATGATTTCAGCTATTATGTCCTGTGCGCCCTGAATCGCCTCTTCAGGGGTTTTCACCTCATCGGTGACATACTTTTTGGCTATATTTTTGATGCTTTCCTTAACCTTTTGTTTTAAGATGATATTTGCCAGTGGCTCCAGGCCTTTTTCACGTGCCTTTGTAGCCCTTGTTTGCTTTTTGCTTTTGAATGGCCTGTATATGTCCTCAAGTTCCACCAATGTCTCAGCCCTTAAAATTTGGCTTTTCAAATCATCATCAAGCTTTCCTAGCTCTTCAACCCTTTTCATTACCTTATCCTTTTTTTCTTCCAGGTTTCGCAGGTATTTAAGCCTTTCATCAAATTTTCTCAATGTTTCATCGTTGAGAGAACCTGTCACATCTTTTCTGTACCTTGCGATGAAGGGTATGGTATTGCCGTCATCAATCAGTTTGATTACCTTTTTAACTTGCCAGTTGGCCAGATTCAATTCCTTTTCAAGTGTCTTAACAATCATCAAATACTACCTATATTCAATATTTCTTTTTAATTCAATATTATCGCTTATTGATTAATAATTTTTTGTTTGAATAAATAATAACATTTATAACTATTTAAATTATAAAAATAATAATGTAGAAATTAAAAACGGTGAATTTAATTGTATTGGTTTTTCGTAATTATTGCATTTTTGCTGGCGGGCATCAAAACCCAAAAACCCAAAAAATACCAGAAGGTTTCTGTAATCATTCCCGCCTACAACGAAGAGGATACCGTGGCCAAAGTTGTGGAAGTGGTCAGGAAGGTATCGTTCGTTGATGAGATACTCGTTGTAAATGACGGATCATCCGACAACACCGAGGCCGAAGCGATGAAGGCCGGAGCTAGTGTAATCACCCATGAAACCAACAAGGGTAAGGGTGAAGCGTTGTTCACTGGTTACAGGGAAGCGGAATGCGATATTATAGCTTTCATTGATGCGGACATTCATAACCTGACCTCCAAAAAGGTTGAGGCGATGATTATGCCGATACTCGAAGGAAAGACTGACATTACCAAAACCAAATTCGCACGTGCCAGTGGACGTGTAACTGAACTTACAGCGAAACCGCTTCTAAACTTTTTCTTCCCTGAAATCTCTTTTGAACAACCTTTGAGCGGTCAGTTTGCGGCACGTAAGGATGTATTGAAACGCATTAATTTTGAAAAGGACTATGGTGTCGATGTGGGTATCGTTATTGATGCTGACGTGTTGGGAATTTCAATAACTGAGGTCGACATTGGTGCAATCGAGCATGACATGTCCCCGCTTGAGGATTTGAACCTGATGGCAAATGAGGTTGTAAGGACTATCATGAGCCGTGCAAACAAGTATGGCCGTGTTATCATGATTGACGAAATCGGTCATTTTATCCGAATGTCAATTGTGGGGTTGTCCCTGGTTATCCTAGGTTTGTTTACAATATTTTTCGTAAGCTTTGTTCCATTGGCTGTCGGTATAATGATTGGTGTAATCGGCCTTATAATTGCAATCTACTATATTGTCAAGGTTATCGTAAAGTCAATCGTAATGTTTAAAAAGACCCCTAAGGGAAACCTTGTAAGATCGTTTATCAAAATTCATTTTCCGCTCATTATTTCAATCATTTTATTGCTTTTAATGATTTCAACATTTATCGGAGCGGCACATTATGAAAATGGTGTTTTGTCAATCGAGCCTAATTCAAGAAACCTGATTATTTATGCAGACGATTCAGCAAGGGACAATGCAATCACTGTAAGGGGCCCTTACACTGTTGACATTGCAATTGAAGATGAATTGGACATAATACGTATGCCGGCCGATGCAATGATGACATTGGGCGTAAAGGAAAACGATACGATACAGATTGATGAAAACACCTATACAATCAAAGATGCGAGGGACGGCGAACCTAATATATTAAGATTGCCTAAAGAGGCTAAAAACTTCTTGAATCTTGAAGAAGGAAATGTGATACAAAACACCCGCTTAAAGCAAGTGTTTGAAGGAACTGTAATGACCCATAGCTATGAAAATGAGAATTCCACAGTTTATGAAGAGTATATAGTTTCTTCCAGAGACGTTCATTCATGCACATACGAAATCTTTTTAGACAATACATCAATTGTTTACTCATCAGGAATATTCAAGAAGAACTCAACATATGATATTAAGGTCAATGATGAATTTGTCACTTCATTTAACTTCAAGAAGAACAGTAATGTCACATTTGACTATGGAAATCACACCGTTGAAATAATGTTTAAGGATAAGAATACAACATCCATAAAACAAATTCCTCGGGAAAGCCAGGGAACCTTCCTGAATTTTGAATTTGATTCTCTAGATTCCACGTCAAATGTTTAGAAATATTTCCAGTTAATTATCTATTTTTTTTGTTTTTCATCACTAATTTTTTCTAATCATCTTTTGACAATATTTAAATGATTTTTTTGATTTGTTTTGCATTAGTCATCTGATAATTAAGAAAATACTGTTTCTATTTTAGTTTTTATTTTTTCGCATATTCAAAATATTTATATATTAATACTGCTAAATTTATTAATCGGAAGGAATGTTCCTTCCGACAATGTATTTCCGACTATACATTATATCAAATTCATTTAGTAAAAAATTTTCAACTTTCAAAATATTCAGCTAAATGAAAAATAAACTCAAAAATTGATGTGAAAGAATGTCAGAAAGAGATGATAAATTAGACCAAATAATTAAAACAATAGAAGTAAACGACATAAAATTTTTGAAATTAGAGCTCTCAGACATACATGGGTTACCAAAAAGTATGGCAGTACCTCTTAAAAAAGCCGACGATGTTGAAGACATCGTGAATGATGGATTATTGTTTGACGGATCCTCAATTGCAGGATTAGCTTCAATTAATGATAGTGATTTACTTGCAAAACCGGATATCGACACATTTTCAACAATTCCATGGAGACCTGAAGTGAAAGGTACCAGCAGATTCATTTGTGATATTTTCACTACAGAGGGAAAACCATATGATGGAGATCCAAGAGGAGTGCTTAAAAAATCATTACAATTAGCAGAAAAAAGAGGATACCAATTCAATATGGGTCCAGAACCGGAATTCTTCATCATAACAAAAGATGAAGACGGAAATTACATACCTGCAGATGAAGCTGAATATTTTGATGTAGAACCACTAGACCAGGGTACTGATATCAGAAGGGAAATCGTATTAGGTCTGGAAAAATTAGATTTCAATGTTGAGGTAAGCCACCACGAAGTGGCTGCAGGACAGCACGAGGTAGACTTTAAATATGCTGATGCTTTAAAAACAGCTGATGCTGTAATAACCTTTAAAGAGGCAGTAAAAGCTGTAGTAAACAACTTAGGATTTAAAGCAACATTCATGCCAAAACCGTTCCTCGGAATCAACGGTAGTGGAATGCACTGTAACCAAAGTTTGTTTAAAGACGGAAAAAACATTTTCTATGATCCGGATACTGAAAACCAAATATCCCAGGAAGCATTATACTTCATTGGAGGATTGCTGAAACATGCACCGGCTTTATCAGCAATATTATCCCCAACAGTCAACTCCTATAAACGTCTAGTGCCTGGATACGAGGCACCATGTTACATAGCTTACGGATTCAAAAACAGGTCAACATTATTAAGGATTCCTGCATCCCGTGGATTAGGTACAAGAATCGAATGCAGGTCAGCAGACCCATCCTGTAATCCATACCTTGCATTTGCAGTGCTGCTCGAAGCTGGTTTAGATGGTATGGACAATAAGATTGATCCTGGTGAACCTACTGAAGAAAACCTGTTTGCACTTTCCGAAGATGAAATTGCCCAAAAAGGAATCGGCAATTTACCAACAAGCTTATGGGAAGCATACCATTCATTAGAAGAGGACGAGGTTGTTAAAAACGCTCTTGGAGAAAAAGTATTTAATCAATTCTATAACATCAAAAGGGCTGAATGGGATGCTTATAGAATTCAAGTCTTCGATTATGAAAGGGATGAGTACTTAAACGTATAATATCACTGAATTGATTGGCGGTCTTGTTTAAAATTTGGTCTTTAAATGGGCTGCCAATCGATATTAAATTTTTTTGGAGGTTGAGAATTAAAGCGAAATCAGAAAACAGTGAAATATTGAAGTTAAACAGTTTTTAAGATTTTAGAATTATTTTTTTTAAGGCATATGGTAATTTTAGAATTGCAGTCATTAGGCATATGAAATCTAAATCATGATATTTCAAGCATGATGAAAAACTGAGATATCAGATTTAAAATAAACTCGACTTAAGTTATTGATTTGATCTGTCATTAACTTACATGTTGTATTCACCTATTATTTTGTTTGGAGGTAAAAAAATGTGTGGAATAGCAGGTGTAATATACAAAGATAAAAAAACTCACAATGTAGGCCAGGCATTGACATCAATGTTGGAATCCCTACAACACAGGGGCCCGGATTCAGCAGGTTATGCAATCTATGGCAGTTTAGATTTCCCTGAAAATTATTATCAATTAAATATCGAAGTACAAAGAAGAAGAGGAGCATTAGACAATTTAAAATCATTATTAAATCAGATAAGCCCAATATTCGAAGAACAGTTAATAGAGTCTGTAGGCGACTCAGACGTATACAAATGCAAAATAGCACTGGACGAGTACTCTCTTTTACAGCCATGCATAAGAGAGATAGACGAACTTGAAAACGTAAGGGTAATCAACGGTTCACATTCCTTTGAAATGATAAAGGACACCGGAAAAGTAAAGGACATTGCAGAAAGATTCAACGTTCAAAGCAGAATGGGAACACACGGGATAGGACATACTCGTTTTGCAACAGAAAGTGGTGTGGACCGCTATCATGCACACCCATACCAAAGCTACATCATACCAGACATAACTGTAGTGCACAATGGCCAAATCACCAATTACTGGAAAATCAGAGATCCTTTAGAGAGAAAAGGACACACTTTTGAGTCATTCAACGATACGGAATGCATCGTTCACTATATGGCGGATAAACTTGACCAAGGTTATAAATTAGAGGAAGCCCTTGACCAGGCGGTAATTGATTTGGACGGCCCATTTTCAATATTGGTCGGAACTCCCAACGGAATCGGAATTGCAAAGGACAAGCTTGGCCTCAGGCCGGGAGTAATGGTGGAAACTGATGAAATTTTTGCAATAGCTTCAGAGGAAATGGCATTGCATGATGTAACAGATTCCAATGAAATAGAACAGATAGCTCCAGGAGAAACAAGAGCTTACACCATCTGATGAGGGGGTTTATCCATGAAAGAATATGTAATTGATGCAGAAAATATGGATGAGAAAGAATTAAACCGTACCATAAAAGAACAGGCCATATCTCATGATAAAATTATCATTAACAATCCTGAATCCAGACACAATATCTGTGCAGGCTTAACTGAAGATGTTGAAATAGAAATCAACGGATCTGCAGGTTATTTTGTCGGCACCATGGTAAACGGCCCAAGGATACATATCAACGGAAACGCCGGATGGTTTGCCGGAGACAACATGACCGAAGGAGAATTGGTCATTGAAGGCACAGCGGGTGACGGTGCAGGACAGGGAATCTATGGCGGAACTGTATTGGTAAAAGGAAGCACAGGTTCAAGAACCGGTGAAATCATGAAGGGCGGAACCGTAATAATTGGCGGAAACAGCGGATTCATGACCGGATTGCTCATGATGGGAGGTAAACTCATAATACTCGGCGACGTAACCGATGATGTTGGCGAATCAATTATGAGAGGAAGCATTTATGTTCTTGGAGAAGTGAAAAGTCTGGGAAAAAATGCTGTTATGCAGGAAGCCGCCCCTGAAGATCAAAATGAGCTAAGGGAAATTTTAACAGAATATGATTTTGAACTAAGTGATGCGGATTATAAGAATTTTAAAAAAATCGTTAATATACAATAGGAGCTAAGAAAATGAGTGAACATAGAATAGCTATGGTTGGAACACCATGTGAAATTATGGCAGCATCCAAACTGCAACATTATACTGACAGCCCTATTGATGTTAAACTGGGCTTATTTTGTATGGAGAATTTTTCATATAAGTACTTTGAAAATCTTTTAGAGGAATACGATTTGATAATGGATGACATTGAAAAATTCCAGATTGATAAAGGATTCGTATTTTTATTACTGAAAACCAAAGAAACAGTGAAAATACCGTTATCAGTAGCTAAAAGAATCATCAGAAAAAACTGTAACATATGCGTTGAATTGACATCAGAAACATCCGACATTTCAGTAGGTTCCATAGGATCAGATGACGGCTGGTCAACATTGATAATCAGAACCGAAAAAGGAGAGGAAATAGTCAATGGAGCAATAGAACAAAAATTCATTGAAGCCAAAGACCTTACAGAATTTCAATTTAATTTACTCAATAAACTTGCAGGAAACAAAATTAGCAAAAATCTAGAGCATATAGAAAATAAGGAATTTCTTGCTAGGCCGGTATTGTATCAGAGGCAAAAATCAGACGATTCAATCAATAAGGAAATCTCAGAGTCTAACTTCTTAGATCTGAAGTCAAATATCATTGATATCGGAGCTTGTGTGCTCTGCGGAGCATGTGAATATGTATGTCCGGACAATCTGATAACAATCGATGATACAAAACCGATAATGAGAGGCGAATGCCCTCAAGACTGCCATGCATGCTTTGCAGTTTGTCCTAGAACGTTTACAACTCAAAATTTAAGAAATGACAATACAAAACCGATTGGTGACTTTATTAAAGTGCTGACAGTCAGGTCATTGAAACATAGCCAGGGACAGGACGGTTCCATTGTAACCACACTTTTAGACTATCTGTTGACCAATGAAATCGTTACCGAGGCACTCATTGTTGATAAGAAAGATGACCTGGCATGGAAGCCTTATGCAAAGATAACCAAAGACATTGATGAAGTTGTAAAATCCGGAGGAACAAAATATTCCGTCTGTCCGGTGTTCAAACCGTTAAAAGATATAAAAGAGGGGGTAAATTAGATGTCATTCACTGTTGAAAGAAAAATAGAGATATGCAGACAGAACAATGATAGGCCTGGCTGCTGCTGGTATTTATGTGACAATCCTAAAAAGTCAGCATGTAAAAACTGTTACAGCTGCTATTCAAATTGCCCTCACAACGTATATGAGGTAATTAACGATGAACCGCTGCCTATTCATCAGGAAAACTGTGTAGGATGTAAAATATGTGAAGAGATGTGTCCGACACATGCAATATATGTCAGGCCTCTTGTAGATGAAGGCAGAGGAATCTGGTCAAATTCAACAATGGTTGAAATCAAACGTAAAAGCCAAAGCGGAGCATATAAAGTGCGCGGATGTGGACTGACCAGGAAAATCCCAACATTTGATGATTTAAGCATATTGCCTGCACAGGTTTCAAGACCTCCAATAGATTCATACAGGGAAACCTGCAAGACTTCAGTAGTGCTTGGGGACAGGTTTGCTGAAAACCCAATCGAAATCGATACTCCAATCATGATCGGAGCAATGTCTTTCGGTGCACTGAGCAAAGAGGCAAAAATAGCACTGGCTATTGGAAGCAGTAAAGTGGGCACAATAACCAATACAGGCGAAGGGGGAATGCTTCCTGAAGAGAGGCATTATGCCGATAAGCTGATTGCACAGTATGCTTCCGGCCGTTTCGGTGTTTCAGCCAGTTACCTGAACAATGCTGAAGCCGTTGAGATAAAGATAGGTCAAGGTGCAAAATCTGGTATGGGCGGACATTTGCTTTCCCATAAGGTGACCGCTGAGGTGGCCAGAGTCAGAAACATTCCGGAAGGAACCTCAGCATTAAGTCCTGCAAGACACATGGATATTGTCGGGCCTGAGGATTTAGGCATGAAAATCAACCAATTAAGGGAAATCACCGACTGGAAAATACCGATTATTGTGAAATTCGCATCCGGTAGGGTTGAACAGGATGTAAAGATTGCAGCAAAGGCAGGCGCAGACATAATTGTAGTCGACGGTATGCAGGGAGGAACCGGTGCCGGACCTGAAGTCGTCACTGAACATGCAGGTATTCCTACAATAGAAGCGATTGTAAAGGCTGATGATGCACTCAAGGAGATAAACTTAAGAAGCGAGGTCAGTCTTGTGGCTGCCGGTGGAATAAGGTCCGGTGCGGATGTGGCAAAAGCAATAGCATTAGGTGCAGATGCCGTGTATGTTGCAACCTCAGCATTAATTTCAATAGGATGTAAGGTCTGCCAAAGCTGTTCTGAAGGAATATGTCCTAAAGGAATTGCCACACAGGACAGGGTGCTCAGAAGAAGACTGGATCCAATAAGAAAAGGTCAGCAAGTTGCAAATTATATAGAGGCAATGACTCAGGAAGTGACATCCTTGACCCAACAGGCAGGAAACACTGATATAGAAAATCTTGAACGTCAGGACCTGCTTGCATTGACCATGGAAGCATCACAGTTAACCGGAGTGCCAATGTCAAGCAAGCAATATTAATTTGATGAGGAATTATTTAGAATATAAAATTCAAGATTATGGGGTTTAAAAAAATTAAAAAATATTAGGAGACATTATTATGGCCGCATTCGATAGGATTAAATCCGGAATTCCCGGGCTTGATGAAGCCTTAGACAATATCCGATTGGGAGATAATGTAGTATGGAATGTAACAAACTTGAATGAATTTTCCTACTTTGTCAATCCCTATGTCAAACAGGCAAAGGAAGATGGCAGGAACTTGATATACATTCGATTTGCTAATCATCCTCCATTAATAGAAATGACCGATAAGGATTTTGAACTGCTTGAAATTGAACAGGATAATCCTGACACCGAGTTTTGCATGATAGAGCGTGATGGGATTAAGATATATCAGGTAAATCCATATAACCAATTTGAAACATTCACTCTTGAAGTTCACAGAATCATCGAAAAGGAAGGCTTTGACGCATTTTATGTTTTCGACTGCCTGAGTGACCTGCAGGCGGTCTGGTCAACAGATTTGATGATGGGCAATTTCTTTAAGGTCACCTGTCCGTTCCTCTTCCAACTGGACACTGTGGCATATTTCCCAATCATTCGTGGAAGGCATTCTTATGATGCAATAGCCAAAATTCGTGAAACTACACAGTTGTTCCTGAATGTATACTCTAATTCTCCAGAGGAAGTTTACGTCTCTCCTCTGAAGGTGTGGAACAGGTATTCCCAGACCATGTTTCTGGGACACAAGTTCAACCCTCAAACAGGATTCGTCAAGGTTCTTCAGGATGGCCAGGAAGTCAGCAAATACTACAAGACCATCAATTCCGACAAGTATCAGGATGGGCTGACCCTGGACAGCTGGGAAAGGTATATGATTCAGGTTAGAAGGGAGTATAAAGAAGGCAAAAACATTGACGAGGAATGCGATAAGATCTGTGAGCTGATGATGACGAAAGATGAAAAGATGCTTTCGAAAATCAAGGAATACTTCACTTTTGAGGATTACATCACAATTTACGACCGTCGTGTCGGCAGCGGATTGGTGGGCGGTAAGACATGCGGAATGCTGCTTGCAAGAAAAATTATCGAAAAGGACCGTCCGGAGATATACAGCAATTTCGAGCCTGATGATTCGTTCTATATAGGTTCCGATTTATTCTATACATATATCGTTTCAAACGACTTGTGGGACCTTCGGGTAAAGCAAAGGACACAGGAAGGTTATTACAAATACGGTAAGGAATTGGAGGAAGCCCTTAAAAACGGCAGTTTTCCGGATGGAATTAAAAAGGAATTCATACGCATATTGGATTACTTCGGACAGAACCCTATAATTGTCAGGTCAAGTAGTTTCCTTGAGGACGGGTATGGAAATGCATTTGCCGGAAAATACGAATCTGTGTTCTGCGTAAATAGGGGCAGTCTTGAGGAACGTCTGGCCGCTTTTGAAGAGGCTGTAAAGATTGTATATTCAAGTACCATGAACATTTCCGCTTTGGAATACAGGAAAATAAATGGTTTGGACGACACTGATGAACAGATGGCTCTTCTGGTTCAAAGGGTTTCAGGCTCTTATCATGGAGACTATTTATTCCCGACAGCTGCCGGTGTCGGATTTTCATACAGCCCATATTCTCCGCTTCCGGACATGGACAACAGCAAGGGAATGTTGAGGCTTGTAATGGGTCTTGGTACTAAGGCTGTAGACAGGACAAAAAAGGATTATCCAAGAATCATCAATCTTGATAAGCCTGAAGTGACACTAACGAAGGATATAAAGGAAAAGCACAGATATTCACAGCATTATCTTGATGTCATCGATTTAAAAAATATCTCTTTGCATGATATACCTGTCGATGAGGGTTTAGGTGTAATTCCAAGGTATGCAAAAAGAATTTTGGTCGAACATGACCGTGAAGCCGAAAGAATGTTTCGGGATCGTGGACAACGTCGTGAAATAGTGTTCGTCAACTGTGAGGGAATCGTAAAGAATAAGGAATTCATTGAAGAGATGAAGGAAATCCTGAGCACGTTACAAACAGCATATGATTACCCGGTCGACATTGAATACACAGTCAATGTTGGAGAGGACAATTCATTCAATGTAAATCTATTGCAATGTCGCCCTCTTCAGGTTTCAGTAAATGATGAGGCCATTGAGATGCCTGAAGACAAAAACGTCTTTTTCCACATTAAGGAATCCTCCATGGGAATGTCACGCAAGAACAAGATTGACACGATTTGCTATGTTGATCCGCACAAGTATTACGAATATCCTTATGCCCAGAAAAGTTCAATATCCAGGGTTATCAGTGATGTAAATGCTTATTGCAAGAACAACGATAAAACAGCTATTCTGATAGTTCCCGGAAGAATAGGCACATCCTCTCCCGAGTTGGGAATTCCTGTAGTGTTTGCCGATATCAGTCATTTTTCCGCAATCCTGGAGGAGGCATATAGTGAGGTTGGCTATATGCCGGAATTGTCTTTTGGAAGCCACATGTTCCAGGATTTGGTGGAAGCGGAAATATACTATGGGGCATTGTTTGAAAATGAGAGGAAACTGGAATTCAACAGGGACATGGTCTATGATTATCCGAATATCCTGGAGGACATCAATCCTAATTTGAGTGAGGAAGTCTATTCCATGATACAGGTTATAGACTTTGATGAAAATAAGGCGGAGTTATACCATGATATGAATAAGGATGAAACATTGTGCATTTTCAAGTAATCAGGTCATAGTTTAGGATAATGGAAAACATTTCATTATTTTTGGGCAGGCGGGTGGGACATATGCCTTTTTATTTGTAATAATTTTTTGAAAAAAAGATTTTTCAAATAAAAGAAACGTATGACAAAATCGTTATGTGATCAATGACCCTGTTTGATTTTTTCGAGTTTATTTTTTCAGCGGGGTTGTTTTTCACATATTTTTTTTGAAATTCAGTATTAAAAAAATAAGTTAAAATCTAGAATTAATCTAGATTTCTTTTTCATAAGCTTTCACGGCCTCTTCAACATCATCATAAAGTCCAAGGGCTGCAAGAGCGCCGACTTTACCTTGTTCGCCGGTAACCGCAATCAATGGAATGTTCAATTCTTCTGCAACAGATTCTGCAGTTTCAACATCCATCATTCCGGATTTTGTAGCAATTGAATACTCTCTTAACTTTTCAGGAATGTCTAAACCTTCCAATATGGCAATTGCTGTTTTATCGGATAAGGTATCCCTTTTGAGAATTTCAATTACATTATCAATTAAATCCTGCTTTTTATCGCTTTCGACAGCGAAAGTAAGAGCGATTGAAACACAGTTTTGAGTTTTGTGCGGATTATGAGGATATAGTTGAACAATAATGTGATCCAAGTATTCGAAACCCATTCCTGCAAGTTCGACTCCCAGATTATGAGCCATTGTCCAGGTGGCACCTGCATCTTTGGTGTCTGTATCGTCAACACCTATAACTACCTTTTCAAGTTTAGGTGTCACAACTGTAGCCTTACCTGCTTTTGAGCCTCCTCCAACTTGAATAAGCTCAACATATTTAACACCTTCGCCCATTCCTCTGCACATTCCAGCTCCAACGCCAGCACCGGCCAGACCTGCATGGGTAACCTTAACCTCATCGCCGTCAACGATAATCTCATCAATTCCGGCAGCATTGAAACTTGCCTTCAGGTCAAGCGGAGCCTTGCCGACATGACATTTATAGACATGCTTGTTTCCGTCACGGTAAGCGGAATCAATGAGCTCTGAATTGTTTCTGTATTGGTGCAGTAACCAATGAGACCCTGAAATACATGGATGGTACTCTACGAGTTCCACCCTGTCCCCATCAACCATAGTCAATACTTTTTCGTATGGAGCTATCCATGGGTCATTAAACTTTTCTCTTAATTCGTTAGGCTTTAGTATTTCCATCTAATCACTAGATTTCTTTTAATCTGTCGCACATTTTGATAGCTGCTTCAACTGCACTTTTTGCGTTTTTAACACGTCTGTGAGCATCCATTCTGGTCATACCTGGACCGGTAATACCGAGTGCCACTGGAGTGTCGTATTCAAGTGCTAAATCAGCGATTTTACGGGAAGCGTGCTGTGCTACGATTTGATCGTGGTCAGTTGCACCTTCAATTACAGCGCCGAGGGTAATGAGTGCATCGTATTCATCTTTTTGTAATAATTTTTTAATTACGAGAGGCATATCGAATACACCTGGAACTGCAACAACTTTTGTGATTTCGCAGCCTCTGTTTTTAGCTTCTGCTTGAGCGAGTTCTAACATCATTTGTGTAATATCATAGTTAAATTCAGCAACTACTGCTGCTATTTCATATCTTGCCATTTTTATCAATCCTCTTTAATCTATCCGGCACCACCGAAAATAATGAGTAAAAATCCTGCTACCCCACTAACTACCATAATGAATATGATAAAAAGTGCTGCCATTTGCATTTTGGTTAATTTTTTGAAATTCATATTTATTATATCTCCTTATAAATTATTTATAACTTCACTGGTTAATTCTTCGGTTGTAGCTGAACCGCCTAAATCACCGGTTAAAGTATTAGCATCATTCAGTACTTTCAATATTGAAGCCTCAAATCTGTCGGCTTCATCGTTTTCGCCTAAATATCTAAGCATCATTATTGCTGAAAGCATCATAGCTATCGGATTGGCCTTGTTTTGGCCTGCAATATCCGGCGCTGAACCGTGGACAGGTTCGAATAAAGCTCCATCCTGCCCGATATTTGCAGATGGAATCAAACCGAGTCCTCCAACAAGACCTGCCCCTTCATCTGATAAGATGTCTCCGAAGAGGTTGGTTGTTACAATAACTTCAAAGCTTTCCGGTTGTGTGATGAGATACATTGCTGTTGCATCAACATAAAAGTCCTCGGTTGCAATGTCCGGATAGTCCTTTGCAACTTCATAGAAAATTTCACGAAACAGACCGTCGGTTTTTTTGAGCACATTGGCTTTATGAACTGCGGTTACCTTTTTCTTATCATTGTCCTTAGCATATTTGAATGCATAGTCAATAATGCGTCTTTCTGCTTCTCTTGTGATAATGCGTCTTGCTATTGCTCCTTCATCGGTGAATGATTCCTCATCAGCAATATACATTCCTTCCGTATTTTCACGCACAATCATAAAGTCAATATCGTCAAATAATGAATTAGTATTAGGATAAGCTTTAACTGGTCTTAAATTAGCAAACATTTTCATTTCCTGGCGTATCTTAACGATAACGTCCGCTGCAGTTTCACCGGCTGCACCGAACAGGCATGCATCAGCTTCTCTAATGATATCCAAAGTTTCGCCAGGCAGTGCGGTGCCTGTCTTTTCAAGGCATTCATCACCTGCATCACCATAAACATATTCGAAATCAATATCCAATGCATCTAAAACATCCAATGTTGCTTTCATAACCTCTTTGCCGATTCCATCACCTGGAACGACTGCAATTTGATATTTATCTTTTGTTTTTGAGGTATTCAATTAAACCACCTTGATTTAAAATTTCTAACATGAATGGAGGCAATTTTTTAAATGTAATTTTTTCGCCATTGGAAGCGGTAATGGTTCCTTCGTCCATATCCACTTCGATTTCATCTCCATCTTCTATTATTTCTGTAATTCCGGGAGCTTCAAGAAGAGGAACTCCAACATTTGTAGCATTTCTATAAAAGATCCTGGCGAATGATTCCGCAATCACGGCTGACACGCCAACGCCTTTAAGTGCAATCGGGGCATGCTCTCTTGAAGAGCCGCATCCGAAATTTGTTCCCGCTACGATAAAGTCTCCTTTTTTACATTTCTTATTGAAGTCAGCATCAAGTCCTTCCATACAATGCTGTGATAATCTTTCTTCATCAGTATAAATCAGATATCTTCCAGGAACTATAATGTCTGTGTCAATATCATTTCCAAATTTCCAAGCTGTTCCTTTCATATAATCACTCCGGCGCAACGATTCTTCCTTCAATTGCTGAAGCGGCAGCAACAGCGGCGGAAGATAAATAAACTTTTCCATCAGGACTTCCCTGTCTTCCCTTAAAGTTTCTGTTGGATGTGGAAAGACTTACCTCATCAGGTCCTATGATTCCAGTATGGCCTCCAAGACAAGGGCCACAGCATGGAGCTGACACAAGTGCTCCGGCATCAACGAATATTTTAATCAGTCCTTCGTCCAATGCTTTTGAGTAAACTTCTTTTGATGCAGGTATGACCAGCATTCTAGTGCCATTGGCTATTTTATTGCCTTTTAAAATCTTTGCGGCATCACGTAAGTCACTGATTCTACCGTTGGTACAAGAACCTAAAAATACCTGGTCAATTTCTACATCCACCTCGCCAATCGGCTTCACGTTATCAACGTTGTGAGGACAGGCAATTTGAGGTTCCAAATCATTAACATCAACATCTATTACATTAAGTGAAGAGGAGTCCAAATCAGTTTTGAACACTTTATAAGGCTTATTGGAACGTTTTTCGACATAAGCGATAGTTTTTTCATCAGGTTCTACCAAACCGGTTTTTCCACCCATCTCAATCGCCATATTGCATAAAACCATTCTGTCTGAAACGGTCATATCCGCAATGGTATCTCCTGCAAATTCACAGGCTTTGTAGGTGGAACCATCGGCACCCATCATTCCAATAATGTGTAAAATCACATCTTTTGCATAAACATTGTCTTTTAACTTACCAGTAATGTTAAATCTGTTTGTTTCAGGCACTTTAAACCATAGGTTGCCTTCAGCAAACACCATTGCCATGTCAGTTGAACCAATTCCAGTTGAAAATGCGCCCAATGCGCCATGAGTACAGGTATGTGAATCGGCACCTACAATAACGTCTCCAGGCACTACATGGCCTTTTTCAGGTAATATCTGATGACAGACGCCTGCATTAACATCATAAAAATTCTCAATACCCTGCTCTTTTACAAATCTTCTCATTAATATATGGTTATTAGCTGAGTCAATGGAGTCAGCCGGAACCTGGTGATCAAATGGTATAACAATTTTTGACGGATTCCAAACCTTCTCTGCTCCAATTTTTTCAAAAGACTGTACTGAAAGAGGCCCGGTCAAATCATGAGTCATTGCTATATCAATATTTGCGATAATAATATCTCCGGCTTCCACACTTTCTTTTCCGGAAGCTCTAGCTAATATTTTTTCGGACATTGTTGGCATATTTTAAACCTCTCACTAATGATAAATGTTTTTGTTTTACAAGATATATAAACTCTTTTTAATGTTTATATATAATGTATAACAAAATATAAATCATGAGCAACTCATTTTTTAAAAGATTCAAAAAAGAAGAAGAACCTCAAATAATTGAGGAAGAAACTCCTGTTTGGGAAGATAGGATTTTTTGGGTTTCAACATTGCAAAAAATAGCATTTCCTGTCCTGAATAATTTGTCAAAAGGGTCACTTAGAAAAACAATGCCTTTTGAATCAAACACTACTGAAGGACAAAAATTTGCATATCTTGAAGCTTTTGCTCGAGTTTTCAATGGAATCGCTCCTTGGTTGGAATTAGGAGCAGATACTTCTGATGAAGGTAAAATTCGTGATAAATATATTAATTTAACCATTCAATGTATTAGAAATGCCGTTAATACCAACAGCAATGATTATATTTTTGTTGTGGAACCTAAACAATCTTTAGTTGATGTTGCTTTATTTGCTCAAGGATTACTCAGAGCCAAAAATCAAATTTGGCTAAATTTACCAATGGATGTTCAAGCTAGAATAATTCGCGAACTTAAGAATACAAGAATTATAGCCCCTTATGAAAATCATTGGCTATTATTTACCTCAATGATTGAAGCGGCACTTTTAGAATTCACAGGCGAATGTGATATGGAAAGATTAACATATGCCATTTCCAAATTCAGGGATGAATTCTATATTGGGGATGCAATTTACTCTAATGGTGCAGAATTTGAAGCAGATTACTTTAACAGTTTGGTTATTCATCCTATGCTCAATGATATATTGCGTGTAATGAGAAAATACGGTCTTAGAGATGGCGAATTTTTAGATGTGCAATTAATGAGATCATCCAGGTTAGCTTCTCAGCTTGAAAGAGTCATTTCTCCTGAGGGAACCTATCCGCTTTTAGGTAAAGCCCTATCATATCGATGTGGTGTTTTCCATTTGCTTTCACAGGCTGCCTTATTAAAGGTCTTGCCAAGAAATATTTCTCCGGCACAAGTCAGAAGTGCACTTACAAAAGTTATTAAAATGCAATTTGAAGGCAATCAAAACTTTAACTCTGAAGGATGGTTAATTTGCGGATTAAACGCATCACAAATGGAAATCTGTGAAGACGATATTAATACAGGCAGTCTTTATGCATGCTGTACAGTATTCTTGGCTTTAGGTTTGAAACCTGAGGATGTGTTTTGGGAATCCCCATCTGAAGAATGGAGTAGTCAAAAAGCATGGAATGGCCATCAAATACAATCAGACCAATCAATCAATTTTTAATTCAATTCGTATAAGTTCCCGTAATTATATAATTTAATTTCGTTTGGAACTTCTTTTATTATATTTTTTGTATCAAATATTATCGGATTAACCATGCTTTTGGATATCAAGTCATAATCCATGTTCTTGAATTCGTTATGGTCGCATAATACTAAAATAAGATTGGCGTCTTTTGTCGCTTCATCCAAACTGACAAAATCAGGATTTTCAATGTGAGGGTCGTGAATAGCTATTTCATAATTGGCGCTTAATTTTGCAATTATTTCATAAGCTGGGCTTTCCCTGTCGTCTCCGGTATTTCCTTTATATGAAACACCCAATACGGCTATCTTGCCATCTGGAATAATCTTTTTAACGTTTTCAACGACAAAGTCAGGCATGGAGTTATTTGTATCACGTGCCAGTTTAATGATTTTTGCCTGTTCAGGCGCTTTAGCATAGATAAAGTAAGGATCTATTGCAAGGCAATGTCCTCCGACACCAGGGCCAGGTGAGTGCAGGTTAACCCTTGGATGTTTATTGGCCATTTCAATAACGTCAAGTGCATTCACACCAATTTCAGCACATATTTTAGCAAGCTCGTTTGCAAGAGCAATGTTAACGTCTCTGAAAGTGTTTTCCATACATTTTGAAAGTTCTGCGGTTTTTGCCTCTGTAAGCATCAAGTCCCCTTCAACAAATTGCCCGTAAACTTCACTGGCCTTTTTGGCACATTCCGGTGTAACTCCACCAATTATGCGGTCATTGTGTATCAACTCATCAATGATCTTTCCGGGAAGCACCCTTTCAGGGCAATGTGCAAGGAATAAGTCTTCACCAATTGTAAAGCCGGCCTTTTCGAAAATCGGTTTTATTGTCTCGTCTGTTGACATAGGGGCAATTGTGGATTCGATAATGACCGTATTTCCCTTTTCAATATAAGGCAGGATTGATTCGCATGCTGTTATGACATAGCTCAAATCACAGCTATAGTTTTCAACGATGTATGGTGTTGGCACGGTAATTATGAAAGCGTCGGCTTTTTCGGGAGTTAGGCTTGCTTTGTATACTTTCAATTCAACAGCTTTTTTGATAATGTCAGATATTCCTGGCTCTTCGATATGGATAATCCCTTTATTCAGGTTTTTTATCATTTCTTCTGATATGTCGACACCTACCACTTCGCAGTGGTTACGAGCGAATAACGCTGCTGTTGGTAATCCAATGTAGCCTTGACCAATAATACATACTTTCATAATTCCAACTCCATTATTAATTAAATATTACTTCAAACATATATAAAAACTAATATTAAAGTTTTAAGTGATAATATGAAAATTCTAATTACCGGTTCTAATGGAATGTTGGGTCATGATTTAATCAAAGCTTTAGAAAATCATGAGTTAATTTTAACAAATTCCAAAACATTGGACATTACAGATGAAAATCATACAATCGAATTTATTTGCGATGCAAAACCGGACATCGTTATCAACTCTGCGGCCTATACCGATGTCGACGGCTGCGAGGAAAACCCTGACCTTGCATATGCCGTTAATGGCAGGGGCGTTCGAAATTTGGCGCTGGCTTGCAGGCAAGTCGATTGTCCTCTTGTCCACATAAGCACTGATTATGTCTTTGATGGTAGTGCAGCCGAACCTATTGTCGAAGATGGGGAAATTGGTCCAATCAGCATTTATGGCAAGAGCAAGCTCGAAGGCGAACTGGCCATACAGGAAATATTAGACAAATATTTCATTATAAGGACTGCATGGCTTTATGGAATCAACGGTAAGAATTTTCCAAAGACAATGCTTGAATTGGCTAAAGAGCATTCTGAAATCACTGTTGTCTATGATGAGGTAGGAACACCGACATACACTCCGGATCTGGCTTTCGGCATTTCCGAGTTAATAGAAACCGATTATTATGGAATATACCATCTCACCAATTCCGGCAGCTGTTCCTGGTGTGAGTTTGCAAGATATATTTTTGAGGTTGCAGGCAAGGACATCAATGTAGTTCCGGTTACAGCATCCGAGTTTGCAAGGCCTGCTCCAAGGCCAAGTTATTCTGTTTTGGAAAATAGGAATTGGGTGGAAAAAGGATTCAAGCCACTTAGAAGTTATAAAGAAGCAATTAAGGAATACATTGAGTTGATTATATGAATAAAAAGTTATTTTTGTTAATAGCATTAATCATCGCTTTTGTCAGCATTTCCGCCGTCAGTGCAGGATTTCTTGATTTCCTAAATTTCGGGGATGACAAGACAAGCGATGTCAATGTTGTTGAAGATGGGGAGTACTGTACAGTTGACGAGGTTTCAGCATACATTAAGGAGTTTCATAAGCTTCCAAGCAACTATATAACTAAAAAGGAAGCCCAAAGCCTTGGCTGGCATGGGGGACCCCTTAAGAAATATGCTCCTGGAAAAAGCATAGGCGGAGACAGATTCACCAACAGGCAGCATGTGCTTCCGGACAGTGATTCCAAATACATAGAATGCGATATTAATGCAAACGGAACACAGCGTGGTGCTGAAAGGATTGTATACAATACAGGAGACTATAAGGTTTATTACACTGATGACCACTACAATACATTCAAAGAGGTTTAAAATGCAACTGGACGGTAACTTGATTAAAATTGAAGGGCATGATTACTTAAAGGAAGCTTTAGATTTGCCAGATTACTATGGAAAGAATCTTGATGCCTTATACGATTGCTTATGTGAGATGGAATGTGAGATTGAACTGGTCAATGCCGGTGAAGTTGATGGGGATATCATCGATACTTTTCAGGATGCGGCAGATGAAAATCAGTTTTTAACCTTTAAAATCACTTATTAATATTTACTGTATTTCTGCAAAACGTAGCAATTGAAATCATATAATCTGTATAGATAAAAATGATAATACAACAGGGAATCTAATTTTCCTTGTTTTTTCTTATTTTGATATTTAATTTTCATGGTGTAATAGTACTTATTTATAGCATGTTTAATAGAATTATAAACTGATAATATTATTAACTAATAACTTGGAGAGAGTTTCATGAAAGGTATAGTGCTTGCAGGTGGTTCCGGAACTCGCCTATATCCAATTACAAAGGCCGTTTCTAAACAATTGTTGCCACTTTATGATAAACCAATGATTTATTATCCTATTTCAGTATTGATGCTGGCGGGAATTAAGGAAATATTGATTATCTCCACTCCTAGAGATTTACCAATGTATAAGGATTTGCTAGGCGACGGATCCAGTCTCGGAATAAAATTCGAATATGCAGTTCAGGAAAATCCTAACGGACTTGCTGAAGCGTTCATCATAGGTGAGGAGTTCATCGGTGATGATAATGTTGCGCTTATTTTGGGAGACAACATATTCCACGGACACAGGTTCACCGAAATACTTGAAAGGGCAACCTCCCTTGATGAGGGGGCAGTGATATTCGGTTATTACACCAACAAACCTGAAGCGTTTGGTGTTGTGGAGTTTGATGATGAATGGAATGTGCTGTCAATAGAAGAAAAGCCTGAAAAGCCAAAATCAAATTATATCGTCCCGGGACTGTATTTCTATGACAATGACGTAATAGAAATAGCCAAAAACGTAAAGCCTTCTGACAGGGGCGAGGTCGAAATCACTTCCGTCAATGAGGAATATTTGAACCGTGGAAAACTCAAGGTTGAGCTTCTGGGAAGGGGAATGGCCTGGCTTGATACAGGAACCCATGAGGGGCTTCTTGAAGCTGCAAACTTCATTGAAACAGTTCAAAAAAGGCAAAGCCTTTACATCGCTTGTCTTGAAGAGATTGCATATCTTAAGGGATACATCGATGAGGAGCAACTATTGAAAACAGCCGAGGAGCTTAAGAAAACAGATTACGGCGAATATTTATTTAATCTAGCTAAAAGATGATTATTATGGGAAAATTCAAATTTACAGAAACTGGAATCAAGGACATGTTTGTCGTTGAGCCTACCGTTTTTGAAGACAATAGAGGATATTTTATGGAAACATTCCAGGAAAACGATTTTAAGGAAGCCGGACACGATTTGACTTTTGTTCAGGACAATCAATCAAAATCCTCAAAAGGAGTGCTAAGAGGGCTGCATCTGCAGCTGAAATATCCGCAGGGAAAGCTGGTTCGCGTCATCAAAGGTGAGGTCTTTGACGTTGGGGTGGACCTTAGGGGCGATTCGCCGACTTATGGAAAATGGTATGGCGAAATATTGTCTGAGGACAATAAGAAGCAATTGTACATTCCTCCAAAGTTTGCGCACGGATTTCTGGTATTGTCTGATGAAGCGGAATTCCTTTACAAATGCACAGAATTCTACCATGGCGAGGATGAAAGCGGAATAAGATGGGACGATGAGGACATTGCCATCGACTGGCCACTCGATGGAATCGATGAGATAATCTTGTCCGATAAGGATAAGGAATGGAAAAGCTTTAAGGATTCTAAAATCAAATACTGAGTGATATTATGACAAATATTCTAGTTACAGGTGGAGCAGGATTCATTGGAAGCAATTTTGTAAGATATATGGTCAATAAATATTCAGATTATCATATCATAAACCTGGATGCTTTAACTTATTGCGGAAACCTTGAAAACCTAAAGGACATTGAAAATAAAGACAATTACAGTTTTGTTAAAGGAGACATTAGGGATAAGGAGGTTGTTGACGAACTGGTCAAGAAATGTGACTACGTTATCAATTTCGCTGCCGAAAGCCATGTTGACAGAAGCATCACAGATCCTGAAATTTTCATCAAATCAAACGTATTGGGCACACAGGTCCTTTTGAATGCGGCCAAGGAATATGGTGTTGAAAAGTATATTCAAATCTCTACAGATGAAGTTTACGGCACTTTGGGCAAGATAGGATACTTTAGAGAAACTACTCCATTGCAGCCAAACAGCCCTTATTCCGCTTCCAAGGCCGGCGGAGACCTGATCACAAGGGCATACTTTGAAACCTTTGGGCTGCCGATTAACATTACTCGATGTTCTAACAATTACGGACCTTATCAGTTTCCGGAAAAATTGATTCCTTTGATGATTTCAAACACTCTTGAGGACAAGAAATTGCCTGTTTACGGCGATGGGAAAAACATCAGGGACTGGCTGCATGTGCATGACCACTGTACAGCTATTGACCTTGTTCTACATGAAGGGGAATTGGGCGAAGTTTACAATATCGGCGGCAACAACGAAAAGGAAAACATATATATTGTAAAGCTAATTCTTGAAACTTTAGGCAAGGACGAATCATTAATTGAATTTGTAACAGACCGTTTAGGCCATGACAGACGCTATGCTATTGATTCAACTAAAATACAAAACGAATTAGGTTGGAGTCCAGAATATACATTTGAAGTCGGCATTAAGGAAACAATCCAATGGTATCTCGACAATCAGGAATGGACAAATCAGGTTAAAAGCGGTCAATATCAGGAATATTATGAAAAAATGTATGCAAACAGATAGTGAATTTACACTTGAAATGCACCTCTTTATTTTATAATATTCATTTTTATTTTTATTTTTATCACTTTTGTTTAAATTTTTTAATATTTTTGATAGATGATATTAATTATTTTTCAATCCATGACTTAAGAATTTCATTACAAATAGGATAATTTTATATATTAATTTTGATAAAATAATAATGTTTAGTTATTATTTGGGGAAATGGTGATTTGGATGTTGGAGCAATATTTACCTTTTGTTGCATTGATTATTTTTGGTAATATTGAAAACTTAGTATTGTCTTCACAAGGTGTTGTAGCGGGTGTAAATCCGTTAAAATTAGGTATTGCAAGTTTTATTTGTGTTGGAATGTGGTTAGCAATTGGAACATTCGGAACACAACTGCTTATTGAGTATGTTAGTTTTATTGAGTTCCTTGGGGGATTGGCTATTTTCATTTTAGGCGCCCAAGCCATGATTACTTCAATCAGGGGTGAATAGTTTGGATCCTGAAATTATGCATTTTTTACCATTAATGGTTTTCGGCAACATCGAAAACTTGATTTTGGCAGCTCAAGGTGTTGCGGCACATGTTGACCCTGTAGGATTGGCAATTTTAAGTTTTTTAGCTGTAATAGGCTGGTTTTTAATCGGAACATTCGGCACAAAAATAGCAATGAAATATGCAAGAGTAATCAATTTCGTTGGTGGTTTAGCCATTTTTATTTTGGGTGTTCAGGCAATTGCAGGAGCAATTCCTGGAATGCTAGCATTTTTCCATTAGATTATCATGTCTTATCTGAAGCATAAAGTGTATGGTTTGATGTTTAGTTTATTTAAACATACAAACGTTGAAGCGAATAGGATTTCTTTTATAATAGATTCTCGTGAATCATTTAAAGGTAATCTGGATTATATTAAAAAGGAATTCGAAAAAAGAGGCAATTTTGAATTTCACTTTTTTTACAAGGATAAATTATCATTCAGCAGCTTCAAGAAACTTGCGGGCTCCAAGTACATCTTTTTAAACGATAATTTTTTCCCCCTTGCTTTCATGAAATTCAGTGATGAAAACACTATAGTGCAACTCTGGCATGCTCCAGGGGCTTCCAAAAAATTCGGAGGCTCTATCGATATCGAAAGCAGAGAAATATTAAGAAAAATCTCTGAAAATACTGATTGTCTGATAGTGACTTCTAAAAATATAATCGGATATTATAGTGAGGCTTTTCAGATGCCGGAATCCAAAATCAAGGCATTAGGCCTTCCGCGAATGGACTATTACTTTGAAAACCATGATTTGGATAAACTTAAGGATGATTTCTGTCAAAAATTTGACGTCCCCAAAGATAAAAAGATCATTCTCTATGCTCCAACCTTCAGAGATGAGGAAAAATATAATAATGTTTTCAACTATTTGGATGTGGAGGACTTTAACAGACAGTTGGGAGAAGAATACGTTTTGGCCCTGAGGCTTCATCCAAAGATAAAGAACTTTTATAAGGATGACATATCTTCAAAAGGGAAGTATATTGATGTAAGCGGCTATGAATCAGAACAGGAACTGATGTTAATCAGCGACATGTTGATAACCGACTATTCATCAATAATGATTGAGTATTCCATTTTAAATAAGCCTACCATATTTTTCACATATGACCTGGATGAATATCTGTCAAATGAACGTGGATTTTACTATGATTTCAAAACAACCGTTCCCGGCCCTATCGTTTACACATCCGATGAGCTGATTGATGCAATAAGAAATGGCATATCAGATGAAAGCAAAATATCAGAATTTGTAATGACCCAATTTGATGAAATAGACGGTCATTCATCTAAGCGTATTGTAGATTATCTTTTAAATAATGGTGGATAAAATGGATAATATTGATGTTAGTGTTATCGTTCCGGTTTACAACAGTGAAGAGTATATAGGTACAACACTCGATTCAATTATTAATCAGGATTTTAAAAATTTTGAACTGATTGTCATAGATGACGGGTCAACCGACAACAGCCTGGAGATAATCAACCAGAAGCTGTCCGGCTCATCAGTTCCTCACAATATCATACATCAGCAGAATTCAGGTGTAAGCAGTGCAAGAAATCGTGGAATTGATGTGGCAAATGGAGAATATTTGGTTTTCGTCGATGCGGATGACTACATTACAGGAAACCACTTATCCGAATTGTATAACGGTCAAACCGACTTCAGTTTAATACAATTCATTAAAAAGGATGGAGACAAGCTATCTGCTCCCCATCATTTTTCCGCTGAATTCATGTCATGTGACGATTTCGTTAAAAAAGAGCTCAACATGGAAATGCCGTTCAATTTTTGGCAGCTGATGTATAGGGCCAGTTTGGTCAATGACAACGGCATAAGGTTCAATCCGGAGCTTGTTTATGGTGAAGACATCGATTTTGCACTTAGAACATTAATATATGGGGATAAAATCGCTATCAGCAATGAAGCAACTTACTATTACATCCAGCACTCCGAATCCGCCATCAATACTAGTGAATTCAGGAGATTTGAGGTCATTTCCATTTTTGAAAAATTAGCCGAGTTTTATGAAAGTCAGGGCAGGGATGATTTGGCCCATCTTGTAATTACCTCCAGAATTCCGAAAGCGATATTTGGAAACATGAATTACTTTTTCTACAATGACTATGACTTTGATGAAGTTTTAGGCAAAATGAAGGAGCTTGATTTGCTTACAAAATTATCCAAATATGAAGGGGACGGAAAGTTCAAATCCAAAATTAAATTATTCTTATTAAGTCCAAAATTATATTATAAAACATGGAAGAAATTAAAAAATTCGATTGATTAGCATGAAGGTTTCTGTAGTTACACCAAATTATAATGGGAAAAGATTTTTGAAGACATTTTTTGAATCTTTAGACAATGATTCGGAGCTCATCGGAGAGGTCATCATCGTTGATAATGCATCAACTGATGGAAGCAAGGAGTATATTGGGAGCAATTCTTTTGATTTTCCCGTCAAAATCATCGAAAACACTGAAAATGTGGGATTTTCACCAGCAGTCAATCAAGGAATCAGAAATGCCCACTATGAATATATATTTTCTTTAAACAATGATACTGAAGTAAAGAAGGGATCCATTAAGGCATTGGTCGATTTGATGTCTTCTGACGACAATATTTTCTCTCTTCAAGCCAAAATGCTTCAATACGACAACAAGGAACTGATTGACGATGTTGGAGACGAGTACAACCTGCTTGCCTGGACTAAAAAAACGGGTGAAAATCACAGCTCCGACGAATACACAGAGGTCTGCGAGATATTTTCAGCCTGTGCCGGTGCGGCAATGTACAGGAAATCTCTGCTTTTGGAGCTGGGAATGTTTGACGATAACTTTTTTGCGTATATGGAAGATGTGGATTTGGCGATAAGGTCAAGGATATATGGCTATAGGAATCTGCTATGCCCCGATGCCATAGTCTATCATATAGGATCTGCAACATCTGGAAGCAGATATAACGAGTTTAAAGTTCGTCTGGCTGCCCGTAACAACGTTTGGGTCGTTTATAAGAACCTCCCGATTCCATTAAAAATCGTGAATTTCATATTCCTGTTTTTAGGATTTTTCATAAAATATCTCTTTTTCGTTAAGAAGGGCTTCGGTTCAACATACTTTTCAGGCATAAAGGAAGGGCTGTCAACCAGAAGCAAAATAGACAAAGTCAAATTCAAATCTCAAAATACGAAAAATTATTTTAAAATCGAATACAGATTAATAATCAATACCTTTAAATTTTTAAAAAAATAGCCAGTGAGTTTTATGGACCTTTCAGTTGTTATCGTAAATTATCAGACTTTCGAGCTGACAAAGAATACTATAAATTCCATTCTCGAATACGATTATCCGTTTTCATATGAGATATTTGTAGTTGATAATGCATCCAGCGACGATAGTTTAGCCCGTCTTAAAGACTATTTCAATGATAAGGTCAAATTCATCGCTTCAAATGAAAACAACGGTTTTGCAGCCGGAAACAATCAGGCATTAAGGCTTGCAAGTGGAAGATATCAGCTGCTTTTGAATTCAGACACCATCGTATGGGAAAATACCCTGGAAAGCATTTATCATTATATGGAAAGCAATGAGGATGTTGGAGCGTGCGGATGCCGGGTTCTGCTGGAGAACGGCGAACTTGACAAGGCATGCAAAAGGTCTTTTCCAAACGTCAAAAACTCTTTTTTCAGACTCTTCCACATTCCTACAAACAGCAAGGACGACAATTATAACCTGACAGACCTGCCAGATGATGAGGTTTATGAAATAGACTGTCTTACCGGAGCGTTCATGTTCATCAGAAAGGAGGCATTAGACCAAATCGGCTTGCTTGATGAGACATTCTTCATGTACGGTGAGGATATAGACCTGTGCTATCGTATTAAACAAGGCGGATGGAAGATAGTCTACTATGGAAAATCAAAAATCACTCACCTTAAGGGTGCAAGCAGCAAAAAGCAAAAATCCAAACTGATTTATGAATTTTATCGAGCGATGTACATTTATTATAAAAAGCACCATGCCGGCGAATCAATATTCATCGTGAACTGGGTCGTTTATTTGGGTATTGCTGTTCTTTGCCTTTTAAAATTATTCCTAAATATATTTAAAAAGAAAAGTTAATTAATATATTAAAACCATAATATATATTGAAACTAGTTCTTTAGGTAGTTAACATGATAAAGGAAAATCAAAAGGCATTGAATATATTGTTGGTTCTAATAGATATTCTAGTCATATCTATCTCACTTTTATGTTCATTTTGGTTAAGGTTCAAAACCACTTTATTTGGCCCAATTGGAGGACATTTGGGATTTTTTAGCTATCTTTTATTTTTTATTTTAGCTGTCATTCCGGTTTATCTGATTTTATACTTTGCGTTTGGATTGTATAAACCGCGCAGAACATACAAGAACGTATTTTCAGAAGCGACTCAGATAATCAAGGTTAACATATTGGCATTCTTTGCTTTGGTTTCAATTTTATTCATCATCAACCAGCCGGATTTTTCAAGAATCATGCTGTTCCTGCTGGCAATCATCGGAACAGTCTTTGGAATAATCGAAAGATTCGTTATCAGGAGTATCTTAAAGAATTTGAGGGTTAAAAATAAGAATCTCAAGCATATCCTGATAGTTGGTGACAATGATTTGGCGTTTACCTTTGCGCGCAGAATCCGCGAGAATCCCTATTTGGGATTTGCCGTCAGCGGATTTTTGGGAAGGCAAGAGCATATCGGAATGGAAATTGAAGGCAGCAGAATAATCGGCTCATTTAAACAGTTGGATTATATTCTTGAAAATAACAGATACGATAGGGTCGTTTTGGCGATTCCTTTAAAATACTATTATAAAATCAATGAGCTAGTGGAGAGTTGTGAAAAGGTTGGAATTAAAGCGGAAATAATTCCGGATTATATCAGATATTTCCCGGCACAACCGTCAATTGACATGATTGAGGACATTCCTATCATCAATATCCGTTATGTTCCTCTTGATGATGATTTTAATAAGTTCCTTAAGTACACTTCCGATTATATCATATCAATAATAGCAATCATTATAACATCACCTATAATGATCCTTACGGCTATCGCTATTAAGATGACATCTCCCGGCCCGATTATCTTTAAGCAAGAGAGAATGGGATATAACGGTAAAATCTTCAAGATGTATAAGTTCCGCAGTATGAAGGTTCAGGACCCTAGCGAAGAGAAATCCGAATGGACCACCCGTGACGACCCAAGGAAAACCAGAGTCGGCGATTTAATTAGAAAGACCAGTGTTGACGAATTGCCGCAATTTTTCAATGTTTTGAAAGGCGACATGAGCGTTGTTGGACCTAGGCCCGAAAGACCTTTTTTTGTTGAACAATTCAGGGAAACAATTCCAAAATATATGGTAAAACACCAGGTAAAGCCAGGTTTGACCGGATGGGCTCAAATTCATGGTTGCCGTGGAGATACTTCAATCAAAAAACGTATAGAATATGATATCGAATATGTAGAAAATTGGCATATGGGTTTGGACTTGGCTATAATGATCAAGACCGCCTTAAAGAAAAATCCTAATGCATATTAGCACTTTTGTGTATCTGCATGTTGACGCAATTGAATAATATTTATAACAAATTTTTTATTAATAATGTTATTGAGATTAGTTTTCAAATGCTCTCTCTCTAACTTTATATACACTATCAATATAAAATTATAATTAACTTTTCTATGAGGGGTTTGGTATGCAAGAAAATATTTTACAAGAATACGAAAAAGTTAAAGATAAACTTTCTGAAGAAGAGTTCTTAGAAGAAATTGAAAGAATGAAATCAAATAATGAAGATTTAGGTCTTATTGATGATTTTAGTGCTGCAAAAATTGTGGTTCAAAATCACAATGGTAATGATACAACATCTATTTTAGAAAATAAAGTTGAAGAATCATCATCTGGGATGTCAGATGAACTTAAAGAAAGATTTGATAAAGTTAAAGACCAGATTTCTGAAGAGGAATTCTTTGAAAGAATGGAAAAATTCAGACAAAGGGAAATTGACAATCCGTTCATGACCGATACAAGTTTAGCAGACATGGTTGTTGGTGAACTGGTTACAGAAGAACCTGAAATCGTTTCCGAAAAACCTGAATTCGCCGTTGATACAATCGACAAACTTGAAGCCAACAGCAGGGATACTACCGTTGCAGGCAGAGTAATATCCATTTCACATCCAAGATCATTTAAAACACGCAAAGGTCAAAATGGCCAAGTTCAAAATGTCGAGTTAAAGGATAACACAGGTGAAATAAGGGCTGTTTTCTGGACACAAAATATTAAATTACTTAGGAATGTCAAAGAAGGAGACATCATTCAAATCAAAAATGTGGATATTAAGGAAGGATACTCAGGTCTTGAAGCAAACTTAAGGCAAAGGTCAGTTTTAGTTCATTTGGAGGAAGATTTATCAAAATTCCCTGCTTATGAAGAGGAAATCACAAAGATTGCTGACATTGAACCTGAAACCAAAGTTAATATCATTGCAAGAATCATTAGAATTCCAACTATCAGAAGTTATGAAAAGAATGGAAAAGAAGGAAAAGTTGCATCTCTTGAATTACAGGATGATTCAGGACAAATCTCTTACACATTATGGAACAATAATGTTGAATTGATTGATGAATTAAAATTAGAAGATGGTGACACAGTCAAAATTCTTCAGGCACAGGCACGCGAAAGGCCAAACCGTGACGGTGAAAATGAAATCACATTGACCCATTGGGATGGAAGAATCATTAAAGGGGACTATGATGTTCCTGAAATTCAACAGGAATTCCTGCCGATCGGCGATTTAAGCGAACAAAAGGATGTTTCAATTATAGGTGTTGTTTCCAGACTCCAGGATATCAGAATATTTACCAGAAAAACCGATAATACTGAAGGTAAATTAAGAAACTTCGATGTCAGGGATTCAACCGGTGAGATAAGGGTAACAGTTTGGGGCGATGACACAGGTATCGCAATCAATAAAGGAGATTTCATTAAGGTCATAGGTGGTGACGTCCGTTATGACCAATACACACAAAGCCAATACTCAATGAATACCAATTTCAACACTCAAATTACTGTCAATCCGGAAAACTTGTCAATCGAGAAAATAGATGAGTTGGACGCAATCAGAAATGAACTGCATCCGGTTTCAATCGGAGAAATCCAATTTGACTATGATGAGGATGGTATTGAAATAGACATTATCGGAAGGATCTTATCACTCGAGGAGCCAAGAGAATTCCAGAGGGACGACTCCACTGTGGGAATAGTTCGTTCAGCCCTCTTTGCAGATGAATCCGGTAAGGTTAGATTATCTTTCTGGAATGAAAAAGCCGAAGGAGATTATGAAGTAGGTGAGGCATACAGAATCGAAAACGCCAGAACCAGACTTGGCATGTACAGTGTTGATTTAAACATTGGTGGAGGTTCTAGAATTATTAGATTATCCGAAGAACAAGCTTCTGCAATGTTTATTCCAGAACTTGCTACATTGGAAAAAGCGATTTATGATTATAAGAAAATCGAAGACTTGGATGAGGATGAAGAAGATACAATCATCATCGGAAGAGTAATCGAATTAAATGAAATACGTAATTTCGATAGGGACAACGGTGATACAGGATCCGTTAGAAATATTGAAATTGCTGATGACACCGGTTCAATTAGAGTGGTGTTATGGGATAATGATGCAAAAAAGGACTTGGAAATGGGTCAACCGCTCAAATTACAAAACCCTCGTTTATCCCTAGACATGGATAACCGTCTTCAGGCTACTGTATCCGGAGGAACAACCGTTTTGGAACCTAGTGAAAAAGAGTTGGAAGATTTACCATCTCAAGATGAATTAATGGAATCAATATTTGTTGCGAAATCCATTGAATCATTAACAGAAGATGATACTAATGTCCATATCACTGCCAGAATCAAAGAGGTATATCCGGATAAGATTCTACTTAAAAGATGTCCAAACTGTCGTGAAAGTGTAGAGGATTCTGAAGATGAATATATCTGTGACAACTGTGGCCACACATTTGATGAACCTAAATACACTCTTATGATTCCGACAAGGGTGGAAGATGATACAGGTGAGATTCCAGTCACTTTCTTCGGCAATTTAGCAGAAGAACTTATTGACATGAGTCAAGAGGAAGTTATTTCCATTATTGAAGATGAAGGATATGGAATTGAAGATAAAATTGAAGATTTAGTTAATATGACAATCGAAATTATCGCTAATGTTAGCTTTAATGAATATTCTGAAGAATTCAGATTAAACCCTAAAAAACTTTTGAAAAAATATTATTAGAAAATAAATTTAAGGAATGATAATTATGGTCGAATTAAGTGATTTACCAGGTGTTGGAGAAAAAACAGCAGAAAAATTAAAAGATGCAGGTTTCGCTGATATGATGAGATTGGCTACAGCTACTCCTAAAGAGTTATCAGTTAAAGCCGAAATCGGTGAAGGTGTTGCGGAAAAAGTTATTGAAGCTGCCCGTAGAGCTGAAAACATTACTTTTGAAACAGCATTGGAAGTAGATGAAAGAAGAAAAGATGTTGGACACATAACTGTTGGAAGCCAAGAATTCAATGATTTAATCGGTGGTGGAATTGAAACCCAATCCATTACTGAAGTATTCGGTGAATTCGGATCTGGTAAAAGTCAAATATCCCATGAATTAGCGGTTACAGTTCAATTACCTGAAGAGCTTGGCGGTCTTGATGGTGAATGCGTATTTGTTGACACTGAAAACACTTTCCGTCCGGAAAGGGTCAGACAAATCGCTGAAGGATTTGAATTAGACACCGAACAAGTATTAAGCAGAATTCATGTTGCACGTGCATTCAACTCAGCTCACCAAATTTTAATGGTTGATAAAATCAATGAGCTTATCCAAAGCGGTGTTAATGTCAGACTGGTTATTGTTGACTCATTGATGGCTCACTTCAGAGCAGAATATGTTGGAAGAGAATCCTTAGCCGTAAGGCAGCAAAAATTAAATCAACACTTACATTCACTTCAGCAAATTGCAAACACTTACAATGTTGCAGTATTTTTAACCAACCAAGTTCAAGCTAAACCTGATTCATTCTTCGGAAGTCCTACCAAAGCTATTGGTGGACACGTTCTAGGTCACGCTTCCACTTACAGAATCTGGCTCAAAAAAGGATTGGCTGGAAAAAGAATCGCACGTTTAGTGGATTCCCCTCATTTGCCTGAAGGCGAATGTGTATTTAAAATTACTAGCGAAGGTATCGTTAGCTAATTTTAATCTTTCTTTTTTTCGTAACTTTTTTATACTTTTTTTATCTAATATTTACTCATGAATGAAATTGAAGTTACTATTTTATCAATCATCATAATGATTGGGATTGGATATTTCCTTAAAAGAATCGATTTTTTAAGTGAAAAGGATATCGATCCGTTCAATAAGATAGTAATGTATATTTTGCTTCCCTGCATGATTTTTCATGCTTTGTATTCTGCTGATTTGTCTTTGATTTCTAAATTGGGAATATTGCCGCTTGTTATTTTGGCCTCTTCGGCCGTTACAGGCATCGTCTCATTTTTCATTTTGAAACGATTGAAGCTGGATGACATCACATTGTGGAGCGTATTGGTAACTGTAATGATCGCCAATACTGCATTCATGGGCTATCCTGTTACTTTAGGCATTTATGGTCAGGACGGTTTTTTAAGGGCGATATTTTGTGACATTGCAACATTATGCATATTTTTAATGCTGTCTTTCGTTTTGATTTTGAAGTTTGGGGGCACGGTTAAGACTGCTTTTAAGAAAATCGCTTTTTTCCCGCCTTTGTGGGCAGTGATTTTTGGTCTCGTGTTCAATTTTATCAACATTCCTATAGGTCCTGTTTTGGACAATACCATCAATTATCTGGGTCAGGGAGCAATTCCTTTAATCATGGTTGCTTTAGGATTGTCCATTGACTTTTCAGCCATTAAGAGAAGCAAATCCATGATCGTTTTCACATCAATCATGAAATTGGCCTTTTTCCCATTGGTTGCTTTTTTTGTAGCAACACAGCTGGGCCTAATCGATCTTCAGTTTAAGATTTCCATTGTTGAGGCAGCAATGCCTTCGGGGATGATGTCATTGCTTCTAGCAATCACATACAAACTCAACTATGAACTGACATCAGACTGCATATTAATCAACACTGTAATCTCTTTGATTACACTTCCGGCAATAATTATGTTATTGTAATAAAAAATTGAAAATTTATCTAAACCTAAATTTTTCATTTCATCAAAAAATAAATATTATACTTTATTTCGACTGATATCATATAAAAAACTTTAATTTAAAGTTTAAAGCTATTTTAAAAGAGATTTCCGTTTCTCATATATAAACTTTACTCCAAGACTTTTATGGATAGCTTTATATATGTGTATTTACTACATTAATATATCTAATACTATGTAAAAATTTTTACAACTGTTTTTAAATTGCAATTTTTTATATATATTAGATATTTTTCACGACTTGTACAAGGTGAATTAATATGGCAGAAGAAATAAATAATAACGAAGAAATTAGGATAGGTGTTTACGTCTGTCACTGTGGTGTAAACATTGGTGGAGTAGTCGACTGTCCTGACGTTGCAGAGTATGCAAAGACATTACCTAACGTCGTTTACGCAACCGACTACAAATACATGTGTTCTGACCCTGGACAAGCTATGATCCAAGAGGACATTAAAGAGAAAAACTTAAACAGAATTGTTGTAGCAGCATGTTCCCCTCGTCTTCACGAACCTACTTTCCGTAGATGTGTAGAAGAAGCTGGATTAAACAAGTTCTTATTTGAATTTGCAAACTTAAGGGAACAAGACTCCTGGGTACACATGGACTTACCAGAAGAAGCTACCGCAAAAGCTAAAGATTTAACACGTATGGCTGTTGCAAAAGCAAGATTACTCGAACCATTAGAAGCAACTAAAGTAGAAGTAAACAACACTGCATTAGTTATCGGTGGTGGAGTAGCTGGTATTCAAACCTCATTAGACTTAGCTGATATGGGATTCAAAACCTACGTTGTAGAAAGAAACCCAACTATCGGTGGACGTATGGGACAATTAGATAAAACTTTCCCAACACTCGACTGTTCAATGTGTATTTTAGCACCTAAGATGGTAGACTGTCAAAAACACGAAAACATCGAATTAATTTCCTACGCAGAAGTTAAAGAAGTTGACGGATTCATCGGAAACTTCACTGTAAAAGTTGAGAAAAAACCTAGATACGTAGACGAAGCATTATGTACTGGATGTGGATCCTGTCAAGAAGCTTGTCCTATCGAAATACCTAACTACTACGACGAAGGTGTCGGTATGGTAAAAGCTGCATACATCCCATTCCCTCAAGCTGTACCATTATGTGCTACAATCGACAAAGACTACTGTATCGAATGTAACTTATGTGTACAAGCATGTGGACCAGAAGCTATCGACCACAACCAACAACCTGAAATTATCGAGTTAGAAGTTGGTACTATCGTCGCTGCTATCGGTTACGACCCATTCGACCCATCCGGAATTTACCAATACGGATACGGCCGTTTCTCAAACGTAATTACCGCTATGGAAATTGAAAGAATGATCAACGCATCAGGACCTACCGGAGGTCACGTAATCAAACCTTCCGACGGTATCGAACCTAAACGTGTTGCATTCATCCACTGTGTCGGTTCCAGAGATGAACAAATCGGTAAACCATACTGTTCCAGAGTATGTTGTATGTACTCCATGAAAAACGCTCAATTATGT
>NZ_SUTK01000099.1 GCF_015062905.1 Methanobrevibacter thaueri
AAATTGCTAAATTATCTTCTTCAACATCATCATTTCCAGGGGTTAATGAAAATGCTCCAACAGATGGAATAATCAATTCAGACTCTCTAAATCTTTTTGTTTTGCTTCCAGGATATAACACATATGACCCTTCAGTTTGTAAAATAGAATCTTTATAAGTGTGCATTTTATATATATCTCCATCTTTAAAGACATATTCCTTTTCTTCAAGTTCATCTCTTTTATTGATTTCTTTATCTAACTCTTCATTGGATTTTCCAATTTTTGAGTAAAAATCGATGATTTCAAGTTCTGAACGGTATTTGGCATCGAAATGAATATAATGCATATGTTCACCGATTGTGACCATTAATGTGTAATCTGGTCTAAAAGCAAGTGAATATGATCTGTATGGAGAATTATCTGAAAATCTTAAATTGTAAAACAGTTTGATTTTAATGTCATTGCCATCGAAATTTAATTTAAAGTTTTTTGCTGATTGAACTCCTTTTTTAATAGTTATAGACCAGTTGTCTTTATTGATTTTGAAAACATCTTCAAAACTTATTTTATCAACGCTTAATTCATTTAATACTTTTAATAGTTTGAAATAACACCAATATTCATATAACTCTGATAATTTTTTCTCAAATCCTTTAAATTGATCATTTACTTCATCCCAACTTAACCTGAATGAAAATTCAAGCATTAAAAAGTAATGAAATATTTCTCTGTAACCCTCCTTTTTCTGCAAAATTTGGGAGTTGAAGGGAACATAGTCCATTGCTGAGATATGATTAAAGAATTTGTTTGACAGATAATATTCAATTTCATCTCTAAAATACAATAATTTATCTTTAATGTATCCTTCTTTTGAGCTTTCAAGTAATTTTTCAACCAGATTTTGAATCAATTCCAAAAAGTATTTGAAAAATCTGTTTTCGGGAATGTCAATAATATCCTCATGCTTGATTTGGTCTATATCACGAGGAATATAACCATTTAATTTGTTAACAATACCAAAATCAGCATCAGACTCGAACAAATTGCTGGGTTTTGATACAATATTTCTTAAAGTATTCTGATTAATATTTGATGCCAATGACAATGGTACTGTTTCAACATGGCTTTTGAGTTGTGAATGCAGATTTTTAGACAAATATTCAAATATTGACGGTAAGTTGTCCTCTCTAAACAAATATTCCAAAAACATGAAATCTTCATAATATGTTTCCTTCTGATTATAATCAAGTTCAAATTCCTGATACAATGGGGAATTTACTTCAAAAATTAGGCTTAATGCATGTTGGGATAAATCAGCTATCATTGCTGAATATTGGGTAAAATAATCTATTTTTTTAGATCTAACTTCAATAGGAATTTTAATTGAATTAATTCCATTTTTTCTTACATCCAAAAATGATTTGCCGACGTAACTTCTGAAATTTAGTGTTCCAGCTATTTTAAATTTGTTATTGTCTCCCAAATCAAATCTGAATGGTTTAAAATGACTGTCATTCATTTTGACAAGTGAATATAATACATCATAACTTGCATTAACATCTTGGGATTCAAATAATATCTGATATTCTGTTTCCTCTAAAAACATCAATTTGGCAAAATTTGTGGAGATGTTTTCACAATATTGGATTGGAGTTTCATTATCGGGGTTGTCAACAAAGGGAATGTTTTCCAATGTTATCGATGAAGATAATTTCTCTTTTGATTCTTTATCCAATCTGTAATCAATAGAGCTGACACTCAGCATTCCAATTTCACTGGAGTTCTCATCAGTTAAATGAATAATAACTTTTTGCTCAATCATCTGAATCCTTAATTTATAAATGAAACATATCTTTGGTCTGATAATACTTTAGACATGTTTTGAAGCTTTAAGGCAGAAGTGTAATATCTGCAATTGTTTTTGTTAATGTCAAAGTTTTTAGGGTTTTCGTTATTGTTTCTCTCTTCCAAACAAAGATTGAATAAACTAGTCAGGACATTACCAATAGCCTTTTCAGATCCATGTAATTTTGGAAGGATTTTTTGTTTTATTTGTGCATCAAAATATCTTTCCCAATTGTTCCATTCATCAGGAGAGTTTTCATATCTCCATGCCACTATCATAAACCTCAATATTTCATTGATTACTCTAAATCCAAAGTCAAAACTTGAATCTTTAAGGTTTTCTTGAAGCACAGTAAGTTCCATTGCCAATGTTTCCCATAGTGTATCGCCATTGTAATTGATGTTTGACAATATTTGCTTTAAATCATCAATGTTTAAGTTGGATATTTCTGAATCGATTAACGGGGATTGTAAATAATCAATATTTCCTTTGAAATCGTCATCACTTGTATCAGATACCATATAATCCCAAGCGGTTAACGTTTCAAATTCTATTGTATTTGCTCTGTCTAGAACTTTAGGTGAAAACATGTAGGTTGTTTCATCAACATTGACTGTTCCAATAGTAAAAAGATTATCTGGAAGATTTAATGATTCATTATTGCCGTATAGTGGAATTTCTTCATAGCTTTCAATAGCTGATAGGAAATCTGCAAAATATCTTTCGACATGAGATAAATTCATTTCATCTAAAATAAGGAAATATGGATGGTTTGGGTCGTCTTGAGCTTGTTTAATTAATTTATAAGCGGGTGTTGGTTGATAATCTTCTGTAATTACATTATAATAACCCACAATGTTGGTGTTGTCTGTCCAATTGGCTCCAACTGGGACAATGATATATT
>NZ_SUTK01000100.1 GCF_015062905.1 Methanobrevibacter thaueri
TTTCAGATAAACCATTACTTTTGCATTTACAAGTGAACCTGCCAAATATGCTGCAAATCTAGCAACCAAAAGTCTAAAGGTACTTCCCAGAACAATGCTGAAAGCTTCAGAGTTTTCAAAAAATGCAGGTGCAGGCAAAAGAATTGTTATCTGATAGCATATTACCGCAACAAGATTCATGAAAAATCCAAGCAGGATTACCTTTCTAGCCTTTTCATAACCATAGATTTCAGCCAAAACATCATTGACAATATAAATTACCGGAAATATTACAACATCGCACGGCAATGTAAATGAGAAGAAATCGAATGTTTTGCCAGCAATGATATTTGACACAATCAGCGATGCGGTAAAAATACCGGTCAATATTGCATCCAATTCTGTTTTGGTCATATCTTCAAACATACTCATACCATATTTCTCATTTCAGATAAATCTTACAGATTGAAATCATCAGCTATTTTTACTTTAAAAAATAATAAAGACTTATGGAAATTACAGACGACAAATTATTGAAAATAGCTTTAATAACCTCACTTGTTGGAATAATCGGCCTAATCATATTTACTCCGACAATCGAGGTTAAGGAAATTGAACTAAAAGACATAAATAGGGGAATGATAGATGAAGAGGTAAAGGTTAGCTGTGTAGTCCAGGACATCTCCCAGTCAAAATCCAAGAGCAGTTATTTTTTAACGATAAATGACGGCACGGCGCAGATGCCATTGATAATTTTTGAAAGTCAGGCAGGCGAAATCCAATCCAATAATCTGGACATCAATGATTTTAAAGATAAAAAAGTAGAAGTTGTCGGAAAAGTTACCGAATACAACTCCCAGTTGGAATTAATTTTATCTTCAGGAGACAGTCTGAAAATAGCTAGTTAAATGAATAGATATTTATTAACTAAAATCCAAAAATAATATAAAATAAAATTTTAAGGATTTAATAAAATGTCAGATAAAAAACGATTATTTGGAACATTTGGAGTCAGAAGAACTGCAAATGATGTTTTAACTCCCGAGTTTGCATCAAGACTTGCTGCTTGTTATGGAACTCAAATTCAAGGTACTGTAGCTGTTGGTGGAGATACAAGAACATCCAGTCCGATGTTAATGGAAGCTGTAAAAGCAGGACTTCTATCTTCAGGATGTGATGTTGTGGATTTAGGAATATGCCAACACCAGGAGTTCAATATGCTGTACGCAAATATTACGATGGCGGAGTGATGATTACTGCTTCACATAACCCTCCGAAATATAACGGATTGAAGTTTTTAGATGAATTCGGTATTGGAATTCCTGACGAAATGGATCTTGCAATTGAAAAGTTATACTTTGATAGTGAACCTAAAAGGGCTCATTGGTCTGAAATTGGCCAAATCTATAAAAACGACAAGATTATTGATGAATACATCGAAGAAGCAATCTCCAAGGTTGACGTTGAATCCATCAGAGAAGCTAATTTGAAAGTTGTTGTTGACTGCGGCTCCGGTGCCGGATCATATACCGCACCATATCTCATCAGAAAACTTGGATGTGAAGTTACAACACTTAACTGTCAAGCTGACGGATTTTTCCCAGGTCGTGACCCTGAACCAATCGAAGAGAACTTGCAGGAACTAATCAGTGTTGTTAAAGAGCTTAATGCAGATATAGGTCTTGCACATGACGGAGATGCAGACAGAACCATCTGTATCGATGAAAATGGTAAATTTGTCTTAGGAGATAAAACATTTACCCTTGTTGAAAAGCAAATGCTTAAGGAAAACAATGGCGGAACCATAGTTACAACCGTTGCAACATCCCAGGCAATTTATGACATCGCTGATGAGTACAACGGTAAGGTAATAGCAACTGCTGTAGGAGATTTGCTTGTAGCCCGTAAGCTCAAGGATGAAAACGGATTGTTTGGAGGAGAAGAAAACGGAGGTTTGATTTTCCCTGACTTCGTTTATGGAAGGGATGCAGTAATGACTGTAGCTAAAATCCTGGAAACCATTGCAAAAGAGAAAAAATCCCTTTCCGAATTGGTAAGTGAACTGCCGGTTTACTATTCCAGCAAAATGAAAATCGAATGTAGTGACGACCAAAAACAGGATGTGATGACCAGCATTGCCGATGAGATTAAAACTACAACCGATTTTGAACTTGACTTGACAGATGGTGTTAAAATCCTTAAAGAAGATGGTTGGGTAATCATAAGACCATCCGGAACAGAACCAATTTTCAGATGCTTTGCCGAATCAGATTCACAACAAAAAGCGGATGAAATGACCGAATGGGGAATCGGTTTAATTAAAAAATACAAAAAATAATTAAACTCCCACCATCACCCATTTTTCTTTTCACCAAATTGATTTTATGATGAATTAAAAAATATCTTACAAATAGAAACCTAATTTTAAAGGAATCATTTTTAAAAATAACCAACATTAAAATGAAAAATAGTTAATTTGATGTTGGTAATCTACATCAAAAGTTTTCCAAACATTCTTCTTTTAAGAAAAAGGCATCCTCATTGTCAGGACTTCTCAGCAATACCTGATTGAAACTGTCAACAGCCTCTTCAAATTTGCCAAGTTCCATCAAGACAACACCCTTATTGAGTAAAAAGTCGATGTTATATTTTTCAAGAGAAATAGCTTTGTTAAAACAGTCCAACGCTTCATCAAATTTTCCAAGGTCAATGAATGCATTGCCCATCCTATTGATTGCG
>NZ_SUTK01000037.1 GCF_015062905.1 Methanobrevibacter thaueri
CTCCAATTTCAAAGAAATTATCCTCTGCACCAACAGTTTCTAAATTCAATATGGATGAAAACATAGCACAAATTTCATGTTCAAGTCTTGTTTTTGGTGCCACATAATTCAAATCCAATTTTGGTTCCGGAAGTTTTTTAGTATCCGTTTTTCCGTTTGGTGTTTGAGGCATTTCATCAAGCTGCATGAACACGGTCGGAATCATATAATTAGTGAGACGATCTTTTAAAAACTCTTTTAGGTCATCACGGTCAATTTCGCTATTTGCAGTGTAATATGCACATAAATGGTCAACATTGTTAATCTCTTTGATTACAACAACAGCCTGCCTTATATCTGGATATTGACCAATATTGGTTTCAATCTCACCTATTTCGATTCTTAATCCTCTTAATTTGATTTGGTTGTCGATTCTTCCTTTAATGTCGATTTCACCATTTGGAAGTTCAATAGCATAATCTCCACTTCTGTAATATGGAATGCCATTGATAGTTAAGAATGATTCCTTGGTTTTTTCAGGCATGTTGTAGTATCCTTTTCCAACACTCATACCCCCAATGTACAATTCACCCATTACACCATTAGGGACCAATTTCCCATCAATGTCACGAACATCAGTGACATAATTGGTTAAAGGAGGACCCACAGTCAAATTGTTTATATCAGTGACCGCTTTGTTGTTTGAGGTGATTGTTGTTTCTGTCGGACCGTAACTGTTATAAATAACTGCATCGCTGTATTTTCTTAAATTTTCATAAACTTTTGCTGAAAATTGCTCTCCACCAAGGAAAATACATTTTAAACAAGAAATCACATTACAGAATTCCTTTAATTCAAGATATGATCCTATTCTTGAAGGAGTGATTTCTAAAACTTCCGGCTTATTTTCATCAATCAGTTTAATAAGCTCTGGAACGTTTCTGATTTGAATATCATCGGCAAGTATCAATTTCAATCCATTTGAAAGGGATGTCAGTATGTCATCAACAGACACGTCAAAAGAGATAGTTGTGATACAAAGCAAACTATCATAAGTGGATTTAGGGTTTTGAGCCTGATTGCAGATGTTTTTATGAGTAATCATTACACCTTTAGGATTACCTGTGGACCCGGAAGTATAAATCATATATGCCAAATCATCAGGAAGAACATCCACATTCGGATTGACAGTGTTTTCCTCTTCAAGAAGTTCATTGACACTTATTGAATTTTCAGAAGTCTCATAGCTTATGATATAATCCGCCTGACTGTTTTCATAAATGTAGTTGATTCTTTCCTGAGGGTATTCCGGATCAATAGGAACATATGCGCAGCCTGCTTTCAGAACACCTAAAATGGAAGCAATCAAATTACTGTCCCTTTTAAGCATTATAAGGACATTGCTTTTTGGCTTTACACCTCGCCTGATTAATGCATTTGCAATCCTATTACTTTTCTCATTCAACTCGCCATAAGTTAAAGTGGCATCACTTGCAACCAATGCCACATTATTTGCTTTTTCAACAACCTGTTTTTCAAAGCGTTTATGTAAAATCGGAGTGTCAATCTCTTTAAATTCTGGAATTTCGCCTTCCATCAATTCGATATCACTTATTTTTAGCTTGTCCATATCGTGTACAAAGAATTGGAATAAGACATATTTAATTGAATGCAGGAACAGATTAACATACTCTTCAGTATAGATTTGGTCATTATACTCCAAATACAAAGTAATAAGTTCCCCATCATCATAAATGTCCATGTTTATTTTGTAGTCAGTTGAAACAGTACCATCAAGGTCCATTGCTTCATAAGACCTACCATTAAGTTCAATACCATTATTTAAGGATTCGTGAAACGCATAGAAGAATTCAGGTTTTAATTGATACTCTTCTGAAAGTTTTGTGTATGGGTAATCGCTATGAATTAATGCATCTTTCCATGCTTTATCAACAATTTTTATGTAATCTTCAACCATCATGTCACGATTTTCACCGTTTACAATAACCGGCAATGTCTTAACAAGCATTCCCTGAGTATTGGAGAAATTGGAGTTTGCCCTACCGTTGAAGATTGTTGTGATTAATGACTTACCACTAAATGTAAACTTATTAAGGCTTAAAAGTGTAGCTGCCATAAATAAAACGTTTGAACTTATTGAGTGGTCTTTACAGAAGTGCCTGACAAAAGTAGAGCTCATTTGATCTGAAACAAGTTTAATATTCCCAATATCCGGATTACCATTCATATTTGGGGTTAAAACTGTTGATTCAATGTCTTGGCTAAATTGTTTTTTGAAGAATTTCTTAGAAACTTCACTGACAGAAGTTTTCTCTTCAATCAGACTGTATTCAAATCCGTTAATTTTTTCAGCTTCGATTTCTTCATTGTTATATGCTTTGGTTAAATCATTGAAGAAAATACCTTGAGATTCCCCATCAGTAATAATATGATGGAAATCAGCAAACAATATTGTTTCTGTTGGTGTTTTATAGATTTTAAATCTGAATAATTGATTGTTGTCTAATGGAATCGGTTTTATGTCTCTTTCCATCATTTCTTCGTTACTAATGGAATCTATTTCGACGATTTCTATTTCTTCAATTTCAGCATGGTCACATCTTTTTTGCAATATTTTTCCATCATTCATATTAATAATTCTTGTTTTGAGATATGGATGTGCATCAACAGTTTTAATAATCGCATCCTTAAGTTTATCAGGGTCAATACTGCTGTCAAACCTTATTGCGGAAGGCATGGTGTATTTGATTTTTTCAGTCTGCATACACTCGTAGTAAATTCCCATTTGGTTTGAAGTCAATGGGAAATATTCCATATCTTTTGCAGTTTCAATAATTTCATCAACATCTATTTCAGATCCTATATTGTTGTCAATTCTATCTGCAAGAGACCTTATTGTCGGATTTGTGAACAATGATGTTACGTCAATATTCACATTCATTTCATTGAAAATCATTGAGTTTAATTTCATTAAAGTTAAAGAAGAGAAACCCAATTGATATAAATCATCAGTTGTACCGAATTTAGTTGTATTGGCAATGGATGCAACAAGTTCAACTAATTTTTCTTCTGTTTCGTTTTCAGCTTCAACATAATCAAGATTTAATTTTGGTTTTGGAAGTCTTTTAATATCTGTTTTACCATTTGGAGACATTGGCATCTCATCAAGCTGCATAAATGCAGTTGGAACCATATATTCAGTTAATTTATTTGCCAAATACCTCTTCAAGAGATTTATATCTATTTCTTCATCAGCTGTGAAATAAGCGCATAAATGTTCATTATTATTAATCTCATTAATTACAACAACACAATGCTTAATATTTGGGAATCTAGAAATATTCGATTCAATTTCACCAATTTCAATTCTTAATCCTCTCAATTTAATTTGATTATCAATTCTTCCTTCAATAGTAAACTCACCATTTGGCAATCTGATTGCATAATCGCCAGTCTTATAATATGGAGTGTCATTAATAGTTAGGAATACTTCTTTAGTTTTATCATCTAAATTATAATATCCTTTTCCAACACAAGGTCCACCAATATATAGTTCACCCATCACCCCATCGGGCACCAGTTTTCCATCAATATCCCTTACATCCATGATGTAATTATAACTTGCTTTTCCTATTGTAACCTTTTCAGAGGAAATAACATCTTTAAAACTTGAGATAATTGTTGTTTCAGTAGGCCCATAAGAATTATAAACAACAGTATCACAACAAGATTTAATTTTAGAAACGAATTCCTCAGACATCATTTCTCCACCAAGATACATTGACTTGAGGTTATTTAATTCATCTCTAAACTCTGAATATTCCATAAACTGATTAATTCTTGATGGAGTTCCGCTAGACAACAAATCAGGTTTTTCTCTTTTAATCAAGTCAGTTAATTCTTTTATATCTTTAATTGTAGTATCATCAGCCAATACCATTTTTAAACCAAATGTCAGAACCATTAAATCCATCATGAATGGATCGAATGAAACTGAAGTGATTGAAAGAGATTTTTTAAGATGGGATACATTTTGATATAAATAATTTTCATCACTTTTTGCATATAGGCTTGCAACATTTTTATGGGCAATCATTACTCCTTTCGGTTTTCCAGTTGATCCTGATGTATAAATCATATAAATTAAATCTTCAGGAGAAGTTTTGATATTAGGTCTTTCGATATCCTCTCCTTTTAATAAATCACCAATTCCAATAACATTTCCTTTGGTTTCACTTGCAATAATGTAATCTGCTTGACTATTATCATAAATATAATCAACACGGTCTTGAGGATATGCCAAATCTATTGGAATATATGCACTACCCGTCTTCAATACCCCAAATATTGATGAAATAAGATTACTGTCCCTTGGAAGCATGATTAAAATTCTGCTTTTTGGTTTGACTCCTATTTTAATCAAAGAATTAGCAATACGATTTGCTTTTTCATCCAATTCTTTGTAAGTTAATATCTCATCACTTGCAACCAGTGCAATATCATCTGGAGTTTTATCAACTTGTTTTTCAAAGCGTTCATGAATAATTAAATCATCAACATCATCAAATAATGGCGCTTCATTTTCGGATATTAATGCAACATCCTGTATTTTATAATTATCCACATCATTTTCAAGAAATTGGACTAAAATGTTTTTCAGGGATTCTAGGAACAATATAACATAATCTTCACTGTACAGTTGATCATTATATTCCATGATAAAATTAAACTTATCCCCCTCATCATAAATGGCCAAACTGATTTTAGATTCAACTGTGACCATATCAACCCCAGGTAACTCCTGTGGGACGTATTCTTTATTGTTTATTATCATTTCATCTGATTCCAAGAATTCATGATAAGTATAGAAGAATTCAGGTTTTAATTGATATTCTTCAGCAATTTTAATATATGGATAAGCACTATTTCTCAAGGTTTCCTTCCAAGTTTGATCAATGGATTTAATGAAATCTCTGACTGACGAATGCCTGTTTTCATTATTGATTATAAACGGAACGGTTTTTACCAAAAATCCTTGAGTATTGAAATAACTTGGACTTGACCTTCCATTAAATATTGTAGTAATCAATGACTTATCACTAAATGTGAATTTATTTAGATTTAATACTATGCTTGCCATGAACATTGCGTTTTTACTTATAGAATTGTCATTACAAAACTCATTAATTAATTCCGAATCAATAGTATCAGAAACACGTTTTATTTTACCTTCATCAGGATTTCCACTAAGATTAGGGGTTAGAACTGTAGATTCTATTCCTTGAGTCAATTTATCATCGAAAAATGCCTTTGCAGAATGATATGCATCACTATTTTCGGCATCTTTTTCAAGAATACTGTAGGTATAACCATCGATTATTTCATTAGATATGTCTTTATTTTCATAGATGTCAGCTATATCTCTAAATAAATTGTTTTGCGATACACCATCAGTAATTATATGATGGAAATCTGTGAATAAGACAACTTCATCAGGGGTTTCATATATTTTGAATCTGAACAATTGGCTATCCTCTATATGGATTGGACCAACATCATTTTTAACAATGTCTTCATCGCTGATGCTATCGACTTTAACAATTTCAATATCGTCGATTGCTACATCATCACATCTTTTCTGTTTTAACTCACCATCATGATTTACAATTCTTGTTTTAAGATATGGATGTGCTTCAATAGTATCAATAACTGCTTGTTTAAGTTTATTTGCATCAACATCACTGCCAAATCTTACTGTTGTAGGCATTGTATACTTAATCACGTCCGGATTTTGCTTACATTCATAGTAAACACCCAATTGATTTTCTGTCAATGGATAATACTCCATGCCTTTAGCTGATTCAATAATCTCTTGAAGGCCAGACTCTTTTTCTGATGAATTATCAATTTCTATTGCAAAGTTTTTAACTGTTGGCTCATTGAATAATATGGAAATGTCTAAATTCGCGCCCATTTGCTCATAGATTATGGAATTTAATTTCATTAATGACAATGAAGTAAATCCTATAGCGTATAAGTCATCTGTTACACCAAATTCATCAACATCTGCAATAGATGAAACGATTTCATATAATTGTTCTTCCGTTTCAGTTTCAGGCATCACCAAAGCCAATTTAAGTTGAGGTTCAGGCAGCTGTTTCAGGTCTGTCTTGCCGTTTGGCGTTTGAGGCATCTCATCAAGCTGCATGAACACTGTCGGAACCATATAACGGGTAAGACGGTCTTTTAAAAACTCTTTTAAATCATCACTGTCAATTTTCTCATCTGCAGTATAATAAGCACATAAATGGTCATTGTTGTTGATTTCCTTAATTACAACTATTGCTTGTTTGATATTTGGATATTGTCCTATATTTGATTCTATTTCACCAATTTCGATTCTTAATCCTCTTAGTTTAATCTGATTGTCAATTCTTCCTTTAATGTCGATTTCACCATTCGGAAGTTCGATAGCATAGTCCCCGCTTCTGTAATATGGAATGTCATCGATGGTCAGGAACACCTCTTCAGTTTTTTCAGGCATGTTATAGTATCCTTTACCTACACCAGTACCACCAATATATAATTCACCCATTACGCCATTAGGAAGCAATTTACCATCAATGTCACGAACATCAGTTACATAATTGGCTAAAGGATGACCCACAGTCAAGTCATGTACATCAGTTACCTCTTTGTTGTTTGATGTGATTGTTGTTTCTGTTGGACCGTAACTGTTATAGACAACTGCATCACTGTATTTTCTTAAATCCTCATAAACTTTTGCTGAAAATTTCTCTCCCCCAATGAAAATACACTTTAAGCATGATATAACATTGCAGAATTCTTTTACCTCAAGATAAGAAGCAAGTCTTGAAGGAGTACTATCTAAAATTTCAGGTTTGTTTTCATCAATTAACTTGATTAAAGCAGGGATATTTTTGATTTGAACATCATCAGCAAGTATCAGTTTCAATCCATTTGAAAGAGATGTCAATATATCATCAACAGACACATCAAAAGAGATAGTTGTAATACAAAGCAAGCTATTATAAGTGGATTTAGGATTTGAAACCTGATTACAGATGTTCTCATGACCAATCATCACACCTTTAGGATTACCAGTTGAACCTGAAGTGTAAATCATATAAGCCAAATCATCAGGGCCAACATCAACGTTAGGATTTTCTGAATTGCCCTCTTTAAGCAGTTCTTCAATGTCTAGAGATTTTTCTCCGGATTCATTAGCAATAATATAATCCGCCTGACTGTTTTCATAAATATAATTTATTCTTTCCTCAGGGTATTCAGGGTCAATCGGAATGAATGCACAGCCCGCTTTAAGAATGCCTAAAATAGAAGCAATCAAATTACTGTCCCTTGAAAGCATTACCAAAACATTGCTTTTCGGCTGAACTCCTCTTTTAATCAAAGCATTTGCAATAACATTTGCCTTCTCATCCAACTGCTTGTAAGTCAATGTGGCATCAGTTGCAACAAGAGCAGTTTCATCACCTTTGTCGACAACTTGTTTTTCAAAGCGTTTATGTAAAATCGGCATATCAACATGTGTGAATATAGGTGTCTCTTTACTTTCAGCTAATTCTATTTCACCAATGGTTAATTTTTCAATATCTGCCTCAATTAATTGATTTATGATATCTATCATACAATTTAAGAATGTGTCAATGTAATCTGAACTATATAATTGATCATTGTACTGAAGGAATAATTCAATATTATCCCAAGTTTCATTAACATCTAAGGATATTTTATAGTTGACTTCGAGTGAATCCAAATATTTAACCCTATAAGTTTTGCCATCAATCTCAATATTTTCAGCGTCAAGATTATTGTATGCATAGAAAAACTCTGGTTTCAATCCAAACTCTTCAGAAATCCTAGTATAAGGATAATCAGAATGGCTAATGGTTTCCATCCAGATATCATTGACAGAATTTAAATATTCTTTAAATGATAATGTCCTATCATCATTGATTGAAACAATTGGAAGCGTTTTAACCAGAAATGCCTGTGTGTTGATGTAGGATGAGTCTGACCTTCCGTTGAAAATAGTTGTAATCAATGTTTTGTCATTGAACGTATACTTATTCAAGTTCAGCATGGTCACTGCCATGAATAAAACATTAGGGGTTATCCGGTTTTCACTGCAAAACCTATTAACCAGTTCGGGGTCGATATTTTTGGAAATTGATTTTAAAATTCCCTCTTCAAAATTACCATTCAAATTAGGAGTCAATACAGTTGAATCAACTTCATGAGTTAATTTATCCCGGAAGAATTCCCTGGACAATTCATATTTTTCACTGTTTTCGTTTTCACTTTCAATTATACTGTTAATGTAACCATTGATTGTTTCCTTTTCAATTTCAATTCCCTGATAGGCATTGGAAATGTTTGTGAACAGCTTGTCTAATGATTCACCATCGGAAATGATATGGTGGACATCTGAGAATAAAATTGTTTCACTAGGAGCTTTATAGATTTTAAATCTGAATAACTGGTCATTATGCAAATCAAATAGTTTTAAATTTTCTTTTTCGATTTCTTCATCGGAAATATCATCAACATTAACAATTGGAATATCATCAATATCTATTGAATCATCACGTTTCAGCATCACCTTACCCTCTTGTGCAACAATTCTGGTTTTAAGATAAGGATATGCTTCAATTGTCTTAATGATTGCGTCATGCAATCTGTCTGCATCAATTTCACTGCCGAATCTTATGACTGACGGAAGATTATACTGTGCAACATCACCGCTTTGAATGCACTCATAATAGATTCCCATTTGATTTTCTGTCAATGGGTAATAAACCATGTCTTTGGATGATTCTATTACACTATTCAAATCAAGAATATCATTGTTTTCTATTTCATTTGCAATATTTTTAATTGTAGGATCATTCAATAACGAAATAATATCTAAATTAACACCCATTTCCTCATAAATCCTTGCATTTAATTTCATCAGTGCCAATGAAGTAAATCCAACAGCATACAAATCATCAGTAGTACCGAATTCCTTTGTTTTGCTGATTGATGAAGCAATTTCATGCAACATCATTTCGGTTTCAGTTTCCGGTAGTGTAAATGACAATTTAAGTTGAGGTTCAGGCAGCTGTTTCAGGTCTGTCTTGCCGTTTGGTGTTTGAGGCATTTCATCAAGCTGCATGAACACTGTAGGAACCATATAACGAGTAAGACGATTTTTTAAAAACTCTTTTAAATCATCACTGTCAATCTCTTCATCAGCAGTGTAATATGCGCATAAATGTTCATTATCATTAATCTCTTTAATTACAACAACAGCTTGCCTTATACCCGGATATTTACCAATATTGGTTTCAATCTCACCAATTTCAATTCTTAACCCTCTTAATTTAATCTGGTTGTCTATTCTTCCTTTAATGTCAATTTCGCCATTCGGAAGTTCAATAGCATAGTCCCCACTTCTGTAATATGGAATGTCATTGATGGTCAGGAACACTTCTTCGGTTTTTTCAGGCATATTGTAGTATCCTTTACCTACACCAGTACCTCCAATGTACAATTCGCCCATTACGCCATTAGGAACCAATTTTCCATCAATGTCACGAACATCAGTAACATAATTAGTATGAGGAATCCCTACAGTCAAATCGTTTATGTCTGTGACCTCTTTGTTGTTTGAGGTGATTGTTGTTTCTGTTGGGCCGTAACTGTTATAGACAACAGCATCACTGTATTTTCTTAAATCTTCAAAAACTTTTGCTGAAAATTGCTCACCACCCATGAAAATACAATTGAAGCAGGACATAACCTTGCAGAATTCTTTTACCTCCAGATAAGAAGCAAGCCTTGAAGGAGTAATTTCTAAAACTTCAGGTTTATTTACATCAATCAATTTAATAAGCTCAGGAACATTTTTAATTTGAACATCATCAGCAAATATTAATTTCAATCCATTTGAAAGAGATGTCAATATGTCATCAACAGACACGTCAAAAGAGATAGTTGTAATACAAAGCAAACTGTCATAAGTGGATTTAGGATTTGAAACCTGATTACAGATGTTTTCATGGCTAATCATTACACCTTTAGGATTGCCTGTGGATCCTGAAGTGTAAATCATATATGCCAAATCATCAGAATCAACATTAACGTCAGGATTTTTCGTATTGCCATCTTTAAGCAGCTCTTCAATGTTTAAGGATTTTTCTCCGGATTCATTGGCAATAATATAGTCTGCCTGACTGTTTTCATAAATATAATTAATTCTCTCCTGAGGATATTCCGGATCAATCGGAATGAATGCACAGCCGCTTTAATGATACCCAAAATGGAAGCAATCAAATTGCTGTCCCTTGAAAGCATTACCAGAACATTGCTTTTCGGCTTGACTCCTCTTTTAATCAAAGCATTTGCAATAACATTTGCTTTTTCATCCAATTGCCTGTAAGTCAATGTGGCATCACTTGCAACAAGAGCAATCTCATCTCCTTTCTCAGCTACCTGCTTTTCAAAGCGCTTGTGAAGCAAAGGCATTTCAACTTCACTGAAGATGACATTTTCATTTTCACCGACAAGAGCAATATCACAGATATTTGTTTTATCTATATCTGCATGGACTATTTCTTCAACGATTTTTTCAAGGCTTGATAGGAATAAATCAATGAATTCATTTGTATACAATTCATTATTGTAAAATAAGGACAATAAAAAGGTCTCATCATTTTCAACAATGCTTAAATAATTGGAATATTCAACATCTGACTTTAAATCTTCATCAAAAGCATAATAGAATTCAGGTTTTAAAGGAAAATCCCCACTATCATAATATTCGTCAAACGCCAAGGCAGCATTATAATCCTCATGAATTTTTTCTAAAAATGACCTGACGGATATCTGCCTGTTTTCAAATTTGGCGGCAAATGGAACATTATTTTGATTGAACATTAATGTTTCATCCGAATAATTAAATTTGTTGAGTGTTAAAGTTAAACCCGCCAGTAATAAAGAATTAATTGAAATTGAATTGGATTCAGCGAATTCAATTAGATTTTCTTTTTTAATTTCGCATTCTGATTTTTCAATTATGCCTTTTTCTTTTTCACCAATGCTGTTTGGTGAAATCAAGGTTGCTTCATCAAAATTCATCCACAGTTTTGATGAATATTGTTTAAAAGAATCTTTTGCATTATAACTCATTGATATCAACCTGAAAATTATTTATTATAATAATATCTGTTTTCCATATTTTATAAATAATTTTTTCAAAATCAATACGGCTCTTTCAAAAACTTGTGTGATTTTTTCATTTTTATGTTCCAATGATTTAATTTTAGCATGAATCTGCTTGAATTCCTTGTTCTATTTTCATTGTTCTTTTTATATGTTTTGGAAATATTTTTTGGAAGATATTTCCTATTTTATTGCTTTAAATTAAAAAAAAGAAAAAATAGAATAAAAAAATTCGAGACTCAAAAACTAGTGAAAATTCAAATCACACAACTTTTTGAAATTGACATAATACAAGTTTAATTGTGAAAAATTGTTTTCGAAATAAAAAAAAAAGAATAGTTACTATTTAAAGTAACTTACAAGTTTTCATTGAAAAATTCTGCAATCTTTTCAAATGGTATTACATCAGTTTTATAGTACAAATCAGTGTGAACTGCATCCGGGATAATCATTAACTCCTTATTTTCCCCAGTCAATTTTGCAAATTCATCTTCTGAGAAATATCTGGAATGTGCATTTTCCCCATGAATCATTAAAATCGGTGTTCTGATTTCATCAGAATATGCTATAATCGGCTGAGATATAAATGACATGCATCCTATTACATTCCATCCATCATTTGAACCTGGAGATCTTGGATGATATCCCAACGGTTCAATATAAAAGTCATGATAATCCTTTACAAATTGCGGCAAGTCATCTGTTACCTCTTTAATGACTCCTCCGGCTTTTGCATATTCGCCGTTTTTAAAGTCTTCAGTTCTTTGATTGTTTAGGGCAACTTTCATTTCATATCTTGCATCAGCATTATCATCCGCATCATAATATCCCTTTGCAGTAATGCGAGTCATATTATACATTGTTGAGGTGACTGTTGCTTTGATACGGGTATCAAGAGATGCAGCATTTAGCGCCATTCCTCCCCATCCGCAGATTCCACAAATTCCGACCCTGTCTCCGTCAACATCATCTGATGTGACAAGATAGTCAACTGCAGCCTGGAAATCTTCAGTATTGATGTCGGGGGATGCCATGTCACGAGGCTCACCTGAACTTTCACCGGTAAATGAAGGGTCAAAAGCTATTGTCAAAAATCCCATTTCAGCCAATGTTTGAGCATAAAGACCTGAAACCTGTTCTTTAACAGCACCGAATGGTCCTGCACATGCAATAGCAGGTAATTTATCTTTAGAATCTTTTGGTTTGTACAAATCAGCAACCAAAGTGATTCCATACCTATTTTTGAATGTTACCTTTTCATGAGTTACCTTTTTGCTTTTGGGAAAAACCTTATCCCATTCTTTTGTTATCTCAATATTTTCCATAATAACCACATTTTTATATTTTTTAATGAAATTTATAATTATTTTAAACTGAACTCCAATGTAACATCACCAGATCCCAAAACTTCCTTTAGCTTATTGGAATCAAAATTATCTATTTTACCCAGTTTTGTATAGCTCCATGAATGGGAACCGTAAAACAAGGATATTTTGTCACCTTGATATAATACAATATCGCCGGAATTGGTCTCGACATTTTCATCATTTGTTGGAAGTGAAAAACCCAATTCACCTACTTTTTCAAAACCACCATACTCAGATGCATTAACAGTGACGTTTCCTTTTTTCAATTCTTTAATCAATTCCTGTGTGGCAGAATTGTTTTCCAATTTAACATCAAATACCTCATCATTGATTTTCACTTTAACCAAATCATCCATACTGTCATCCCCGCTAACCGCAGTGCAGGCAACTAAACCCAATATAATTATTAAACCAGACTTTTTAATAAAAGACATTCTATCACCTCAAAATTATAAATTAAGAATATCAATATAAGTTTCTTTAATGAACATAATCTCTTCATTTGTGTAAAAATCTCCATCATGAGTATCCAAAGCAAAAATAATCAATTCATATAATATTTTATTTAGTTTCATTCCTTTTGAAGTTAAGAAATATTCCGTTTCATGATTATTAATCTTTTTTTCAATTAAATTGTTGTTTTCCATTGATTTAAGGCATCTTGAAAGAGATTTATTGTCTAGATTTGGACGATTTTCCTGGAATTGTGTAAAACGCTTTTTTCCCAAAAACAAATCCTTCAAAATGTAAAATGTCCATTTATTGCTTATGGATTTAATTGCACTGCCCACAATATTTCTTTCAAATTGATTTCCATACAATTTCTCTTCAAGAGCCATGAAAAATTATTTGTTCATTAATATTTTAATAGTTTTAGTGGCAAAAATGCCACAACATATAGTAGATAGATAAATGAATTACCTGCACAAAACAAAAACAGTTAAATAGGGTTAAATTGTAAAATATTATTATCATTTTTATGAATTTTCAATGGGGCCCGTAGCTCAGTCTGGCAGAGCACTTGGCTCTTAACCTTGTTGTCGCGGGTTCAATTCCCGTCGGGCCCATTTCATTACTTTTTTATAATGGTTTATACGGCAAAAAATGATTTAATATTTCTGAGAGCATTTGAAAACTAATATCTTCAGATGCTTTTTTGTGAAATTCATCCGACCTTAAGAGGTCTGTGTATTCTTTCACTATTAATATTAAAAGGGGTATTATGAGAAACATTATAGTTGTTGAGTGCATATCAACCGGAAAAAATTTTATAGGCGACATAATCAACAGAGGTTATAATCCTGTTGTGTTGGATTTAAAAAATGTAGATACCGAAGACGGAAAGGAATTTGGAAAACATGTCAAAGAGGAATATGAGTTGATTCCTTATGAATTTGACATGATTTATGAAAAGGACACATTTGAGGAAACTCTTGAAGAAGTGCGGAAGTTCGATCCTCTTTTGATTGTTCCCGGTAATGAACGTGGAGTTGTTTTAGCAGCAAAACTGACACATGAATTAGGTCTTTTGGGCAATTCAATCGAAAACCTTGATGCGATGACATTAAAAAATGAAATGCACAACAGGTTGGCTGAAAGGGGGCTTCGTTCAATAAAAATAACAGATTAATCTAGTTTGATTATCAATATAACTCGGTTAATTGACTTCCTTTACAACATCACCCCTCACCAATCAAAAGTGGGGAATCAGGATTATGCAACTTCTGGTTCTTTTTAACCGGCTTCATGTTACTGTTGGCATAATACACTTCAAATTATCTACTACTTTTTCGATTTTTGTTTGATAGAATGCGAACAAATAATGCTCGAAAAGTAGGTGAATTATCTACTACTTTTAATAAAAACAAGTATTATCTATCTTCAAAATAATTATTTAAAAACCAAAAGGAGTTTATCAACTCAGAGTTGATAAACTCCCTAAAAAAGGACATACTTCCTAAAAAGAGTATGGTTTCCAGGATGTTAAATCACTTCATTATCCCTTAAAAAATCAATTAAATTCAAATGAATGATTCCCTCATGAGACATGTCCACATCATCCATGGTTATTACGTATTTTGGATAATTATCTTGAATACTCTTTAATGGTTTAAATTCTCTTTCAACAGTTTCTTCACTTGCCAATAAATAAGAAACTTGAATGTAAATGAGTTTGT
>NZ_SUTK01000101.1 GCF_015062905.1 Methanobrevibacter thaueri
AACATTCAAGAACGTATCCACCAACAGCATTTTCACTTGTGATTTCATTAACAACACTGCAAACCTGAACGGTGGAGGCGTAAACTACCGTGAAAGTCCTTCCAACATCACATTCAACTCTAACTTCATAAACAACACTTCCCCTACAGGTGGAGGAGTTAATTTCTTTGAAACATTCGAGAATGTTGTATTCAATGGTGTGTTCATAGGCAACTCAGCAGATAAGGGTGGTGCTATAGCAGCCGTTGACGGAATTATCAGTGATGTTTCATTTAGGGACAATATTGCCGTAATGGGCGGTGCAATTTACTTTAACGGCACTGGTGAAGTTTCAAACTGTATTTTCACTAACAATGAGGCTGTTGCTGAATATGATGGTGGCGGTGCCATATCCATGATTTCAGGTAATGTGATCGGCAGCGTTTTCAAAGCCAACAAGGCAAGCGGTGTTGGCAGTATGGGAGGTGCTGTCTTAATTGAAAATTCCGGTAATGTGACCAACTGCAGGTTTGAAGATAACTCCGCAGAATTTGGTGGAGCTGTCTCATCTGACAGGACCGTTAATATCGCTGATTGTAATTTCACAGCCAACCGTGCATCAGTAGAGGGCGGTGCTTTCTATACTGGTTCCTGCAATATTGAAAATTCCAATTTCACCAACAACATTGCAAGTAATGGGAGATACAGTGGTGATGGTGGTGCTGTTTACATCAACGGCAATGCCACTGTGGTAAATTGTGATTTCATAGGAAATGAAGCTTCTAGGGGTCCTGCAATTTACTTCTGGAATCTCCACGAATCCAAACACGTCAGGTCCATTTCCCACTCCACATTCCTGAACAATAAGGCAAATATGGATTCTATAGCCCCATTTACTTTAACAGTCAATGGAACTAATATTGAAATTGCTTTCCATGGTAACAATAACCTTTTTAATGCAATATTGTCCAGACTGAAAGGGGATGTCAATGTCACAAACGTTACCTACTGGGGAGCAAGCGGTATTGAGAACACTGGTGATTCCACTATTGTGCCTGTTATGTTATATACACAATCCGGCCAGAACGTTACTGTTAGGGGTGTTGTCGACGGTGTTGAAGTCAATATAACTAGAAGCACTGACGCTGAGGGTAAAATAGTCCTTGAGAATGTCAGAGAGTATAATATAACCGTAAGCCACGATGAGGATTCATACTACTTCTCTGGAAAAACATTTTTCACAAGCAGGCAGTTAAGCTTAAACATGACTGATATCACAACCAACGACTTTACAGTCAACATAACTGCAAAATCTGACATATTTGAAGAGTATATGTCTGGTGAAATGATTTTCAGGGTTGACGGTCAAGAATTCTACGCAAGTTATGCAGGTAACGGAACCTGGTGGGCAATGCACACATTTGATGATTTCGGCACTTACAAGGTCAGCGCATTATTCGACGGACCATACAATGTAATCGTCCGCAATGGAACTATAGCCGTAAATAAAATCAAAACAGAAATAACCGGATCTGCAATAACTGCCACATATAATGTGAACAAATATCTTGTAATCACATTAAAGGACGGTACCGGCAAGGCTTTAAGCGACGTTAAGGTGACTGTTAACTTGAACGGTGCTAAAACCTACACTACCGACAGTAACGGTCAGATTAAGGTTTCCACTAAAGGGCTTGCTCCTAAAGCATACACTGCCAAGGTAGCATTCAACGGAGATGCCGTTTATGACAAGTCCGCTAAGGATATTAAAGTCACCGTTAAGAAGGCCACTCCTAAACTGACTGCCAAAAAGAAAACCTTTAAAAGGTCAGTTAAGGTCAAAAAGTACAGTATTGTTCTTAAAAACAATGTTGGAAAGGCAATCAAGAAGGCAAAGGTCACCATTAAAATCGGCAAGAAAACCTTCAAGGCCAAAACCAACAGCAAGGGTAAGGCAACCTTTAAAATCAAGAAATTGACCAAGAAAGGAAATTATAATGCTAAAGTATCCTACAAGGGCAGCAAGTACTACAATAAAGTGACTAAAAAAGTGAAAATCCGAATCAAGTAGATGCATCATGCATCTACACTATTTTTTTTATTTTAACTTATTTTTTTGAAAAACCCAATTTCTTAGTTTTTCCATGATTTACTCATATAATATATATTCTTTGAATGATAGAATTCATATTGTATGTATATTAAATTTTTTTTTGAATGATCATTATTTTTCTTTAAAATTGAATATGGCAAAAGAATAATATTTTTTCATACGGAGTGTTTATATGAAGGTTAACAAATCAATAATCATGTTGATACTTGTTATTTTTATATTAAGCCTGACCAGCGTGTGTGCAGGCGAAATGGATGATGCGATAGCAAGTAATGATACAGATCAAATCGAATTGTCCTCAAACGATAAGATCAGTGAGGATAATCTGCAGACAAATGAGGAAAAAGCGACATTGGGTGAAAGTGATGATTCAACTGATGTCAGCTTAAAATCATCCGACGGTGATGAGTTGTCATCATCAGGGGAATTTGGCGAGCTTCAAAAACTGATTGATGATGCTTCAGACAAAAGCACAATCAATCTGGAACGCAATTACACCTATACCATAGGTACGGACACAATAACTGAAGGAATAA
>NZ_SUTK01000038.1 GCF_015062905.1 Methanobrevibacter thaueri
AAAAAACAACAAAAAATAAGACCAAAAAAACCGGAAAGAAAAACATACTCAAGGCAAAAACCAACAAAAAAGGAAAAGCAACCTTCAAAATCAACAGAAACAAGGGAAAATACCAAGTGATAATAAAATACAAAGGAAACAAATACTACACACCAGTCACCAAAAAAGTAAAAATAACAATCAAGTAACTCGCTTCGGCGATACTTGATTTTTTTCAATTTTTTCGCCTCAAAAATAACAATTTTAACTATAAAGACTATTAAATCAAATATTCCTTAAAATTATCATTACTATCTCTTTTTAACACTCGAAAAAAGAAAAGAAAGATGGTTCAATTACCATCTTATTCAGTTTATTCACTATCTGTAGAATCATCATCAGGATAAGGATGGTCTGGATCATAGTACGGATTATAAGGATCGTCAGGATCATCAAAATGAGGATTTGCAGGAGTATATGTGGCTATCCAATCATCAAGAGTCATACCTACGCCTATTGGACCGTCAACAACAACACCATCCTCTACCCAGAGCTCATACTGTGGTATAAAGTAACGATTGCCGGTAGGGTCAGTATTATTACCATTACCTCCATTATCATCACTTCCATTATTATCGTTGGTGTTTGCAATGGAACTATCAGAAACCTGTGTGACAGGATTGTCAGGAACATCATCTGTAATAGTTATAGTAACTTTAGCATTGGAAGCATCATATTTATCATTTCCTCCATAATCAGCTAAAACATCATATTTTCCATCATCCTCCCCGCTAATAAGCAGATAACCTTTACCATTATTATCAGTGACTACAGAATATTTTTCATTACCATTAAAAGTAATGTTCACAGTTTCACCTGCAATAGGATTGCCGCTAGCATCTTTCAGGTCAAAGATCACAGTTTCTCCATTTTGCAAGGTGTCATTGTTTAAAAAATTGATTTGTGTTGCCATCTTACCATTTGAGTGACCAAACATAAAAGCAGCACCTGCCGCAATTATAATGACTACCAAAATTGCAATTATAATATTTTTATTCATTATTATCACCGTCCGTGTTATACAAACATAACACTATTTAAAATTTATTAATACTGGCATTATATAAATTTATTGAAAAAAAGACGAATTATTAATACTTTACTAATTTTATACATATTATTCATTTCTTCGATATTTTCGGCAAGGGATATGCATGATATAGACAGCAGAATTCAAAAAATATTCTTAATATTTAAGGATTAAACTTTAATCAAAACTATTAAATCAAATATTTTCTCAAAATTAGCTTTTAAATTTATTATTTCATATTTTTAAGATGCAAGTAAGCACTTACACTCGAAAATCTTTATATATGGCCTTATTCATATAATTATTTGTGCAAAGTGAAATCATTTCCTCCCAAATTGCACAAATGTCCAAAGGTGACAACATGGATTTAATTAAAAAATTCTTAATATTATTAGCAATATTTTGTGTAATTGGATCTGCAGCGGCAGTCAGTGCAGAAGATTTTGGAAGCGATGAAATCGGCTATGCCGGAGACAACTACGGAGACTCAAATGGAATGACAGTGAGCCCATACGGCGCTGACGATGAAGGTGTCGACCAAGTGCCTTCAGTTGAACATGATGCTGACTTCGTTCCTGACGGAAATCCTGAAATTCTTCCTCCTGACTGGAACCACATGGAACATGCAGCCGGCGAACCTGACAACCAGACTTCAGGCAACCAAACAAATACAACAGCACAGGATGCAGCTGACAATCAACCAGCAAACGAAACAGCTGCCGGAAACGCTGCATTAAATGAAGGCGGAAACGATACCTCAAACGCAACCGGTGCAAGTCCTCAAAAAATGCCAACCACCGGCAATCCAATATTATCATTATTCGCAGTCGGAGCAGTCCTTGGAGGATCTGCAATTATCAGAAGAAAATAACTTAAACTCCCTATATTATCCGGTGCCGGATTTGCCGGCACCCACCATTTTCCTGTTTTTAATCCAACTATTTGGTCTGGTACCACACCTTTACTTTGTAAGGAGTGTATCCCTTAATCAGCTTTGTGGAGATGTGTGCCCCTTTTCCTTTTACGGTCTTTGTTTTCACATTTCCATTCTTGTTTTTGAAGAAGAATTTGGCCTTGATAAGTTTTGTATGATGAGGCTCAATGTCCCCGTTGTATCCGTTTCCGACATACCATGATGTGACGCCGGTTCCCTTTTTGAACTGCATGTTTCCATTATATTCCACATATCCTGCTATCGCATCGCCGTTCTTAAGAATCTTGGCTTTTGGAGCCCACATGACTCCAGACTTGAAATTATGAATTTTTACAGTCACTTTTTTTGTTTTGGCAGCGCTCACGTCCTTTGCAGATGCCGCACATATAAGGACCGCAGCGGCAATAATAATCAGCAGAACAATCAGATGTTTCCTATTGAATTTCATTTTATCACTGATAATACTTTTGAATCGGAAGTATTTAAAAAAATCGAAAGCCGTCAAATTTAGATGCCATTACTTGGGTTGCGCCTGCAAAAAAATGAGTACATATAAATAAGACAAGAAAATATAATATTAACTGTAACACTCTCCCGTGTTACACTAAAAAAATTCTTAGTTTAAGTTCTAAAGGTTGTTTCAACCTTTAGACTTAACCGAATTTCCTGTTTTTTCAATCGCCGATATCACCTCGCATGAATATTTCCATACAGCCCAAAAACAAACATGAGGAATATATTATAGATACATTCTATAATTTATCATAGAAAACCTAAAACTATTAAAATAATCGATGATAAAGTAAATTTAGTTAATGTAAAAAATATAATCTAAAAAAGAGGGAATATGCATGGATACTGATTCACTGAAATATGGAGTTTTTTCATTTATCATACCGGGCCTTGGGCAATACCTAAATGGGGACAAGCAAAAGGCACTTGGATTGTTTGCAGGCGCAATAGCAATTCACATATTAATATGGTTCCTCATGAACAACTTTCTCGGAAGCGGACTGCAAACCCTATACCACCTGTATGCCGGATACGATGCATACAGAAATTACTGATTCTGAACGATTTTGAAAAACTTATATAATTTAAATTACATAAGAAAATTATAGAGGTGATATTATGAAAAAGATATTAATGATCTTAGCAATAGCCCTTGCAGTCATCATTTCCGTTGGTGCTGTAAGTGCAGACGACGGTTGGAGTTTCAACTGGTCATCCAGTTCAAATTCCACAAGCGATGGTGGACAGTTAGATGTTAACAACAATGAAGTTAACATACAAGACATAAAATTCGTTATCCCTGACGAATTCAAACACAATGAAAGTGCTGATGCAGTTGGAGAAGAAGCTGGAGACAACTTCCCTGGCTGTGACATAAGTGTTGTAAGATTTGACAACGGAGACGATTCCGTTATCATCAAAGTTGTCTACGGAGACATTAAATTTGATAAAGACTCATACACCCCTTCAAATGAAAGTGTAGCACAAAAAGTTGACAAAATAGACGGATTCTTTAAGGAATACGATGATGGAGTCTCATTCGACTACTGCAAAGACGGAAAATTAGTTGAAATCTTTGCTCCAAACCAAGAGACCTTAGCTAAAGTAATTCAATCATCCGAATAGATAATGGGAAAATTATATTTTTCCATTACCTCTTTTTTTTTAAAAAAAATCATCACTAAAAAATAGAAAAAAAGAAATTTAAGCAAATGATTACTCATTTGCCGGTTTAACTTTTGTTAACAATGCCGCAAACACAAATACCATTACGATAATAATCACATCGATAATTAACTCGAATGGCTTTGCGGTTGAAAACAGACTGATTATTCCAATGACCCACATCACTATCAGAACGCATGGAAGAAGGTACTTGATTACAAACTTCCAGGTCTTGCCCACATTGATGATGGACAATCCGTTAAGGACAGGCAGGAACTTATCGATTCCATAGTACCATGCGAATATGATACATTGAATTCCGATCAGTATCAGTATTCCGAATTCGTTTACAAAGGAATCTATTATGCCGACGAGGTAGCTGCTGATACCTGATGTTAGAATCAGGGAGAATATGCATCCTATAACAGCCAGGACTGTTGCGGTTTTCTTTCTTGACCATCCAAGCTTATCTGCAGTGGTGTTGAGCATCGGTTCCAGGAAACCGAGTGCGGAAGTGATTCCCGCAAACAGTATTGCCAAAAAGAGCAATGGAGCAATGATTCTGCCTATCGGTCCCATGATATTGAATATCATTGGGAAAACGATGAATATCAGACCTGTTCCTTCAGTAATCAGCTGAACCATAGGTGTTCCGTTGGTGAATGACATGTAACCCAGGATTGAAAACACACCGAAAGCGGTACAGATTTCAAACAGGGAATTTGATGCAACCACAATGAACACGTTGTTGATGAGCTTTGAGTTTTCAGGCAGGTAGCTTGCATATGTAACGGCAATGGCCTGTCCCATACTCAGGGAAAAGATAATCTGTGCAAATGCGGCAAGCCAGATGTTTACATCAGTCAGCTTTGACCAGTCCGGTGTCAGCAGGGTGTTGATACCGATGCCTGCGCCCGGCAGGGTCAGTGCATAGATGATGATGAATCCCATGATGACAAAGAGTGCCGGAATGAGGATTTTTGAAACCTTACCTATACCCTTGTCAACGTTCTTATGTGCAATGAACCATAGGACAATCCATAGGACGACAACACCAATTGTGGTAGGTATCAAAAGGAAGCTGGCATTGCTGAGGTTGGAACTTCCTCCAACAGTATTTACAAAGTAATGTGCAGCGTCAGCTCCCCAGCTGAATGTGAAGCTGGATCCAAGATATACCAAATCCCAACTCAAAATGACCATATAATAAATCGTAACTATATATACAAATAAAACCAAAATCCAAGCAACAATCTCGAACTTTGGATTGATATCTCTCATAATACTCGAAAAGGATTCCTTAAACGTGAATCCCACACCATACTCCAATATTAAAAATGGAATTCCCATTATGGCTATTGCAATAAGGTAAGGAATGAAAAATGAACCTCCACCGTTTGAATAAAGCACATAACTAAACCGCCAGATATTTCCCAATCCGACGGCTGCTCCAATCATAGCGAAAATAAATGCAATAGATGAATCCCACTGATTTTGTTGTTGTGACATAATAATACTTTTGTAAAAATCTATATAATAATCTTTACATATCTATTTGTGATGAATGTATTTGACAAATTTTTGACAGGCGAGACCGCCGGCATACAGTGGTGCTTTGAAAACAGGCATTTCATCAACAGACTGCAGGATAACGGATTAAGCAGAGAATATGTCGTTGACTGCATAATGATGGAAGAGCCAATCAGCTATGAGCATGTCGAAGGCGACAAATATGCCGTTGTCTATAATGCGCCTGAAAATAAGGATTACAAGGAAATAAGAGTCATCATGGCATGCAGGGGCAATTCAATCGACCTTGTAACTGTCATGAGAAACAACGAGACCACAACCAATCGACAGAACAGGCAGTACCAGTCCGACAAGAAAAAGGCAATCGAGAAAAAAAGACTCAAAGCACTGTCCAAAAGGAAATGGTAGATGTTCGATTTGAAAAAAAGAAAAATTGAAGATTTAAAAGAATTAACTTTTAAACCTTATTGAAGTTAAAGTTGCAGCTTATTCCTATTCTGAACAGAATCACACCTTTGGCTCCACCGGCCATTGCCTTTTTGGCATCCTTTAAAAGTGTGGAATGAGACAGTTCGGCAGTGTTTTCCTCTGAATGATATGTCTGAAGACCTGTCCAGATTTGCGCTCCGTTTGACTGCTTGACAAATGTCTTTGTCACTGACTTGATCCATGACCTTGGCTGACCGTAACTTCCCTTATACACCATAGGCAAGAGACAGTCACAGTATTTGCTCATGGTCGGAACGTCCTGACCGTAATAGTAGTGCATCATGTCTGGTTCCGGCATCAGTGCCACGGAAACAATGCAGTTAGGCTTTATCTTATGGATTTTGATGCTTGCCTTTTTAACGAAGTAGTTTACGGACTTGACCGCATTAGGGTGTTTGTGTGCGGTTCCGCCATATCTCATGTAGTCGAAATGGACTCCGTCAACACCTTTGATTTTGGCATAGTATTTGGCTTCCGAAATCTTCCTGTTCATGAATCCGTATTTCAGCTTTCCGTCATCATCCACAAGTGAAACCCAGTCACCGTCGTAAGCGACCTGCATCCACAGATGGACCTTTATTCCATGGCTGTGTGCGCTCCTGATGAATGACTCGACGGCTCCTCTTCCGTAACTGCTCAATGCCTCAACGTGAAGGAAAAGGTTTTTTGTCCCTTTGCTGGCAAGGCTTCCAAGGTCCACGCTTCTCATGTGTGCCGGCCAAATCCAGTAACCGTTTCCCTTAGGCAGTTTGGCCTTGACCTTTATTTTGTATGAGCCTTTTGAAGCAAGGTATGGGGATTTCTTGTCAAAGTAATACTTGATTTTATGCTTTCCTTTCTTGAGGCTTAGGAAAATCTTTGCATGACCGTAATTATTGGTCTTGGCTGAATACTTCTTGCCGTTGACGGTGAATGTGACCCATTTCTTTTTGAGAATCTTTCCGTTTGCGTCAACCAGCTTCACATGAAAGAGGCATTTTGATCCCTGACGATAGTTGATGTTCTTGTCGCCCACAATCAGCTTTGTCTTTATAGGTGACTTGATTGTGACCTTGCAGTATTCTGTTGCAGAGCTGGTTGAGTCATCGCCCGCATAACTGCATTTTGCATAGTATGTGCCTTTCTTGAGATTTACAGAAACACTTGCGACACCATTGCTGTCTGTGACCTTGTCATAATATGCTCCGTCAACCTTGATTGTCACCTTCTTGTTTGCCAACGGCTTGTCGTTTGAAATCAGCTTGAATGACACTGTGCTTTTGAATGACTCATATCCTGTGACATCTGATGTGGTGATTTTGACATCATTTTCCGCCTTTATGACTTCACTGTCGGCCTGGGCCAATGATTCATCCTGGGTGTCCTCGCTTAAGGAGCTGTTTTGGCTCGCATCCTGACTTAGTGAATCATCCTCAATGTCCTCTCCAACATTCTGAGCAAGGGCATCGGCGCTCTCATCTGCAATGATATCGGTGGCGTTGTCTGCGGCGGATACGGCTCCGAGAGACACTATCGCCAAGAGAACCATCAGCATAAATATAATCTTTCTCATCTTATTACATCTCCTTGAAGTTAATGTCGTTGAACAGTCCGAATCTGAATAGGATTACTCCGTCCGCTCCTCCGGCCATTGCCGCACGTGCATCTCCCATCAATTCGCTTGATGAAAGCAGTCTGGTGTTCTCGTCTGAACCGTATGACTGAAGTCCTGTCCAGATTTTGGCTTTGCTTGACTGTTTTTCAAATGTCTGGGTTACCCATTTGATCCATGATGTGCCCGCATTGTAGTTGCCCTTATAGACCATAGGGATAATGGCGTCCAGGTATCTTCCCATTGTCGGAATGTCCTGGCCGTAATAGTATTCCATTCCTGATGGTTCCGGCATCACTGCTGCTGACACTATCAGATTCTTGTTGACCCCATGAACAGCATTTGTAGCCTTCTTGATGAAGGTGTTGATTGCATTGACCGAATTGGAATAGCTGTGGGCGTTTCCTGCATATCTCACATAGTCGAAGTGGACTCCTGCAATTCCCTTTATCTTGGCGTAACTTTTGGCCTCATTGACCTTAGAATTAATCATTCCGTAGTTTATGCTGCCTCCGCTTACAGGATTCTCCCATCCTCCGTTGCCGTAGAATACCTGCATCCAAAGATGGACCTTTATGCCATAGCTGTTGGCCTTCTTGACCCATTTTTCAACACCGGATTTGCCGTATAGCTCAATTGCCTTGAAGTTCAAGAGAATATGCTTGAATCCGTTTTTCTGAAGTTCCTTGAGGTTTACGGAATTCATGTCCCTTCCGAAAAGCCACATTCCATTGTTTTCAGGAGTTGTAGGCCTGACATGAATGAAAAATTTGGCATAGCCCTTGTTGTACTTGTAGTTCTTGTAGGTATATGCCTTTATCTTATATGTTCCGGTCTTCATTTTGATTTTTAGTGTGGCAATTCCTTTGCTGTTTGTTCTTTTGACATATTTTTTGCCCTTTATCTTGAAGACGACCTTCTTCTTTTTAAGAATGCTGTCCCTTGCGTCGGTGACCTTGACCTTGAAGTAGCCCTTGTGCTTGTTTCTGTAGTTGTCGTCACTGACCCTTATGATTTTTATTGGCATTCCCTTTTTGACGATTATCTTGCTTGATCCGGAAAATGCATTTAGATTATCCTGTCCGCCGAATGAATAGTATACCTTATACTTGCCCGGCTTTTCATTGATGGTAAGCATTGCATTTCCCTTTGCGGTGGTCTTTACTGAATATTGCTTTCCATTGATTTTAAATGTGACCCACTTGTGGGGCAGCGGATTTGCGCCTGCCCTGAAGAGAACAGTATAGACATTCTTAAAGCCCACGTAGGCGTTGTAGTCTTTTGCCTTGACGTTGGTGTTGGATGATGTGATTACCCAAATCTTGGTTGTGTTCTCGCATCCCACATAACCGTCGCCGGAAAAGGAGTATTTTACTGTGTACTCGCCGGGATTTGAATTGATCTTGAGTTTTGCAACACCGTTATTGTCTGTGCTGGACTTAGTGACCACATTATTGAAAGTGAATTGCACTTCCTTATTGGCAATAGGGGTGGAATTGCTGTCTGTCAACTGAACGGAGAATTCCTTTCCCTTGATGACATTCCTATCATCGCTCTTGATAGTGGTTTCGGTTTTTGGTGTCTCTTCCATAGTTGGTGATTGGTCTGGCTCACTTAAAGGAGCATCATCGGTGATGTCAAGTTCCATGACATCCTGGGCGACTGCCTCCTGAGCGACGGGCACGTCAGTTTCGTTGGCCGCACTGACTGCACCCACCATGAATACAAAAAGCAGCGCAATTGATAAAATCAAAGCTTTGTTTCTTATCGAAATTTTTTCACTCTCCATTTAATGTTAGTTAAGTTTTTATTTTAAACCATATATAAATCTTTTTAAAAGCAAATACCTATTAAAATGGCTTAAATCAATTAAAATAGCTTAAAAACATATGGAAATGATTATGAAAAGAACAATAATAATTAAATAAGCTATAATAAGCTTAAATATCCTTGATTAAAAAGCGATTTTTTAAGAGGCAAAGTATCTATTTGAAAATAAGTTTAAACCAAATGAAGGATATTCGACAGTTATTCAATAAGTTGTGGAAAAAATTAGAACTAAATATAAGAAAACATTAAAAAATAAATAAAAATATCAAGTTAAAGGATAAAATACCCTTTAAAACTTGAGTTTGAATATTAAGCTTCCTCGGCGATTTCCTCATCATCAGAGAACAGCTGATTGAGCATCCATTCGGAATCGTATTCCATGATGTCATCATAGCCCTGACCGACACCCAGGAACATGATCGGCTTTTTGATTACATAGCCTATGGAAAGTGATGCACCGCCTTTGCTGTCCGCATCGGCCTTTGTAAGTATGACGCCGTCAATGTCAATGGCCTCGTTGAATTTGCGTGCCTGTTCGGTAGCGTCATTGCCTGTAATGGCGTCCCCTACGAAAATTACCAAATCAGGATTGGATACACGCTTGATTTTCTTCATCTCGTCCATAAGGTTTGTGTTGGTCTGCATCCTACCTGCTGTATCGATAAGGACCAGTTCCTTGCCCTGTGCACGTGCATGCTCGACTGCGTCATATGCAACTGCGGCAGGGTCTGAGCCCTTTTGGTGCTTGATGATCTTTACGCCCACATTGTCTGCGTGATAGGTGACCTGCTCGATTGCGCCTGCCCTGAAAGTGTCTGAAGCGGCAATGACAGGAGTGTAGCCCATCTTAAGGTAGTAGTTTGCAAGCTTGCCTATTGTTGTTGTCTTTCCGGTTCCGTTGATTCCGACAAACATTACAACCAAAGGCTCGCCCTGGGCTTTCTTTTCCTCAAGCATTTCGGTCATGGACTTGCCCGGAATATTGATGATTTCCTCAACGGCATCCCTTAGGGCATAATATGTGTATTCTGTAATGTCGTTGCTTCTCTTGATTTTCTTTCCGACAAGATTTTCCTTTACGTTTTCAACGACCTCTGTTGCAACCTCCATTGCAACATCTCCCTGAAGCAGCTCCATTTCAAGTTCGAAGAGAATGTCTTCGACGTGCTTTTCCTGAATGGTCTTTTCGCGCACGAATGAGAATATTCCGCCTGAAGCCTCGCCGTCTGCTGAAACATCTTCCTTGTCCTTGTTCCTGCTCCAGAAATGGGATTTCTTCTCCTCTTCCGGCTCATCTTCCACATCATCATCTTCATCTTCAGAAGCCTCATCATCATCCTTATTCCTGCTCCAGAAGCGGGATTTCTTCTCCTCCTTAACTTCCTCAACCTCTTCAGGAACATCCTCGACTTCCTCATCATCATCCTTATTCCTGCTCCAGAAGCGGGATTTTTTCTCTTCTTTAACTTCCTCAACCTCTTCAGGAACTTCTTCGGCTTCCTCTTCTGCAGGTGAATCTTCCTCTACAGGTTCATCAGCCTCCGGAAGCAAATTGTCCTCATCCTCTTCAGGCCCCTCTTTCTTTTTCCTTCCGAATGAGAAAAATGAAAATCTTGAGCCTGATTCTTCCTGAAGGTTGTTTTCTGCTTCTGCCTCTTCTATTAGCTCTTCTTCCAGTTTTTCACTTGTTCGTGAGAATTTCTTTTTTAGTGATTCAAACAAAAATAACCCAACCTGTTACTTAATTATTTTAATTTATATTTTTCATAGTATTTAAAAAAAATTAAAATCGACATCTAACCGTCAGTCAGATTAAATGTCAATTTTCCTGTTCCCTCATTTGTAATCTGCATCTGCTTGCACTGCGGGGATAGGCCTTCCAAAAGGGATTTGCCGTCTGAAGCGTCCATGTGCTGTGGCAGGTATCCTGAAATGTGGATAGGATACACTGTGCATATGCCCTCGTCTCCTGTGAAGTCCATCTTGACGAAGTAGGCCACATGAGTATCCTCATTGGACTGGTCGAATATGAAATTGCCAAGGCTGTAGAAGACCGGCTTGCCGTTGTACATCTCGATTCCCTGAGGCACATGAGGGTGGGATCCTATCACGACATCGGCGCCGTAGTCGATGAGCTCATGGGAAATCCTTGTCTGGTCCTCGTTAGGGGATGTTGAATATTCGTTTCCGTAGTGCATGTATGCAATGATTATATCAGAATCGTTATGCTCTGCAATCTGCTTTTGCGCATCAGCTGAGGAATATGCTGAATAGCCAGGGTTTGAACCGTTTGCAATCGGCATGACTTCCTGTGAGTATTCCGCAAAGTTTTCAGAGTCCATATAGTTGAGGATTGTAATCTTTCTTCCGTTCACTTCCTTGACGACCGGCTCATGGGCCTCCTGCTCTGAGTTTCCGGCACCGATCGGTGTGATGTCGGCGCTCTTGAGGTTTTCAATGGTGTCCCTCATTCCATCTGTTCCATAGTCAAATGCGTGGTTGTTTGCAAGTGCTGCAACTGTGAGGTTGTTTGCCTTTGCAAGGGGAACATATTCAGGGGAACACTTGAGCGGAACGTCTCCCTTGACCGCATTTCCGGATGTTGTAGCCGCATTTTCAAAGTTGATTAAAAGTAGGTCCACATTGGATGTGACGTCGCTTACCCCGGCAAACGGAGAGGAGTCCATGCTCAATACCCCTTCCATGTTACGGGCAAACATAACGTCTCCTGTAACGGCAACAGATACGTTTTCCTTCTGTTCGACATTTACAACTGAGCTTGACGGATTGAAAATTGTGGCCCAGACTGCAAATATGACCAGCAATACCAATATAATTAATAAGATGTCTCTAAGTTTCATTGACAATAATTATATACCTCATAGTATTTAAAAGGTGAAAATTGAATAATTATATTAGTAATCAGGAATATACTAATCTTAAAAGCAAAGGATGTTTCGAGTGAAAAAATGATACTTCTGAGTTTTGACATTGAGGAATTTGACGGCCCGAGAGAGCATGGCGTGGAGTATTCCCTTGAGGAGGGCATGAAGGTGTCTGTGGAAGGCACAAACCGCATTCTGGATGTGATGAAGGAAAATGACGTGCGTGCGACATTCTTCTGTACAGGTAATTTCGCCGAAAACGCCCCCGACGTCATGAAAAGGATCATGAGGGAAGGCCATGAGGTGGCATGCCACGGCGTTGACCACTTCGAGCCGAAGGAAAGCGACTTCAGGCTCTCAAAGGAGATTGTGGAAGGCATCTGCAACATCAATGTAACCGGCTATCGCCAGCCCCGCATGTTCCCGGTTGTTGAATCCGAAATCAGGAAGGCAGGATATCTCTACAACTCATCACTTAACCCCGCATTCGTTCCGGGCAGATACATGAATCTGAAGACTCCAAGAACATGGTTCATGAAGGACGGCGTGATGCAGATTCCGGCATCCGTGACTCCACACATCAGATTCCCCCTTTTCTGGCTGTCACTGCACAATCTGCCGCAGGGCATTTACCACAGGCTTGTAAGAAGGGTTCTTCGCCACGACGGCTATTTCGTAACCTATTTCCATCCTTGGGAATTCTATGAGCTGAAGGAGCATCCCGAATTCAAGATGCCCTTCATCATCCGCAACCACAGCGGGCGGGAAATGGCCGAGCGTCTGGACTCCCTGGTGAAGATGCTCAAGGGCGAGGGGCACAGGTTCATAACCTATACGGAATTCGTCAAAGCCACAAATCCAAAAATGATTAAATAATACTTCAATTAAATATATCAACATGTATGAAAAAAGGGATTACTTAGGCTTTCTGTTTTTTGGAGCGGCGATTCTGATACTGCTTTACATGTTCATCTCTCCGCTGACACACACAATAATCCATGTTGACGAATACTGGACCTACACTCTGGTGAACCTTCCCTTCGTTGAGGGAATGACAGTGGCGATTCATGACGTTCACCCGGTACTGCACTATCTGATACTGTACCTGCTGACTCCCTTTGGCCTGGATAACCTTTATCTTTTGAAGGTCACTTCAATAATTCCATATATCCTTTTGATGATTGTTTCTGCAACAAAAATCAGAAAGGACTACGGTTGGCTCACTGCAGGACTCTTTGTCTTCTGCATAGGAATCATGAGCGACTTTTTCATGGAGTTTCAGACAATAAGGATGTACTCATGGGGTTTGTTCTTCCTTGTAATGACATTCATATACTACAATGAGGTGACAACCCACTGGGACAGGAAATCCTGGGTGCTTCTCACCCTGTTCACGCTTCTTTCCGCCCATACACAGTACTTCTTTGCAATCACCTGCGGACTCATGTACCTGCTTATCCTATATGAAATCATGACACGCCACAGGGACAGGCTCAAGCAATTCGCAAAATCCGTTCTGGCGCTGATTATTCTCTACGGACCATGGATGATCGTATTCATGCATCAGATTAAGGCCAAGGTCGACGGACACCACGAGGGCTTCGAGCTAGCCAATGCAATACACTACATTACCTCCTTTGCAATCAAGTCCGAAAACTTCAATATGGAGACTGTCGCATTCAAGCTGGTCGCATTGGCGTTTCTGATTCTGATTCTGGTACTGATTTACAAGAAAAGGGACAAGTTCCCTGCTGCGGGAGTGTTCCTGATGTATGCCACAATTGCAATCGGAGTGATCTCCCTTATGGCCTCATTTGAAAACACCATGAGGGCAAGATATCTCGTTCCGGTGTTCGGAATATTCTGGCTTTCCGCATCAATAGTCATTGGAAAAATCAAGGACAACAGGATTCTGGCGCTTGCGCTGGTTCTAATCGCAATTCTTGCAGGGGCAAGCCTGCTGATTACTGTAGATGACATGGATTCCAGACTGGCATTCAATCATGAGAAGGACACTTTCCTTGAAAGCATCAACAACGACAGCAATGTGATTGTCTACAATACCGATTACGGATACAGGATCCTTCACACGGACCTGAACAAGACCAAGCAGTATACCATAAGCGACAAGTATTTCTACAGCGATGACGTGGAGATATGCAAGGACCTTGACAAGATCATAAAGGACAATCCCGACAAGACAGTGTATCTAGTCAACTGGAACAATGCCGACAAGAACAAGAAGTATGAGGATGAATACGACCTGAAAGAAAAGTATGATTCCGGTCATTATACATTTTACATCGTGAAATAAGTCTCCATGACTTATTTTTTCTTTTTTTAAAATCGTCGATA
>NZ_SUTK01000039.1 GCF_015062905.1 Methanobrevibacter thaueri
TTTGAAAAATCCTGAACCTACTTTGGATGGCATTGAAGCGGTTTACATGCCTCCCACATTACCTAGCGATGCGCCGATTGCAAAACTGATTGCAGAAAGTGATGTTAAAGTATTGACCAATGAGGATTTCTCTGAGATGGTCAATGAACTCGTTCCTGTTGATGTCATCGGAATAACCGGATCAATGGGCAAAACCACAACAACAATGCTTATCACAAGCGTTTTCAAGGCAGCCGGATATAACGTATGGTCATGTTCCTCACTTGCAAACAATCTGGTTTCAGAGACTATCATTGACGGCATAATAACCGGCAAGGCCCAAAACTGCGACATTGCTGTTTTTGAACTTCCTCACGGTACACTGGGTCTTTTGGATAAATTGGATATTAAAATCGGTATTTTATCCTACCTCACCAAAGAGCACCTGAACGAATTCGGCGGGTCCTATGAAAAGTATCTTTTACGCAAATTAATCATTCAGGACATCAGCGAAACATTCATTGCCAACAGCGAATGTTTGAATGAGACAGATTTGCTTAGGGATGACACCATTTTCTATACAATGGACGATGATGTTGACTTTAAGGGAACTATGGGAGACAAGTCACTGACAGTCACATATGACGGAGGCGAATTTACAACTCCATTCAATATGATGAGCTACTTCTTTGAAAATGCGGTTGGAGCCGCCGCTGTCGGTATAAAATATGGAATCAGTGAAGAAGATATCATTAAGGCTCTGTCAACATTCAAAGGCCTTTCAGCGCATATGGAAGATTATGGGGATTATAACGGAAGGCAAGTGATTATTGATGCGGCATTCCTGCCTGACGGCATAAGGGCCACATTGGATTATTTTGAAGGCGAAAGCCTTGTGGTATTTTTGGACCACTTTGACACCTCCTGGGTGAGGGACAAGGCGGAAGTTGGCCGAATTCTTGATGAATACGATAATATAAAGGCAGTGCTTGCAAGCGGATTTGACGAATCCATTCAAAAGACTGAAATCCACATTGCCTATGAGATTTTGGATGCGATTACCAATGAAAAGATGATAAAGGTTGCAACCGACACTCTGGAGGAGGCCGCTGAACTGTCATTCAAATACTCTGAACCGGGAGATATCATATTGCATATGGGACCGCTCATATCATTTGATAGGGTCAATATACTAAACAAGATTATGAAAGGACTTAAGGACGGGAGCAGAAAATATGAATAAGAATACAACCTTCGGAGTCATCGGAGTTTGCGGAGCAAACGGTAACCTGATAGCAAGAGTGCTTAAGCAAAGGGGCTATGATGTTGTAGGAACAGACCTGGCATTTAAGAAAGACTGCAGATTTGCAAAGTCCCTGGAAGGATACGACATTGAAGTCTTTTACGGAAACACTCCCGACACATTTTTCAAAAAAGCGGATTACGTTATTCCGCCTTTAAGCTTACCGGCAGATGCCGAAGTAATCAGGAATTGTGAAAAGCCGATTTTAGGCCTGGAAGAAGTAATTGAAATGATTAAGCCTGAAAAACCGGTGTTTGGAATAACAGGTACCAATGGAAAGACAACCTCAACCACACTCCTCAAGAAAATCGCATATGACAATAGCATAAAGCCATGCGAACATGACCTTGAAGGAATGCAGGGCAATGCCGAATTCATTCCGATTCTGCAGTCAAGACTCAACGGGGATGTTGGAATATTGGAGGTTGGAACCTTTGGAGTTCCGGGAACCGTTGGAAGGATAGTCAAACATACTGAAATGTCAAGCGGGCTGATTACAAACATCACTCCAGACCATCTCAATGACCTTGGAAGCTTCATGGATTATGCAAACGTCAAGGCTGAATTCATTAAGGAATTGGGAATAGGACAGCTGATTGTCAACGGACATGATCCTACAATTATGGGATTGCTTCGCGAGCTTGATTTCAAGGGTGAAGTGATCACCTTCGGTGTTGATGAGCTTCCGGATTCAATAGGCATGAAGGAATGCGTCTGCGGACGTGAGGTTGCCGTAAAGGAAATAATTTCAGGTTGCGGATATTACTTCTGCCAATGCGGAGTTACAACCCCTCAGGTTGACTATATTGCGACAAACGTCGATTTGGCAAACAGGACATTCGACCTTCACACCCCGACTGAAAAATTGACAGTCAAGATGGGAGTGGATGGACTTCACAATGTCTACAACATCACAGGAGTAATCATTGCTGCTCATGAATTCCTGGACCTGCCTTATGAAAAAATATTGCCTACAATCGCCAGTTTCACAGGTGTAAGTGGAAGAATGGAAGAGGTTGGCAAGGTTAAAGGCAAGGACATTTTCGTTGACTATGCACACAATCCTGCAGGTGTCGAAACCGTATTGAAGGAATTCAAAAAGCTATTCGGCGACTTTACAACAGTGATAACAGTGTCTTCCGAATCAGGCGAGGTCGGTGATGTCGACATATTCAACAGCGTTCTGAAATTCTCAAAGTTCATTGTACCCGCTTCCATGGCTTCACAGAAAGTGGCGCTTGAGAAGTTAAGGAACAATCCGAAACTCAATGACAGGATCTTTTTGAACCATGTCGATGACTTTGAAAAGACAGGAACCTTGGGCGCTTCAGAAGATGAAGTTCGTGACGGTTTGAGAAAAGCTCTAAACCTTGACTGTGAAATGGTGATAGCCATTGGTGAAGCAGCCACCAAATTCAAGGATATTGTTTTTGAATTATAATTTTTCTTAAGAATGCAAAAGTCAGTATTGAATTGCACAAAAAGGGAGGGAAACCATATTACTTTTCAAATGCTCTCTCTTAACCTTTTAATATTAAATGAAATTAATATGATATTATGGCAAGCTACATAAATCATCCTTTACTCAAAAAAGATGCAATCGAATCAAGGTTATACCAGCAGATTCTTGCAGGAGATGTATTAAAAAAAGGAAATACTATGGTTGTTGCACCTACTGCGTTAGGTAAGACAATCGTGGCCATTCTTGTAGCTGCAGATAGATTAAATAAAGTTAAAAACTCAAAGGTTCTTGTTCTTGCACCATCCAAGCCATTGGCAATTCAGCACGAGGAAAGCTTCAAGGAATTCATCACCCTACCTTGCAGTTCAATTACAGGTGCCGTTAAAACCGATGAAAGGGTTAAAAGATGGGAAGAGTCAAGAATCATATCAGCAACACCGCAAACAGTTGAATCCGATTTGTTGAACGGCAGATACGATTTGAGCAATGTGTCCTTAATCGTTTTTGACGAATGCCATCATGGAGTCGGATCATATTCCTACGTATACCTGGCATCCCGTTATGTTCAGGAATCCAACTTCAATCTTATTTTGGGACTCACCGCCTCTCCTGGTTCTGACAAGTATAAAATCAAGGAAGTGTGCGAAAACCTCTACATTCAGAATATCGTCGTCAAAACTGAAGATGACGCCGATGTTAAGCCTTATTTCAACCCCGTCGGCATTGATTGGGTTAAGGTCAAGATGAGTTCTGAGCTTGCTAAAATCAAGGAATGTGTTGACAAGGCATTGAAAGTAAGGCTTAAGGCTTTAAAGAATATGGGCATCATTAAGACAGTTTCCGTCGGTAAAGTGGATATTCTGAAGGCAAGAGGAAGGGTTCAGGGTGAAATCGCCCGTTCGGCCAATCCGGATAAGGAACTGTTCCGTGCCATTTCTATTTTGAGTGCAGTCATCAATGTTCAGCATGCCCAGGAGCTGATTGAGACTCAGGGCATCCAGACATTCAACAAGTATGTTGGAAGATTGCGCAAAAAGCAGACCAAGGCTGCCAAATCCTTGATGGCTGATGATAATTTTGGCCGTGCAGTCAAATTGGCAAAACAGGCCGAGAAGTATGGATGGGAGCATCCCAAATTGCGTGAAATAACTAAAATCCTGAAGCAGGAACTGGGGGATGACGGCCAAACCAAGCTTAAGACTACACGTTTTGATGATAAGAGTGATGAAGGCGCTTCAAAAATCATTGTATTCACTCAATACCGTGACACTCTTGAGATGATTCACCAAAAGCTTGAGAAGGAAGGCATAAAATCAGCCAAGTTCTTTGGTCAGGCATCAAAGGACGGTGAAAAGGGTCTTACCCAAAAGCAGCAGAAGGCAATTATCAAGTCATTCAGAATGGGTGAATATGATGTATTGCTGTCAACCAGTGTAGCCGAGGAAGGTATTGACATTCCCGCTGTTGATTTGGTGGTGTTGTATGAGCCTGTTCCATCTGAAGTGCGCATGATACAGAGGCGTGGCAGGACTGGACGTAAACGTACCGGCCGTGTAAAAGTTTTAATCACTGAAGGGACCCGTGATGAGGCCTATTATTGGTCAAGCATAAGAAAAGAGGACCATATGAAGAACCAGCTTATTGACCCTGCTGTCTTGGAGGAGCTCAATGCTTCCGCCGTTGAAAGGATGGAGAATCAGAAGCATATCAAGGTCATCGAAAAGCCCAAGGAGGAAAATGATTTTCCAATTGTCTATGCGGACTCCCGTGAGGGAAACTCCAAAGTAATCAGACATCTGACCGAAATGGAAATTGATGTTAAGGTCAGGTCCATGGCCGTTGCAGATTATCAGGTAAGCGATGAGGTCGCAATTGAAAGAAAAACCGCTAAGGACTTTGTCGATTCAATCGTTGACAAAAGATTATTCAAGCAGGCAAAGGAATTGTCCGAGGAATTCAAGCATCCGATCCTCATTCTGGAGGGGGATGACCTGTACACAGGATTTATCAACCCGAATGCGATAAGGGGAACAATGGCTTCAATAGCTATTGATTTTGGAATAAGCATATTGCCTACCAGAAACGCTCAGGACACTGCTGCAATGATAAAGAGAATTGCAATTCGTGAGCAGAATGGGGAGCGAACTCCTATCCAGATTCGTACAGATAAAAAACCGCTCAGCCTATTGGAACAGCAACTCTTCATTGTCGAATCCCTGCCTAACATAGGTCCCGTAAATGCCAAGAATTTGTTGAAGCACTTCGGCAGTGTGTCAAAGGTGTTCAATGCTTCTGAAAATGAGTTGCAGGAAGTTGAAGGAATAGGTAAAAAAACAGCAAAGGACATTAGAAAGGTAATTGATTCTAAATACCTTTATTTTGAAAAGGAAATAAAGGAAAAGAGACTTCTCTAGAAGTTCCTTTTCATGTACTCATAACTTTTTTTGATAGAATCGGTATCATTTACTTCAATGATGTAGATGCCATCATAACTTTTTTCTTCTAATTTATTGACGATGCTTTTTAAATCAATAGAGCCTTCACCAAATGATAGGTGTGCATCATCATCACCAAAATTATCATGCATATGTATGTGTTTAATTGAATCAAAAATCATCTCGTCCGGCGAGTATCCCGCATGGTTGGCATGGCCGATGTCAAGTGTCATGGACATGTCAAGTGAAACGAGCAGGTCATTCAGGTCATTCATGTTCTTGTAAAGCATGCCGTCAAATGTGGGCATGTTTTCGATGGTGGTGAGAACTCCCAAATCACGTCCGTAATCGCCTATTTCCCTAATTGATTCATTTGCAAATTCATAAACGGTATCCAAGAAGTATTTGTTTGCCAGAAATGTTGCAAGTCCCGGATGGACAACGACAGCTTCCGCATTTATTTTGTTGGCAAAATCAATTGATTCCTTAATCTGCATGATTGAATTAAGTCTGCTTTTTTCCTGAAGCGCTGCGATATTGACATCCATGAACGGTGCATGGACGGAATATTTCAAATTAAAGCTCTCCAATGATTCAATGTCTATTTTATCGTGAGGATACTGGTGAACGATTTCGGCATATTCGATGCCCAGCTCTTCAATGAATTCCAAAACATTTTCCAAATCGTTTTCGATTCCTGCTAATGTAGATGCTCCAATTTTCATATTAATCACATTTTTTGAACGGCTGTTATCTTTAAGTCCATTTCAATGGCTTCTATGATGAAGTCGGATAATTCTATTCCTCTTTTGATTTTTATTTCTCCCTTTTTGGAGGTTGTTGCGGTCAACAGATATTCTCCGTCAATCATGATATCGAAGTTTTTGCGGCCGTTGTCCCTTCCAAGTTCTAGAATCAGCTGTTTTTTGGTATGCAATATGTCCACTTCGAAAGGGGCCTTATTGATAGGTTTCGCTTCAATCACTTCGACGCCCAGGCTAATTCCAATGCTTTCCTCAATCTCAGCAATCCTTTTTCCGTTCTTGCCGATTATTTTTGGAACAAACTCTTCAGGGATATAGATGTTCGCCCTTTCAGGTGAAATGACTTCAACGTCAACTTTCGCTTTTTTAGGGACAAGCTTTTTGACTTTTCTTAAAATCTCCTGCTCGGCGATCTTGTCGACTGATGACTTATAGCCCTCTTCGCTTCCGGAGCCGCTCACCAAGTCGATATCCATTACAATGGTCTGCTCACCGTAGGTGTAGATTTCGTTTTTGAGCTCGTCTGTTTCAAAGTCCCTCACTTCAATGACAGGCCTTGCAAGGTCCGCCTCCTTCATTCCGGTAGGGACCTTTACGGTCATCTTTGTCTCATAGACGCTTGTTACCTTACCGTCTTCAATGTAGATGCTTGTATCAACGATTGAAGGGATTACTCCAAGCTCCACCCTTGAAGCTATCCTTTGGATTGCATCGATAGGGCGTGTTGCGTGGACAACACCAATCATTCCGACGCCCGCAAGCCTCATGTCGGCAAATATGTTGAAATCGGTATTTTTCCTGAGCTCATCATAGATGGTGTAGTCGGGCCTTACAAGCAGCAGTACGTCAGCGGTATTTTCCATGCTGCCCTCCAATGGGGCGTATTGGGTTATTTCGTCAGGTAATTGCAGGTCTCTTGGGGATTCCATTGTCTTTACTACCTTATTCAGTTTTGATGAGTAGTATTTTCCTATTGCCTGTACGAATGTTGATTTTCCTGCCCCTGGTGAACCTGAAATCAGGATTCCTTCTGCATTGGTTCTGATTCTCTCTAAAAGCTTATCTGATAAGTGGTATTCGTTCAAATCAATGTTTGCAACAGGTCTGACTGCAGTTATCTCCAAAGCTTCTGAAAATGGAGGATATGCTATTGAGATTCTGTATTCCCTTGACTGAACAACAAATGACCCTTCCTTATCGCTTTCCAGATATGTTTTAGGGTCGCTTTTTGCCTTGTCAAGAATCTCATCCATGATCTCCTTGAGTTCCCTGTAGCTATAGCGCTTTTCATTCAATATTACAAAGTCAATGTGTCCGGGTGTCCCTTTTTTGGCCATCGGCACAACATTCTCCTTCAGATGGACGGACATTGTTTCGTCATCAAAGTATTTTTCAATTGAAAGCGGCTTTATCTCATATTCCTGTTCATGATAATAGACAGGTATTCCCTGTGACTTTGCAACTTCCGCCTGCACTTTGTCATTGGTTACAAGGATTCCCATTTCGCTTCTTGCCAGGTCCCTTATGATGCCGTCTATCTCGCCGCTTTTGGCATATCTTATATCGTAATTTGTAGGCCTTTTTCCTTTAAAGCTGACTGCCAGTTTGCCTTCATCCTGCAGTTTCTGCAGTTTCTGAAGTTCTCTTAATCCCCTATGGCCTTCAGATCTGTTGGCATTGGCCTGATGTTCTAGTTCACAAACCACCGCTTCAGGCACAATTATTTCCGGAAAATCAAGCTCATCCCTTTCTATGATTTCAGAAATTGCACCTATGATTACGGCGCTTGTGTCCGGTATTATACGTTCCATTTTAATACACGTCTTCTGGGTTGATTATTCTCTCTAAAATGATTTCCAAATCATCATCGTTCAGGTTTTCAATATCAATTTTATGCTGTGTGTTCAGTTTCCTAAAGAAGCATGAGCGGTAGCCTTCATGGCATGCTGCACCTGTCTGACTGATTTTTAAAATGATTGCATCCATGTCACAGTCTACAAGGATTTCCTTAACCTCCTGGAAATGTCCTGAGGATTCTCCCTTAAGCCATAACTTGTTTCTTGAGGTGCTCCAATAATGTGCTTTTCCTGTTTCTATTGTTTTGATTAATGCTTCCTTGTTCATGTTTGCCAGCATAAGTATTTCTTTTGTCTCGGCATCCTGTGCAATTGCAGTGATGACCTTAACGCCATTTATCTCATGCCTGAAGTTTATTTCCATGTTCATTCCCCATTCAAGTAATTTATGATATTTTCAATGTCAACTGCTTCCTGGTCACCGCTGACCATGTCCTTGACGGTAACCTTGCCTTCTGCCAGGTCATTGGCGCCTATTATGACCATTTTTTCAACTTTTATCTTATCTGCGTAGTTCATGAGCTTCTTGAATTTTTTGCCGTTCAAGTCAACATCGGTCTTGAAGCCGTTTTTCCTTAAAAGCTGTGTTATTTCAAATGCCTTGGCTCTTACGTCTTTGGAGATTGGAGCGACATAGACATCCAGGTGTGAAGGAAGCTCTTCTCTGTCGGTGAGCTCCTCAATCGCATTCATCAGTCTGTCGAAACCGAGTGCAAAACCGGTTGATTCAACTTCCTGGCCTCCGAAGAGTTTTACAAGGCTGTATGACCCTCCGCCGCAGATCTGCTTTTGGGCGCCGAGTTCGGGAACATAGATTTCAAACACGATTCCGGTGTAGTAGTCAAGACCCCTTGCAACTCCAAGGTTTAAAGTGTAATTTTCCACATCGAATGCTTCCAATAAGGTAATTAACTCTTTTAGCTCTTCTAATGCTTCTTTTGGCTCGTCGTATGGAGCGATCAATTCCTCAACATCTGATATGATGGACTTGTCCCCAACAAGGTCGATGAGTTTCAAGAGAATCTGGTTCAATTCGTCATTGTCGATTACCGGCTCATCGCCGCTCAGGGATTCTATCAGTAAGTCCTTGTCGCCCTTGTCGATGACGACCATGATTTCTCTTTGGGTTTCCTGTGTGATTTCAAAGTGCTTGAAGAGTCCCCTGATGATTCCTAAGTGGTTTATGTTAACGTCTGCTGTTGTGATTCCCAGTGATTGGATTGCATCTGAACATAATGCGATTACTTCGGCCTCTCCCTGTGGGGTCTTTGCACCGATCAGCTCGCATCCAAACTGCCAGAACTGTCTGAACCTGCCCTTTTGAGGTCTTTCATATCTGAAGCAGCTTCCGTAGTAATATAATTTGATAGGCTTTACGGCAGTCTTTTCAAGCTCGTTAAGGTATAGTCTTGCCACTGGTGCTGTTATTTCCGGTCTTAATGTAAGTTCCCTGTCTGATTTGTCCTTGAAATTGTATAGCTGGTTTACAATTTCTTCTCCTGATTTTGTTGTAAATAACTTTAATTCTTCAAATAAAGGTGTTTTGATTTCTTGATAACCATAACTTTCAAATACTTTTCTTAAGGTACTTTCAGCTTGTTTTCTTTCTCTCATTTCTTCAAATAGAAAGTCTCTGGTACCTCTTGGTCTTGTAAATTCCATTTTTACACTCCTTGTATATGATATAATAATTATGTTTTTGCAAAGTTATATAATCTTTTGTTTATGGAATTTTAAAAAAACAATGGAAAACTTTATATATTATGTTTCAATGGCTACAATTTTTCAAAATGGCTTCAACAAGCCTTAAATATGATTTAATATATAATAATATGTTAAAAAGTCGTTAATATCAAAAGGAGGTAGATAAGTATGATGTATTTTTTAGAAAATACTTACTTATTTTTCACTGCAATTTTTTGTTGTTTTGATTCTCCTTTCTCCATTCATTTAAGTGAGGTGAAAGCATGGAGCTAATTATGTTCCTGATTGCAACATATTACTTCAATATCGTCATGTTATTGATGTTAATATTTGCAATGAAATAGGAATATAACGCTCCATTTCACCTCTCTCCTAAATTAAATTAAGGCAATGATAATAATCACAATTGATGAATTTTTATTTGGAAATTACCAGGTTTCCATGGAGGCTTTTTCTGGATTCAATGAGCACTGTCATTGCCTTAACAATCATGTTTATATATGACATTCTATATAATTATTATCAAGAGTGTTTCTCTAGTGGAAGCCTCGTAAATGAATGGATATAATTAATGTCTAACCTGGTTATTGTAGGTTTTTCCTACAATATAGGCATTAATTTCTAGTTTTTAAATTATCTTCAAAGGAAATTTATTTTTATGGATATTAAAGGTAGTACAAATATTGTAGGATTGATAGGACATCCTGTCGAGCACAGTTTCTCGCCGCCAATGCACAATGCCGCATTCAAGGCTTTGGGTATGGATTATGCCTATGTCGCTTTTGATGTTGATCCCCTAAACCTTAAATCAGCCATTGATGGTGCCAAATCATTAAATATCAGGGGATTCAATGTAACAATACCCCATAAGATTGATGTCATGAAACATCTGGATGAAATCGACGAGGTTGCAGCCCTGATAGGTGCCGTCAACACAATCGATTTTAAGGACATTAAAGGCTACAATACCGATGGCATCGGTGCGGTAAAGGCAATTGAAGAGGTAACTTCAATCAAAAATAGAAATGTTGTGGTAGCAGGAGCCGGAGGTGCTTCAAGAGCAATATCATTTTACATTGCAAAATATGGGGCCGATTCTTTAACAATTTTAAACAGGAATGTCGAAAAGGCTGATAATCTGGCTAATGATGTTTCAAGTTCCAATTTGATTAATGATGTTAAATCAGATTCAATGTCTGAAATTAACAGTCATGTGGCTGATGCCGATATCCTGATTGACACCACACCTGTCGGAATGCATCCGAATGTTGATGTCGAGCCAATCGTGCTTGCGGATAATATGCATGATGATTTGGTCGTATTTGATGCGGTCTACAATCCAAACGATACCGTACTTATAAAGGAAGCAGTTAAGGCAGGCGCAAAGCCGGTTTATGGAATTAAAATGCTTCTTTATCAGGGTGCTGAAAGCTTTAGAATCTGGACAGGCCGTGATGCACCGGTTGATGTTATGGAAGACGCTTTGAGAAAAACACTTGGTTTGTGAGGATAATATGGATTTTCTGTTTGATATTTCTGCTTTGGCAAGTGAAGAGGAGGACTTTTCAACATCCAAAAAGGATGTCCTGAAATATCTCAAGATTATTGGGGTGGACACCCGTTTCATATCATACACTCCCGAAAAGATTTACATCAACAATCTGAGGTTTTCAAGGTTTTCAAGGAAAAAGGAAGCCACATTCAACAGGCAGTATCCGGAAATCGAGGTCGTGAGAAATAAGCTGTTCCAAAAAATCTGCGCAAAGTCATCAAAGCATCTGGCATTGGAAATCGAGCCCAACTCCAGGATACTGATGCCTGAGGACAATTTCCTAGTCGAGCTTTTGATGGAGCCATACACCAGAAAATATGGTGCAAAGCTGGTATATGAGGGAGATTATGACCTGGCGGTTAATCCCCTGATTTTGGATGACCAGGTGAATAATGTTTTTGAAGGCATTTTCAAGGGTGAAGGCCTGAACCTGACTAAAAGGGAAGGTGAAATCTATCCTTTGGTCAGCGTATCGCTTGACTGGATTAATTCATTTTTGAAAATGGATGGTCATGACCTAATTGAATGCGAAAATAAAGATGAAATGGCCCATTCATTCAGTGAATTTCTGGATGATGTCGCTCCGCAGTATAAGGATAATGTTGTCAGCGCCAGCGTGTTTGTCAGTGAAAAGCTAAATTCACAATAATATATTAAAAAATAAAATCAAAAGCTGAAAAGTGTTGTTTGCTTATCTGCCTTTTTCTCTTTTTTCTCTTCAACTTTTTCTTCTTCTTCAATAATTTCCGGCTCTTCTGTGACTTCTTGTGATGGTGTTTCTTCAATGCCTGGAATTTCAAACGGCAAATCATCATCACCGGAAGGCTCTTCAGCTTCGGGAATCACGTTCATCATTTGGTTTTGAAGCTCTTCTGCACGCCTGTCACGTTCTTCAACTCTCATTTGAGCTTTTTGCTTTTCCATTTTTGTGATGACCTTTTTAGGTATCTTCTTTTTCCTGAACCTTTTGATTTCATTTTCCTCAAGCTCTAGAAAGTCTGAGATTTCCCATGCAAGCTCGTCATTTTGAAACATTATCTCCAGGTATGGAAACATTGAAACTGCCACTCTTCGTGAAACGTGCATCTTGTCAAACATCTTATCCGCAATGTCATCTCGCAGATTCCTTTTGGCACGGTTGCGGCTCATAAGGCCAAAGATGCTTGGGGTCTGGATTTTTGTGAACTTCTTGTAGGTGTCATGCTTTGCGCTGCTCACTCCGATTCCCATAAAGTCGCTTGCATATTTCCAGTAGCCATAGTTTCTGCTGCTTTGAGCCCTTCCAAAGTTGACATCGGCCTTTGAGATGTAGTCATATGCCTTTTTGATTTCATCAGGTTTCTTGTATTCCCTCGGAATGTTTTCGGCAATGTATTCCATTACAAGTGTAGGATCCTCTTCAATCCACATCGCTTCCTTGACATGTGCCGGTGTTTTGCTTTTCAAAACGGCTGTTATTGCATTGAAGATGTCTGAGCGAGTATCTTTTGTAACCATGCCTTCAACATCCTTGACTTCAAGGGTGTGGTCCTTATCGCTTAGGGCCTGCAGGGTATTGATGGCTGAGCGAACGTCTCCCTGTGATTTGACCGCAATCTCCTTCAGTGCTGCAGGTTCGACTTCAACACCTTCTGCCTGCGCAATCTTTCTAAGCAATGCTGAAATTGAATTCCATCGGGACTTTTTCATTTTGATTACTTGACATTTCGGCTTTATTGACTGCAGCCTTTTTGAGTAGAAGTCGTTGGCCATCAGAATCATCGGATGCTGTGATGACTTTATGATTTTGCCAATTTCGGCCACTCCTCCACGGTCATTTGTTCCGTGAATTCCGTCAACCTCGTCAAGAATAATCAGCTTGTATTCGTCTCCAAAGAGGGACCTTGAGGTTGATGACTCTCCGATAGTGCTTTTGATGACATCCTGTGAACGCTTGTCACTTGCATTCAGCTCAATTGATTCTGAAAATTCCTTTGCTATAATCAATGCAAGTGTGGTTTTTCCGATGCCCGGAGGTCCAACCAGAAGTAGGGGTATCTGCGGGTTGCCTTTTTTCCACTCGCTGACCCAATCAGTGATAATCTTTATCTCTTTTTTGTTACCAACAACTTCCGATAGCTCTTGAGGTCGGTATTTATCAGTCCATAACATTTCTATACCTTATAAGAATTGTGCGAGTAATGCTTCGAGCTGTATTCTTGGATTTGCTCCTTCCCTTATTCTAAAGTCGCATTCGGCAATAGCTTCAATCAGATTCATATAAATTCCGGGATCCATTTTTCCATCAATTGCCCTTTTTGAGACATCCTGATAGATTTGGGTTACCATGTCCTCTCCGCTGGTTCCCTGAAGCACCATGGTTTCCCTTAGGATGTTTCTTGCACCCATGAAGTCTCCCATAAGCGCCTTGGTTATCATGTTTCCGATGTCCTGTGGCTTGGCCTTGGACACAACTTCATAAACGGATTCCTCTGTCACAGCTTCGCCTTCTGAAGTTGCGGCCTGAAGGACATTGACTGCCTTTCTCATATCTCCTTCGGCAAAATAGACTATTGAATCAAGGCCTTCATCTGTTGCTTCGAATCCTTCATTTTCACAAATGTATTCGAGTCGGCCTTTGATTTCCTCTGCCTTAAGCGGAGCGAATCTGAATATTGCGCATCTTGATTGAATAGGGTCAATGATTTTTGATGAATAGTTACATGAAAGTATAAATGAAGCGGTTTTGGTATACATTTCCATTTCACGACGAAGCGCATGCTGTGCATCCTTTGTCATGTTGTCGACTTCGTCCAGGAATATTATTCTGAATGGGGCGCCGACAGGTTTCAAACGACAGAAACTTTTGATGCGGTCCCTTACGGTATCGATTCCCCTTGCGTCAGACGCATTCAATTCCAAAAAGTTTTGTCTCCAGTATTCTCCCAATATGGATTTTACCAGTGCTAAGGCTGTGGTTGTTTTACCGACACCTGCAGGACCTGTAAACATTAGGTTAGGCATGCTTCCTTCGCCTACATACTTTTCAAGTCTAGCTACGATTTGCTTTTGTCCTACAACGTCTTCCAATTTTTGTGGTCTATATTTTTCTACCCATGGTCCGCTCATTTAATCACCATTTTTTTATCAAATTAGTGAAAGAATACTCCGACCTCTTTTAGGTCGGAGATGAATTTCACAAAAAAGACACAGAGTCATTTTTTTCAAATATATATTTGAAAATTACTTTTCAAATCCTCTTTCACTTTA
>NZ_SUTK01000040.1 GCF_015062905.1 Methanobrevibacter thaueri
TAAACCTAATTTTTCAGCAGACTCTTTTGTGATTACTGCGGTAATTGTGTTAGGTTCGGTTACTTCAATTTTAATGTTTGCCATTACTGCGCCTTTGTCAACGCTTACAATTTTACCTTCTAATTGATTTCTTGCACTAAGTTTCATATCAAACACCTCTAATTTATTTTCCTATAATTACTTCAGTAGATTTGATGATTGCACATACATCATCGCCTTCGCTTAAGCCTAAGTTTTCAGCTGATTCTTTAGTTATGACAGCTGTAATTGTGTTAGGTTCTGAAATTTCGATTTTGATGTTAGCCATAACGGCTCCAAGTTCTACGTTTGTAATTTTACCTTCTAATTGATTTCTTGCACTAAGTTTCATTTTTTCACCTCAATGTATTTTACACTTATAATGTTATATCGAATTGCATATAAATGTTTCGTTTTTTAGTAAATAAAGACTTTTAAAGTCGATTACCCTAAATGCTTCATATCGAAAAAGTAAGTTTTAATAAGGAGAATAACGAATATAATAAACATGAACATTGAATTAGAATCAATTGGAACAATTCACACTGAATTCAAAAAAATAGAAGGCATGCCTATTCAGCCAACAGGCGCAAAAGGAATAAAAGGCACTGTTGAAATCAAGGACAAATATGTTGACGGTCTAAAGGATCTTGGGGATTTCTCACATATTCATTTAATATATCTTCTTCACAAGGTGGAGGGATACATGCTTGAGGTAAAGCCCTTCATGGACAACAACACACACGGAGTATTTGCAACAAGATCACCTAAAAGACCAAACAGAATTGGAATGAGCGTGGTTAAGGTAAACAAAGTGGAAGGAAATATCATCCACATAGAAAACGTTGACATATTAGACGGAACACCACTTCTTGACATCAAACCGTATGTACCTCAACTATATGAGGATACTATTGACGAGCTGAAAATCGGATGGTTTGAAACAAAACACCAAAAGGCCAAATCACAAAAGTCAGATGACAGATTTAAATAATTTAAAAATAAAAAAAAAGAAAGCTATAAGTTGTTTATAGCTTCAGTAATCAATTGAATAGTATTTTCAATATCTTCCATACTGCATACGCTTACAGGAGTGTGTATATAACGGGTAGGAACTGATAATACACCAGTAGGAATTCCTTCACGGGTCAAATGGATTGCAGTTCCGTCAGTGGTTCCGCCGTCACTGACCTCCAATTGATATGGAATTTCGTTTTCGTCCCCTGCTTTGATAAGCATATCCTTGACGGATTGCTGGGTCAGTATACCTCTTCCGCTAGCATCTGCCAAAATGATTGCCGGTCCTTTGCCCATCACGACAGGTGCCTCTTCCGGCTTGATTCCAGGATGGTCTCCGGATAATGTTACGTCAAGAGCGATTGCAAGATCAGGATTCAATTTGAATGCTGAGGTTTTAGCTCCCTTAAGGCCAACCTCTTCCTGTACAGTACCTACACCATAAACGGTTGCTCTGGTGTTGACCCTTTTTAGAACTTCCATCATTACATAGCAGCCTACACGATTGTCTAAAGCCTTACCCATAATCAAATTATTTGGATATTCGGCAAAGAGTGAGTTGAAAGTCATTTTGTCTCCAATCCTCACCATTTTCTCTGCTTCTTCCTTGTCCTTGGCTCCAATGTCAATGAACATGTCATCAGATTTAACAACCTTTTTTCTCTCTTCGGGACTTGTTACATGTGGAGGTTTTGAACCGATAACCCCAACAATAGGTTCGCCCACTGAAGAGTGGACAGTTACAGTTTGGTTCATCAACATTTGGTCGTTTATTCCACCAATGTTTGAGAATTTAATAAAACCGTTATCATCAATGTATCTTACCATTAAACCAATTTCATCCATATGGGCAGCAAGCATTACTTTAGGTGCCTTCTTTTCACCTTTTTTGGTTGCAATGAGGTTTCCCATGCTGTCAGTTTCGATTTTATCGGCTACATCTTTTAATTCGCGTGTAATAATTTCAGCTATTTTTTCTTCACTGCCGGATACTCCCGGTGCTAAAGATAGCTCTCTCATTAATTCCATCGTATCACCACATAATTTTTATTAATTTAATAATATTAAATAGTTTCTATAGAATATAATATAGGTGATAATATGTCAATTGTCGAAATATTTTTTAGTCCTTCAGGTACCAGCCAAAAAGTGGCCGACCGAATGGCCAATAATTTTAGCCAAGAAAAAGAGATTTGCAATTTACTCATTTTCAAATCCGAAAAGGAATTGAAAAGTGACGACATTGCAGTTGTAGTGATGCCTGTTTTTGCCGGAAGAATTCCAAAAGCCGCACGAGAAAGACTGTCAAAAATCAAAGGAAATGACACTCCAGCAATTGCAGTCGTTAACTATGGAAATGCTCATGTTACTGATTCATTGCTTGAATTGGTTGATTTGTTAAAGGAAAACAATTTCAATGTGATTGCTGCCGCTTCAACCATTTCCCATCATTCCATATTCGATGGCGTTGCAATCGGAAGGCCTGATGACAGCGATTTTGAAAAAATAGATGGATTTGCTAAAGACTGCATTGAAAAACTGGAATCAAACGAATCATTGAAATCTGAAATTCCTGGAAACAGACCATATGTTGACTACAAGCAGTTGCCGTTTGAAATTAGCTGTGATGAAACACTGTGTGCGTTCTGTTATGACTGCGTTTCAATCTGTCCTGAAATGGCGATTCCGGAAGATGACCCTATTGAAACTGACCTTGAAATATGTTCAAGATGTACAGCCTGCATTTCAATATGTCCTGAAGATGCACGTAGGTTTTCTGGAGATGCCTTTGAAGCGAAGAAACCTGCTTTTGAAGAGGCAAATGCTGAAAGGAAAGAACCTGATTTCTATCTATAGGTTCATTCTTTTTTTGGCAACTTCCCTTACGTATTCGTTTTCATCATTTATTGAAATGTCCTTTAGGACACTTTTACTTACTATTTTTTTAACAGCAACTTCACGTATCCTCCAGGCTGGAGCATTTCTTGCGATGTCGGTCAACATCTTTTGGTTTTTGATTAAAGATACCGCCCTTACGGATATGTTTTCAGATATGCCCTGCTCATAGATTTTATATAGACATTTTTCCACTTTGATTTTATTCAATGCCTTAAGAGAGAATTCCTCATCCTCATTTGCAAGGACTATCCGAATCAAAGTTTCCAAATCGCTGATATCATCAAGAGTGGCTTTCCTTATGGAATCCAATTTGGCATTTTTCAAGATGTCAATGAAATTTTTCTCTTCTGTAATGTGAGATAATGCTTCGCTGGCCACCTCTTCATGTGTTGAATTGATTGCAACATATGTAAAATCTTCTTCGCTTGTTATTGCAGGATTGGTTATTGCATGATTTCTCACAAACTGGTCATCGTCTTCAAGGGCAATCTTAATCAAATCATCAGGTTGGGAAATGTTTTTTACGGCAATCTGGCGGACAAACCTGTCATCATCTTTTGAGATTACCTCCAATAAAACATTCTCATCCGTTATTTTCTTAACTGCTTCACTTCTGACAATCTTATCAGAATCATTTAAAGCTATTTGCTTTAATAAATCCTCATCATCAAGTTTTTGAACCAGATCCAATCGAACATCTGCTTTTTTGGAGTTGATAGCAATGTCACGAAGAATGCTTATATCATCAATCTTATCAAAAATGACTGTTCTTATCTTAGCGTTATCCTCACTCAGCGCAACGGTTTCCAGACATCTGTCATCTTCAATCTTTTTGACAGCAGCCATCTTTACGGCTTCGTCCTTATCTTCAATTGCCACCTTTTGAAGCATCTCTTCGCTGACAAAGGTTTCCTTTTCCACACATGCCTTTCTAATTGACTTGTCATCGGCCTTGAACACTAAATCATATAACACATCTGAATCATTGATCTTTTCAACTGCCGCATTCCTGTATCTTTTATCCTGTGCATCGATTGCAATCCATTCAAGTGTTTTCTCATCAACAACCTTTTCAAATATTTCATCAACTTGAGGATTCTTCTTTGTATTTATCACAACTTCGGCAATTGACTTGTTGTTTTCGCCAAGCCTTTCCCAAGCAAAGCTTCTAACATCAAAAAATTGAGAGTTTTCAGCCGCATCCCTCAGCAGCTTTTCATCCTTAATATTATTTATTGCAATCAGCCTGATTGCACGGTCCTTTACAGTTTTAGCCAAATCAAGAGCCACGTACTGGTCGGTAATTTGATCGGCTGCCGCTGCCCTTTCATACCTGTCTTTGCTGTTTATGGCTATGTCCTTTAAAATCAACTGATCTTCATCAATCTCTAAATCATCAGGAATTACTTCTTCTTTAATTGGTTTTTCTGCTTCTTTTTTGTTATCCTTTTTCTTGAATCTGTCAAATAATCCCATTTTAATTTACATCCCTATACATTTTATCTAAAAAGCTTGAAAGCGAAATTATGTCCTGTGCATTGTGCTCAATTATCGGCACTACCGGACCGATGTTGTTCTTTTCCAGATAAGCATCATAATATCCTGGAATATATTGTCCCGGAACATCATCAATACGTTCAATTCCAAACAATTCCTTTTCTATTGTTTGCAGCTGACAATTAGGCAGCTTTTCACTCCATAGATTCTTTGCGAAATACATCAAATCAAGGTGGGCCAAGTCCAAATCGGCATCAATTCTATTGTATCTACATCTATTCTTTATGAACGGCACATCAAATGTTTTACCATTGAAGGTCACATGTACGGAATCCTCATCCAGGTGAGAGAGATATGCGTCAATGATACTTGCCTCTTCTGCATAATCCCTTAGGAAATATTGTGATGCATGAATATATTTTCCCTTTATTTCCGCAACCCCAATCAGTATTATAGGAACATTTGACAGTCCTTTGGTTTCTATATCCATGAACTTGAAGTTCTCCTTTTCCGTCAGACTGATGCTTTTAATTATATTGTCCCTGCACTTTTTTGAATACCTATTGCTGTCCAATAGGTCAATTATTTCACAAAAAGACATCTCATCCAAATCCCTTAAAAATTTGGATGCCGAATCACAATACCTATCATGATTTGTAAGTGATTCTATTGTATCGAATCCCTTGTTTTTGAGGTTCTGCTCCTTTTTAGGACCGATCTTTGGCAGCAATTTCAAGTTGCTGTTCATCTGATGCTTAAAATCATTATCTGCAATTTCGAAGTTTATCCTTTCTTTTTTTGTTATTTTAAGCACGTCTCCAAATGATGTCTTGGATATTTTGCAGTCCATTACATCCATTAGCGATTTTTTATCATATTCAATCAAAAGCTTTTCCTTTAAATCCTGATAATATGATGGAGATAGTTTTCTTGCCTTGTTTTTTGCATTTTCTGATGGATTTTTTGAACTTATTGAGTTGGATAGTGCTTTTCTCAAATATTCTTCAAAATTATAATCTTGCATCATTCAATTAAACTTTATAAATTCGACAATATAAAGCTTTTTAATAAAGTATACTTGAATTTTTATAAATTATAATAAGCTTTATATATGGTTACTTTCAAATAATATAACTGGCTACGAAGTAGCCTAGAGATAGATAAAACAGCCAAATTTTAAAATTCATTTCTCTAAAAACTTGTGAAAGCAAGTTGGTAGATAGTTAATTAATTTAATTATCTACCAAACAACCTAAAACTATTTTTAAATGAAAACACTTCAACCGTCAAGAGAACCTTAGAAAAGTATTTAATATTTTAAACTAAAAATATAATTAATTGCTATTCAAGGTTGAAAAATGAAAATAAAATTGGCAATAATTACAGGAATTCTAATATGGATTATAACTTCATTTTTAACAGGAATTTTTAACCCTATATTTAACTCTAATCTTCCACAAATCAATATTATTGTACCAATAATTACAATTATTGTAACAGGATTCTTTGGAATAATTTATATCAGAAATATAGAAACTAATGAAGTTATTGAAGGAATTTTAGTTGGAATATTATATATCATTATAGACATCATTCTAGATATGATATTCTTTGTTTTTCCGAACACAGGAAAGTTAATCATAGGAGACTATCCGATACATATCATTTCCATAACAATAATCACATTATCAATAACTACACTTTTAGGATATTTGGCCCAAATGAAGATTGATTTAAAATAAGGAGAAAGAATATGATACCAAAATCACATCCAAGGTATGAATCATTATTATTAAGAGACAAAATTGTAAAAGCCTCAAAAGAAGGCTATTTGGCTGAATCAGCCATGATAGCTCACGGCAGGGGCGAAGCATTTGACTATTTGATTGGTGAGAGAACCACATATCCCGCAAAAAGGGCAATGTATGTTGCCGTAGCGGCAATGCTTTTGTCAAATAATCCTGTGATTTCAGTCAATGGAAACGCAACTGCCCTTGCATGTGATGAAATTATCGAACTTGCCAAGAGCGTGAATGCAAAAATTGAAATCAACCTGTTTTATAGAACTGACGACAGAGTGAAAATAATTACCCAATTATATAAGGACCATGGGTATAATAAAATTTTAGGATCATTAGATGATGACATTGAATATTTGAATGAAATTAAAAACAGCAGATCTTCAGCAAGCAAAACCGGAATATACAGTGCTGATACAATACTTATTCCATTAGAGGATGGTGACAGAGCAGAAATACTCAAAAAAAGTGGCAAAAATATAATAACAATTGATTTGAATCCACTTTCAAGAACATCAAAAATGTCTGACGTGTCAATAATGGACAATATTGTCCGTGCAATACCATTCATGACAAAAATAGCTGAGGATTTAAAGACTCAAGATAAGGAAATATTAATGCAATTAGTTAATGAATTTGATAATGAGGAAAATCTTAAAGAATCATTAGCACAAATAAGAGTAAAAGAGTGAATATAATGCAAGTAATGGGAATATCCGGCATGCCAGGTTCTGGAAAAAGCATAGTTTCTGATTTGGCAGCTGAGAAAGGAGCAATCATTGTTAGTATGGGAGACATAGTCCGTGAAGAAGCTAAAAAAAGAGGAGAGGGCAGCAAAGAAACTGCTAAAAACCTAAGAGCAGAACATGGCCCATACATCGTGTCCGAACTTACAATCAAAAAGATCAAGAAACTTCAGGACGAAGGTATCGAAAATCTGATAATCGTTGAAGGCATAAGAAGCCATCACGAAGTAGAAATGTTTAAGGAAAACTTCGATAACTTCATAATCCTCTCAGTATTTACAAATCCGGAAATACGCTTTGAAAGATTGAAAAAAAGAATGAGAGAAGATGATTCTCAAGAATATTCAGAATTTGAAAAAAGAGACCACAATGAATTGGGCTTTGGAATTGGAACAGTCATTGCACTTTCCGATAAAATGATTATCAACGAAAGTGATATTGAAAGCTTTGAAGACGAAATAAGTGAATTCCTAAGTGAAATTGGTCTATGATTATTTTTCCCTTAAAACAGCATCTTCGATAATGAAAACACCACTGTCAAGATGCCATTCCTTTTTATATTTTATTATTTCAAGTCTTTTTTTAAAAATAGGTCCGTCAATTGCCAGAGTTTCGGCTTCGCCCCCTTCAAAAGCAATGTCAACGTGATATTTCTCATTAAGCCTAACAAGATCATCGATTGTCTTTTCATCAATTATTCGACCCAGCCATGATTCGTCCAGTCCCCAAGCGGCAACACCACAAATCATTATTTTAAAGCCTAATGAAACAATCTCGTGCATATACTCCAGTTCATCTATATGCCAATAAGGTGATATTATTTTCAATCCCACCTCATCGCCCAATTTTTCAATTCTGGATTTCTGATAAACGGAATAAAGCGCACCTGTGTATATTGCCTCAATGCCCAAATTTTTAAGGTCGACAAAAGCGGCCTTCAAGTCTTCGAGCTCCTCCTCCTTGACTCCATCGGTTTCAACGGACATGATGGGAATATCAAGTGCCTCGGAAAGCAAATCTGTAACATGAATGTTTGGAACATGAAACATGTATGACTCGTCATTTCTAGATTTCATCGAAAGAAGATATTTTACATCTTCTTTCGCTTCTAAGGCAGCATAAACTGCCATGGTACTGTCCTTTCCTCCTGAAAATAAGACCGCAACATCCATATTATCGTTTACGTTTAGTTCTCATGGATTTTCTAAATCTTCTATATGCAGGAACAACAGTATCCATATATATTCCTATCAATGCGACAACAACACCGACACCGCCACAAACCAATGTAAATTCAAGATTTGACAACATTGAGGAGTTTGTAGCATTAACAGTGTTTTGAACTGGTCCTTCAATTTTGCTTGCCACAATTCCCTTGTTGAGCAGTACCTGTTCAAAATCATCCAAATGAGTTGAATCGACTACCAGAACAGCATGAACCTGCGCATAGGAAAGTGTTTCTCCATACACTAACTTAAACCAGTCTGAAAAAGTCTTTAAAGCTTCATATGATGTATAATTATCAGCCAATTCTATATTAATTCTATCCTCGGTTACTGTATAATTCCTATAGTTTTCATCAATATTTCCAACTATCTCTTCAAAATAATCATGTTCTACTTCATTAAAATGCCACATCGGAATCGAAATGGATGTCTCATTAAATGACTTAAAACCTTCCATGGACGATACGTCATTCCTTAAAGCATTAGTATCTACAGAAGATGATAAATCAAGATATAATGTTTCTTCATTATTAGGCATGCTCTTTTCAACAGTACTCGCCATATCAGGCAGCTCTTCATATATAGGCTGCAGGAAGAATGCTCCTCCAATTGCACCAATCAAAAAGGCCACCGCCAAAACCAAAAGCAATTCACGCTTTGGCATATACTGTCTCAACATTCCTATTGAAAAAACAAAAATCATCATTATAATGAATAAAACAATGTAAATAATTGCAGTTATAATATCCATATATTTCACACGCCATTAAACAGTATATTTAAATATTAAATTATATACTTAAAAAAACTTTTGTATGAAAATTGTGTTATCTGACAAATATCTGCATATTTTCACTATTTTCGGGCCATTCTATGACAATTGAATTTTCACCCTTCTTTAAATACAGTGCTGATTTTTCAAGAGTTGACTTGAAATATATTTTTTCGGACTTGCTTTTGCCATCATGAAGCTTTAGATTGCACGAAATATAATTGCTTTCAACGTTTACCTTACAATTCTTTGATAAAACAACATTCACAGTTTGCCTCGAACCCTGACCCTGTCCGTAAACTTCCTCAATAGCTTGAGACAATTTTGACAAGTCAGACTTTGCATTTAATGTATCTGATACATCCAACGTGTTTTGAATCGTCAATTCGGTCAAGGGCAATGTAAATATGACCAAAAGGATCAATGATACAGCAAATATCAGCAGATATTCAAGGGCAACTTGTCCTTTACTGTCATTCATCTCTACACCACCAAAACCAGATTCTTTGTAAACAGCATTATGATGTCCCCATAAAATACCGCTATCAGCAAACCCGCAAAGATTGCCGGGGCGAAGGGATAGGAAATCTTGACAGATATGCATTTGCCTATGAACTTTTGAGCGCTCATTATCTTGAGAAGATACATATCCTTTTCAGTTATCCCCCCTGCACTCATGGATTTAAAATAGTATTTTCCCTCATCGCTTTTGCTTTCACACACTTCCAGATTGCCGTCAACATCGTTTATCAAATCGATAATGTATTCGTCATCGAAATAATAGTCATTTACGATATCGCCTTCCTTCAAATCCCTAATTGGAATTGTCCTGTTTAGAGTCGAATGGATCAGCTTCCTTAGATTATCAACATTCAGCAGCGTTATCAAATAAAAAGGATGGTCCTTGAACACTTCATTTTTAACAATCATGTGTCCGAAGAATATCGCTAAAAATGGAAATGAAACCAGAATGCTGTTTACGACAACACTAAATGAGAAAGGATATATTGACAATTGCGGAAAAATATTCAAAAAATCAACATTAAGTCCAGTTGGTATTACTGTAGCAATAGCAGTGAATAGCCTTACGTCACCACCACCCCACATTTTCAATTTCCACAACAAATAAGTTATAGCATAGGTGATAACCATTGAAATAAATGAAGCTAAAATGAATTTAACGTTACTTGTAATCAATGACAAAATCGCATTTGAGACAAGACCGAACAATGCCAAAATATGGCATAACCTGCTGGGAACAAAATTGTCCCGAATATCGTAAATTGATGCCAAAATGCAAAACAGTATCGTAATAATTATTTGAATCAAAAATATGGTACTAAAATTCATGATAGTACTATTATAACCCAAGATATATTAATTAGATAGAAAATGAACTCGTCAAATTGCTTTTGACTTGTAAATTAAAAATAAAAATAGAAAAATTAATTTTTAGAAAACTCATAAATGGCTTCTAAAAATGCTTTAAATAATGGATGTGGCCTATTAGGTCTTGACTTAAATTCAGGGTGGAACTGACAACCAATAGCCCAAGGGTGATCTGGCAATTCAATAATTTCCACTAAAAAGTCATCAGGACTTGTACCGGAAATTATCAGGCCTTTTTCCTGAAGGGCATCCCTGAAATCATTGTTGAACTCATACCTGTGTCTGTGACGCTCTTCAATATCGATTTCACCATAAGCCTCATATGTTTTGGTACCTTCAACGATTTTGCAGTCATATGATCCCAAACGCATGGTTCCGCCCATGTTCTTGATTTTCTTTTGCTCTTCCATCATGTCAATAACAGGATATTCGAGGTTGTCATCAAATTCAGAACTGTTTGCATCAGGATAACCGTTTCTTCTTGCAAACTGGGTTACCATGGACTGCATTCCAAGACAGATTCCAAACAATGGCACATCATTTTCAATTGCATAATCAATTGCATCCAATTTGCCTTCAAAACCACGTTCTCCGAAACCGCCAGGAATCAAGATACCGTCAAACTCACTTAAAGCTTCCTGGTCAAGTTCCTCAACGTCAGAGCTTAAATATTTGATATTTGCCTTTACGCCAATGCTGGCCGCAGCGTGAAGGAGAGATTCACGGATACTGATGTATGAATCTTCAAGCTCGACATATTTTCCAACAATACCTATAGTGACCTGAGGGTCAGTGATTCTTAAAGATTTGACAATTTCAGCCCAATCATCCAATTTGGAGGAATCAGCTTCAACATCCAAACCGATTCTGTTAACGATTAACTCACCGATGTTACGTTCTTCCAAAACGAGAGGAACCTCATAGATTGTTCCGGCATCAGGAGTGTTAACCACTGCCTTAGCATCAACATCACAGAAATGAGCAACTTTTGCAAGCAATGCATCATCGATGTGGACCTGTGACCTGCATACAATAACATCAGGATTTATACCGACACTTCTTAACTCTTTTGTGGAGTGTTGGGTAGGTTTGGTTTTGAATTCTCCAGCTGCATTTAGGTAGGGGATAAATGTAACATGGACAAACATAACGTTTTCTCTGCCTTCCTCATTTCTGAGTTGTCTTAAGGCTTCAAGGAAAGGTTGGCTTTCAATATCTCCGACAGTACCTCCAAGTTCAACCAAAACCACATCATAATCTGCACTTTCAGAATTGGCCCTAATCATTTCCTTAATACGATTAGTGATATGAGGAATAACCTGTACACATTCTCCAAGATATCCTCCTTCTCTTTCTTTGGCAATGACAGATTCATAAACCTTACCTGTGGTAATATTTGCTATTCCATCAAGCTCAACATCTAAAAATCTTTCATAGTGACCTAAATCCAAGTCAGTTTCCATACCATCATGAGTTACAAATACCTCACCGTGCTGATATGGATTGAGTGTTCCAGAATCCCAGTTCAAATACGGGTCTATTTTAATGGCTGAAACTTTTAAACCATAAGATCTTAAAATTCTTCCCATAGAAGCAGATGTTATACCTTTTCCTATGGAACTAACTACCCCACCAGTTATAATAATATACTTTGTCAGAAAAATCCTCTCCTAATTAAAATTACATTTATAATTTTAGTAATTCATAATATATAAAAATTTATTTGAAGTAAAAATTGCTTAAAAAAGGGCAAAATGAATATGTTAAAACCCTTAATAATTTTAACTTAAAAAAAATGATAAAATGATTATTGTTGATACGAATTTATCCGTAAACGAAGAAAAAAATGATGAAGTAATTAAACAGGCCAAAAAATTGATAAACTTCCATAACCCATGAAGGAAAACAAACTATATCATGATGTCATTGACATCCCATATTTTCATAGAAATCTGAGTTTTCCTTTAATATCTCCTGTTTCTCCAGTTATTCAATTTATTCGAAATGTCTCTTGATGTTTCATCAAACTGAAACTGGCCATCATCACCATAATTTGCAAAGCTGTGAGACTGCACAAAGTCAAAACAGGAATCATTAGGTTCGGTTTGACCATTGCCTCTTCTGCAATACATTCCGTGAGCCCTTCCATATGGACTTACGCTCCAATAGGTGCAGTTCAGACATATTTGATCACCGTTGTTTACCATGGAATCAAAATCCAGCTCCTCTTCAAATTCAAAATCCTCGGAATCATCATCCAAGTCATTGAAAAATTCTGAACACTCATAGCAGTAATTGTCTTCATCTAATTCATTTCCACAATTTGGACATTTCATTTTCTCACCTAAATCAATGTCTTAATGAATTCTTTAAGGTACGTATCGCAGAATTCCCAGCTATGCTCACCGGGAGCCTCAACAAAAGAGGCATCAATATTTTTGGACTTTAAAAATTCATAAAAATCAATATTCTTCTCATACAAAAAGTCATTAACGCCACATGCCATGAAAATATCAGGAATATTGACTGTTGTTTCAATCAAATGTTTTGGGTCTTTATCTGAACCGGCAATTTCATCCAAATCGCCGAAAATTGACTCATAAAAATCCCTGGAACGCAACACATTGCCATCCTCAGTATAATTAACAATGTCATCAGTGATTAATGCTGATGAAATCATGCCTATCTTTGAGAAGTTTTCAGAATACTTCAATCCGTTGCGAACGGCACCGTAACCACCCATTGAAAAACCTGCAATGAAGGTATCCTCCCTTTTATCGGACAAAGGAAATATGTTTCGGGTAATGTCCAACAATTCCTGACCAACATATTCTCCATAGAATGCATGGGCTTTCTCATTATCCAAATAGAAACTGTTATCCCCACATGGAATTACAATAGCTATTCCATTATCTTCCGCAAATTTCTGAATTGAGGTGTTCGCAAGGACAATATCATCACTCCCATATAATCCATGAAGAAAGTATAGGGTTTTATAAGGCTGTGGAACGATTTCTTCACTATCATTAAGAAAATGAATATTGTCGGCAGGCAATATTACGCTGATTGATGTGCGTCTTTGCAGACTCTTGGATTTTACATCCCCTCTAAACAATACCATGGTTATTCCCCTTAATTTTCCAAGTCAGTTATAAATAAAGCGCGCTTATTCTCTTCTAATTCAAATCCA
>NZ_SUTK01000041.1 GCF_015062905.1 Methanobrevibacter thaueri
GACTTCAGATACAGTAGTATATTCTCTAGTTTTAATATTTGTATTCATTTTTAAGCCTCACTGCATTGTTTAGTAATTGCGGATTGAATTTCTTCAATTTTTGCATCAAATTCATCTTGGTGTATGTATTTCATTTTACCAATTTCTTCTTTAACAGGTAAAGCTACAATATTTGCAATAGGAGCTCCTCTGTTAACTGCTGCAAGAGATTCATCGTAGAACTGGAGAATAGTTTTTAACATTTTGTACTGTTTATCAGGAGCACAGTATGTATCTACGTCATCAAATGCATTTTGTTGCAAGAAGTCTTCTCTTAACATACGGGTAGCTTCTAATGTAGCTTGGTCAGTTTCTGGTAATGCATCAGGACCGACTAGTTGTACAATTTCTTGTAACTCAGATTCTTTTTGTAATAAGCTCATAGCTTTATCACGAGTTGCTCTCCAATCTGCTGCTACGTTTTCAGCCCACCATCCTTCAATACTGTCAACATATAATGAGTAACTTTGTAACCAGTCAATTGAAGGGAAGTGACGTTTATCTGCAAGGGATGCGTCTAGCGCCCAGAACACTTTACAGATACGTAATGTGTTTTGAGTAACAGGTTCGGATAAGTCCCCACCAGGAGGTGATACTGCACCAACTACGGAAATGGAAGCGATTTTTGGATCGGATCCGATAGTTTTTACCCTTCCAGCCCTTTCATAGAATTGTGCTAATCTAGATGCTAAGTATGCAGGGTAACCTTCTTCCCCAGGCATTTCTTCTAATCTTCCAGAAATTTCCCTCATAGCTTCTGCCCATCTTGAAGTTGAGTCTGCCATGAGCGCTACGTCATAACCTTGGTCACGGTAGTATTCAGCAATTGTAATTCCAGTATATACACATGCTTCCCTAGCTGCTACCGGCATGTTTGAAGTGTTTGCAATAAGAACTGTTCTGTCCATCAATGGGTTTCCGGTTTTAGGGTCGTCGAGGAATGGGAATTCAGTAAGTACTTCTGTCATTTCGTTACCACGTTCTCCACATCCAATATATACAACGATGTCTGCGTCTGCCCATTTAGCTAATTGTTGTTGGGTAACAGTTTTACCTGATCCAAATGGACCTGGAATAGCTGCTGCTCCTCCTTTAGCTACGGAGAAGAAAGTGTCTTGTGCTCTTTGTCCAGTTACTAATGGTATATCTGGATCTAATTTTTCTATGTATGGACGGCTTCTTTTTACAGGCCATTTTTGGAGCATTTGAACTTTTTCACCAGCAATTTCAGCGATGTCTTCGAGTACAGTGTATTCGCCTTCAGCTGCAATCTCAGTTAATTCACCTTCTAATGTTGGAGGAACTAGGATTTTATGTAAAACTGCAGTAGTTTCTTGTACTTCACCAAGAACGTCTCCGCCTTTAACTTTGTCTCCAACTTTTGCTACTGGTTTAAATGCCCATTTTTTCTCTTTGTCAATGGAATCTACATCAATACCCCTTGCAATGAAATCACCAGATGCTTCTCTGATGATTCTTAAAGGTCTTTGAATACCATCGTAAATTGAACTCATAATACCAGGACCGAGTTCTACTGACAATGGACCACCAGTACATTCTACTACTTCACCCGGCTGGATACCGGCTGTTTCTTCATATACTTGGATAGTTGCGGTGTCACCTTCAAGTTCGATGATTTCTCCGATAAGCTTCTCGTCACCTACCCTAACCATCTCAAGCATCTGAGCCCCTCTCATACCATCTGCGATAATAACAGGCCCAGCAATCTTAATAATATTTCCTTCAATAATCATTTAACCATCTCTACCCCGATAACTCTTTTAATAAGCTCATTTATTTGATCAGATGATCCTTCAGAGGACCCATCTTTATCAGGTATTTCAATTATCATTGGTAAAACGTCAGAACCAATTTTCCTATTAATATGATTTCTCATCTCATTAGCCAATAATTGGGTAATGATAATAATTGAAATTTCCTCATCTAAAAATTTATCAAAAGCTGCAATAGCTTCTTCAGTAGTGTTAACTACTTCCGCTTTTTTGACACCACCTAATCTAAATCCTGAAACAGTGTCAATATCACCTATAATTGCTACTGAACTCATATTAACATCTCCATGATTTTAGAATTAGGGAAGTCTGCTTCTCTTTTTGCTCTTGCAATAATTTTTAAATTTTTAATTTCACTTTCTTTTTGATTTAAATAACCAATAATTGGACCAATACCTAATGGTTTTTTAGAAGCTAAAGATTTTGAATATTCGGAAGAGTAAACATCCAATGCCTTTTCAAATACTGCAACTGAACCTGTTTCATTGTAAACTGGGATTACATCAGTTAAAGCTTCAGCATATTTTGTTCCTTCTAAACCGGAAACAATATTTGTAACATCCGGTGATTCCATTAAATCTTTTAGTTTCCAATCACGTAATTGGTATCCTTCTTCTAATATATAAGGGGAGATTGCATCATAATCAAGGCCATCTTGTTTTGCCCTTATAATTAATTTTAGATTAGCTACATCAACTTGTGTTCCCACATATGAATATAAAATCTGTTTGTTTTCATCGGAAGGAACATCAGAAGAACGTAATAACTTGCCTAAATAGTATTTATCTAAAGCAGATTCTAATGGAAGAATCATATTAGTATCTTCATATTGTGGAAGAGCATCTTCTAGCACTGCTGCATATTCAGTGTTATCTAAACTTGTAACAACATCAGTTACATTTTCAACGTCGGCTAATGATTCTAATTCTTCGTATAATGATCCACAAGGAATTAATAATTCTCTTGTCTCATCAGGATTAAGACCAACTTCCTTAGCGGTTAAAAGACTTTTGATATTGTCGATGTCTGATTTTTTAGACATGATAACAAAAGGATCTTTAATGTCCTTAGGAGCTACTCTTGCAACAAAATCATAAGTGTTAGCGCGTTCTACATCTAATGCTTTATCAAGTGGATATTCATCTAAAACGTCAGCATATTCAGGAATACCTTTGAGATAGTTTTCCACTTCCTCAACATCGTTGGTTTCAACGAGTTCGGAAATTTGTTTTTCATCAAATAATCTTCCTTTTCTAGCTCTTACTCTAGCACTTGGGTTAAGATAAGGATAAATGTCCAAAATTGGTCTGGATGTAATGATTACAACTACTGCACCTACGATAAGCACTGCTAAGATACAAAATACAAGAAATGTTTCTTGTGTAAGTCCTAAAGCACTTATTAAGGTAGCAATTCCATCTGCCATAATTTATCCTCCTAATTATTTAAATAATATTTCAGCAACTTCACTACGTAAGATACTTTTAAATCTATCTAATCTTGCTTCAATTGTGTTATTTACTTCAATATCGCCATTAGCGGTTTTTAAAACAGCTCCACCAATTGCGTCAATAGGTTCACCTAATGTGAATTTGATTCCATCAATTTCAAAAGAGTCGGAACCTTGTGAAGATAAGTCATCTTTAAATTTCTGTGTATCAGCTTCATTTAATTGTAAGATCAGGTCATCGCCACCAATCTCTTTAGTAGCTTCCATAATCATTTTACTTAATGAGTCTGCGTATTCTTCGTCACCTGAAGAAGCTTTGATTTTTAACTCTCCAATAGCTTGATTGAAAGCAGCTTCAATAACTTCTTCTTTAGCGCCTAATTCTGCTCTACGAGCATTCATCTTAGCTTCAGAGATAATTTGCTGATATCTCATATCAGATTGTTTTTTACCATTTTCTAAGATTTTTGTTTTTTCAGCTTCAGCAGTTTTTTCAGCATTAGCATTAATTTGTGAAACTTCTGCATTAGCATCTTGAATGATACCATCAGCTTTCTCTTGGGCTACAGACATGATGCTTTCAACAATTTTACTTGTGCCTGAGCTCATATGAATAGCCTCCTTAAGCTAAGATTCCACCGAATACCATAAGTAAAATAGCAATCAAGAAACCGTAAATAGCCTGAGTCTCTGGTAATGCAGAGAAAATAATACCACGAGCAAACATGTCGTTGTCTTCGACGATAGCACCGACGGAGGATGCTGCTGCCATACCTTGTCCCATACCGGAACCTAAACCAGCGAATCCGATAGATGCACCTACACCAATAGCTACAATACCTGCTTCTAATGTTAATTTAGTTGCGTCTCCACCTAATAAACCGGAGAATACTAATAATAAGATAGCAACCAAGAAACCGTAAATAGCCTGAGTCTCTGGTAATGCAGAGAAAATAATACCTCTAGCGAACATGTCGTTGTCTTCTGCAACTGCTCCTACAGAACCGGCAGCTGCCATACCTTGCCCTAAACCGGAACCTAATCCGGCAAAACCAATTGCTACTCCAGCACCGATTGCTGCTAAAGCAGCTCCTAAGCCTATTTCTACCATATTTAATTCACCTTTGAAATAATATTGATTTTTTAATTTAATTTAAGATATAAATGAAAAATTTTTAATTTATTTAAGTTTTGTAAATGTTCTTTTTGCTTTGAAAGCATCGAATTTACCTTTACCTTCCATGAAGAATTGTGAGAAGAACTCTACATAGTTAAGACGTAAAGCATTAATAAATGCACCTAATACCTGGAAAGCAAAGTTTGCAATGTGTCCACCGATGAATACGATGATTGCAGCAACAATACCTACCACAGGAACCATGTTGTTTAACATTTGAGCTAAGATGTTTACTGTCATAGCAATACCACCAGTAGCTAAACATAATGCTAAAAGACGAGCGTAGGACAATACATCTCCCATGTAACCGAAAATATCCATTACACCGTATGCACCATTAGCCCATACTAACATTCCAATAGTTGCAACTATTAATATTCCACCTAATACCATACCAATCATACCGATTGCAGGCATCATAACTCCTAAAGCAAGTAAGATAATACCAGCTTCGAAAACAAACCAACAAATTTGAGAACCGATAGCATCTTTAACATTTCCGTATCTTAAGTTGTTGATAGCACCAATAATGAATCCAATATTAGTGTAAATAAGACCAATAGCGATAGCTATTATCAAAATAGTATCAGGGTGTACGAATGCTTCTACAGGAGCAAATACAGTTGGTAAACGGAAACCAGCTATCCTTTCTGGGAAGTCCCCAATGAAACCATTGGTTATCAGACCTAGTATGACGGCCCATAGACCAGACCAGATTAAGATCCAACCGAATGAATGCATTGACTCTTTAACTTTACCCATACCTTTTAATAACACTACACCAATAAGAGCTACAACTAAACCATAAACTGCATCGGTTAAACAGAAACCGAAGAATAATGGGAATGTTATTGCAACAAATATTGTTGGATCGATAGCATTATAACGTACCGGAGAGTACATGTCTACAAGGTATTCGAAAGGTTTTGCATACCATCCATTTTGTTGTAAAATAGGAACATTTTCATCATCTGTACCTTCAACCTCTATTGTTTCAAAGGCACAATGTCCGTCAGAGCTTTTTTCAACGAGCTGTTCAACCTTTTCGGTGTCCTTTACTGGCACCCATGCTTCAAGTACGTAAGCATCCTTGGTTTGAACAAATGATGAAAGAATCTCATTCTTATCTTTTTCATTTTCTAACTGTTCTTTGAGAGCTAATATGTCATCGTCCCATCTTTCAGCAACTGCTTTCAAATCTGTTTTAACTGAAGCGCGTTCTGATTCGATGGTCAATAATCTTGCATCAGCATTTGAAATGATTTGTTGAGGAGTACCTTCAACATCACCCACTTCAATTTTCTCAAAGTCGTATTTACGAAGTGTTGAATAAACTTCATCACTAAATTCTTTTAATGTCACTACGACGATAATTTCTCCTTCCTTATCATCCGCAGGAACAGTAAAAATTTCTAATTCGTCTGTCAATTTACTTAATTCATTTTTGATTTCTGAAGCAGATCCAGCATTAATCCTTCCAACAGTAGTAGAAGTGTACTTTGAATCCTTTAAGTCAGCTAAATTCATGTCAAAATTAGATAAGCGATTAGCCAAACTTTTATTAGACTGTAGTTCACTTGTTTCAGCGTCGAGTGCGGATAGTTTTTCCTCTATAACGCCTGTTTTCGCTTCCACCTGGGATAGAGTGTCTTCAGCTTTTGCTATAAAAGCTTCAGTGTCTAACTTTTCAACTTCTTTTTGAACAGGTAAATCTGGACTAATAAAAGACATTAATGTATCTTTTAACCCATGGCCTTCTGATAAAGAGTTTCCTAATAATTCAGATATCCCGTTTGTTTTCATTAGAAGTGAAGATAACTTTCCAGTGTATGGAGAAGCTTTAGCCGGAGTTACTAATTCCGCTAATTCAGGATCTTGCTGAATGCTATCAGAAATATCACTGATTTGTATAAGCCCTGATTCGTGGAGAGCGTCCACTGTAGGAGCTACATACTTTTCCAGTGTAACTATTCTAATTTTTCGCATTCTAGCTGTCTTGAACATATAATCTCACACTACAAAATATTTTTGACAATAACAGAAGCAGCTTCATCTACATTAGCCATAGCCTTGTCTTTAATGGATTTGACATCCACTTTGGACTGCTCAGCAATAGATTGCGCTTCTTTTTTAGCTTTATCTTCTGCATCAAAAACAGTATCTTTAGCATCGTCTTCTGCTTGCAATTTAGCTTGGGAAATAATTTCCTCAGCCCTAACTCTGGATTCAGCAATTAAATCATTTGATTTAGCTTCTGAATCAACAATGAGTTGTTCAGCATCAGATTCAGCTTTTTTTATCATTGCGATTGCGTCTGATATCTCTGCCATAATTAATCACCATGGTGTACTTATTTTTGTTGAGCAATATATATATCTTTTACTATTCAATTTTGTTTAGAGTTCGTGAAATTGAATTTTGAATAAAAAAAAGTATTTAAAATATAATATTTACATGAAAATATTTAATAAAAAAAAGAATAAAAGATAAATAAATTATCTATAGAACCATTTCAATATACTAGGCGGTAATTTTTGTAAATAAGCAAGGATTGCTATTGCAATGATGATTACACCCACTATAACGAATCCTAAATTGTATGGACTAGCAAGTAACATGTATCCACTAACACCTATGACAATACCTTCAAAGAAGAATACTGCTTTAGTCCAACTAGGATTGAACAATATGATAAAGTAAGCGACTGCAATCAAAATCAATATGATTGCGGTGGCCATCACATCATTTGTAATTGGCTGGTGTCTTAAAAATGGGGAAATTCCCCAAATAATCAGCATCAGCGCCAACATTACCCCCAATAATTTAAACATTTTAACATTTGCCATAATAACACTTAGTTTTTAGTTTAACCTTCATGATATTTATATCATTTTATCTTAATTACTATACATGGAACGAGCGGTTTGGATAATTTTAAATGAAAACTTTTCGCTTACGTTGGACGGCGAAATTGAAAACGATGAGGTTGTTGATAAAAAATTCTCACCAGGAAGTGATATCTGGACAAATGAACTTCCACGTCTAGGATTTAGCGATGAAAAAGTTCAGAAAGACTATGATGAATTCCTAAAAGATATTTCAACACTATTCAGTGAACCCAGTGTCAATGAAGTCTTCATAAATGCAAAAATAGGTGAGGAATCCGAATATCTCAACTGTGAAAATCCTCTGGTAATAAGAAAAATAGAAGAGTATAGCGTTGATGAAATCATAGAATAGCAGTGGCTTTCCTCAGTATTTCATCCATATTGCTGAATTCCAATGGGTTTCCCTCATCGTCAACAGTCTCTGTTGTAATCAGGACATTTGGTGAAGCCCATAAAAAGGAATATGTAAAATACACCACATTAACAAATAGGACTATCCCTACAAACCACAGGGCTATTACCAGACAAACAGCATGGATTAAAAGATTTCCATACCTCCTTTTTTTCATAAGGATATAATTGTCCTCTTTTTCGATTGTTTTGAATTTATGCTGAGACAATTCCTCAGAAATCTCATCCATCTCCTTGGAATTATCCGCACCCAATATATATAACGCCATCTTAATCTATGTAAACAACAAATTCATCCAATTCTTTTCTTGGAGTGTCTCTTGGCTCAGCATTACCGTAACCTAATGGAGTAAACAGCACTGCTTCCTCAGTTTCATCAAGGTTTAAGAATTGATGTGCCTTGTTTTTCTTGAATGCTCCAATATAACAGGTTCCAAGTCCGACATCAGTGGCTGCAAGAATGATATGGTCCATCACTATTGTTGCATCTATGTCAGCAATGTTTTTCTGATCCCATGGTCTTGTCCATGCCTTATTCTTTATGGCCACTACACACAGGACATATGGAGCTTCCACAAACCATTTGGCACCATAAATCTCTGACAATTCGTCCTTATGCTTTTTAGTGTCGATGACAAATACCTTAAATGGCTGATAATTGACACCGGTTGGAGCGAGTGTTGCTGCTTTCAAGACATATTCCAGTTTTTCCTGTTCCACTTCTTTATCTAAATATCCTCTTACGCTGTATCTTTCAGTTATTACGTCAATAAATTCCATCTTATCATCCTTTATATTCTATGTCATCAAGGTCACAAAATCTTCTGAATTCCTCTTCATCCATCTGTTCCTCATAAGCATGAGCTATTAGGCCCGGAAGCCTTCCTATCATGAAAATACCTAAACCCAATTGAGGGTCAAAGCCCAAATCAGACAATATTGCCGCATTTGCACCATCGACATTGAGTTTGATATTCTTCTTATCATAAACCAAGTCCTGAAGAGCTAAAGCCAATTTAATGTGTGGTCCAATATAGCCTTTATTAACTGCAATTTCCATCAGTTTATCGGCTCTTGGGTCAACATCATGGTATCTGTGACCAAAACCAGGTATCTTTTTGCCCTCAACCACATACTCCTTGTATATTTGAATGGCCAAACTTGCAATCTGCTTATTGTCAATGCTTGAATCATCAATCAAATGGACCGAATTGATATTTGACTGATACAATTCCATTGCCTTTTGAATAGCTCCTGCATGCTTGTTGCCAAATGACAGGAATGCTCCTGATATTGCTGAGTTGATTGGTGAGCCTGAAGAAGTGATTAATCTTGCGGTTTGGGTACTTGGCGGAGTGACCCCATGATCGCAAAATGACACTAAAACATGATTGAAAATTTTGCTTTCCTTTACGGAAGGCAATCTTCCTTTTAAAAGCAAGAATACCATGTCGGAATATCTTATTTTTTCAATCAAATCTTTTTGATTATACCCTCGAGTCACGATTTTATCCTTTTCAACTCGAGTAACTGCAGTTTTTAAAGACTTTGGATTGACTTTAAAATTATTTTCTCGCATTTTTAAAACCTTTTTAATTGTTAATTAAATATATAAACTATCATAATTTAAGTGTTGCTACTCTTGGTTCTACAAAACAGGACGGTCTGATTGAAACTATTCTGACACCGCTTGCCCTCTGATTGCCAATATTCAGATAGCATCCGAGAACTGTAGTCTTGCCGCCCAATCCCAATGGACCTATGCCACTTTGATTTAACCTGTCGGCGATATCTCTCTCATGCTGATTCTGATTGTTCAAATTTCCATATGCAATCGATTTGAGCAGAAGGGATGTTGCCTCAAAGTGTGTTCTTCCAATCCCTATGGATGGAATCGAAGGAGTGCAGCCCAGCATTTTCAGTGACGATTCAAGCCATTCGCATGCCGTACCTATAACATTTTCAAAGGAACGCTGATGATAAACCCTAAAGGTTTTCGATCTTATTTCAGGACCTCCGCCCTCAAGTAAAAAGTGAACGTTTAACGTATCGGGGCCGATGTCCCTTCGGTATGTCGATTCGTCACATGCATTATCAATCAATACTGGTGCAGGAGAAAGTTTTCCAGGTTCATCAAATAAACCCTCACTTTGCTCAATTCTTTCCACTTCATTGCCTTTAACGGCCATGGGCCTTGCTGGAAGACTGTTTAAACCCAAATATATGCCTTTGTGAATCTGATTCAATAATTCACCGGTTATTTGTCTATCCTCGCCTATTTCAATTATCACATGGGGAATTCCTGTATCATCACACAACGGAAACTTTGTTTTTTGGGCAACTTGATAGTTCTCTAAAATCTGTGTTAAAGCCCATCGCGCATTTTCATTATCCTCTGCATCAATGGCCCGCCTTAATGCATCATATTTATCATCTGAAAGTGTGGTTGAAGCCTCTATAATTGCCTTTGAAATATCGTTTAGAATGTCCATAAAATCACTCAGGAACCGCCAGGTCACTGGATTTATCAGGTGAAACAATTGCATCAGGACAATACTCATCAATCATTCTCTTGACCAGCTTCACCTGTTTCATTCGGGCAATGGCCTCTGAAACGGTAGTGTCCCAGTTATGATTGGCCGCAACAGAACCTCCTGTTTTCAAATAGACCGGAGAGGCAACCTGAATGAATTTCGGAACTTCATAATGCCTTATGAAACCGCCGGTGGATTTCGGATTTTCCGTGTGGAGATCCAATGCAATGTCTGTTGCATTCCTAATGGCTGCAAGCATCGGAATTTGCAAATCACGAACAGGATTTAATGAGTCCAATCCCTGCTGTTCAAGTAATTTTGCTGATGCAGGATTTGAATGACCCGCATGGGCGGATAGCTTAAAATGAACATTTGATGGAATTTCACCGTCTTCACGCATCTGATTTAAAACCCAAAGGAGCCCTTCATCATATAGCAAAATTCCCCTAACTCCCAGTCTGCATGCCCTTTTTACATCTTCAATGGCATAAACCAGATTGTCATAACCTCTTAACCTGTAACCGATTCTGCTTCCTTCCTTTGTGTGGACTGTGGCGGAAGTGTCATATGTGGCCCTTGGACCTACAGATAAAAACAGCTCACAACCATAGTCTTTTGCCAAAGCGACCATCTCTGCAATCTCCTCATCGGTTAACATCATTATTCCCTTGGTCTGGGTTACCCTATGAATGAATATGTCATTTTTGCCGGCTTCCTCAAGAAGCGCAGCCATTGTTTTTGGAGATTGGATTCCAGGAACCTCAAAACGATATTGTCCGCCATCGCTGAATCGCTTAGGGGAAACGTAATCATTTGAGACCTCATCAATGCCAAGTTTTTCAAGGAATCTTTTTGTATTTTCCATATTATCCACCATTTAATTTACGAACGACAAATTTCATTGTATAATCTTCAAGTGAGTCAATAACAGTCAGGTTACTTATATCATATTGCGGATTAAGAGCTTTGAATTTGTCTATTAGCTCCCTTAATTGGAACGGATTTTCGAAATCGCCTTTTGGAAGCAATGTGATATTTTGAAATACTCCATTTCTAAAGCTTTTATCTAATTTAATAATAACATTTGACGGCCGTTTATCAGGATATAATTCATTTAACTTGTCATCACTGACAATGACCATGTGATTTACAAGATTTTTGATGCTGTTTACCTTATCCACTGTTGAATAGTTATCCAAAAGCCCAAATTCAATCAATTGGTTTATCCCATCAACGGACACCTCTCCAACGACCAATGAAATTGCAACAGCGTAAGGGAGGCTTTGCCTTAACTCCTCAATGTTTTTTGGATTATAATTGTTATGTTCAGCCGCAACTGAATATGTCTTAACTGCCACGTTTTGAATGTGATCATATTCCTCGCCTATGCTTGCCTTAAGCTTTAATGCAGTGTCAATTGATGAATGCAGGTGTCTGCAGAACGGATATTTTTTAAAGTAGATGTCTCTGACCCTTACCTTACCCACATCATGCAAGGCATCTTCAAATAAGAAATCCTCCTGCTTATACTCATCATCAAAAACCATGGTTTTTAAAAACCCTTCTGCTCCTTCAAATATTGTTTCACTGCCGGTGAATCCATTTCTTGCAAGATAAGCTGATAAAATTCCATTATAAACCGCTTTTCCTACATGCAGCGATTTTCCCATGGAACCCCCATGGTCAGATTCCAATAATCCTGCCGCCTGTGTACCGCACAATCCCAATGCATTCAATATCTGTTCCTCATCCAATTTCAATAGTTTTGAAGCGACAACACCGGCCACAAATGCTCCGATTGTTCCGGTTGTATGGAATCCTTTGTTCCTGTGTTCAGGATTTACGATTTGACCTAAAAGAATTCCTACCTCATAGCCCACTATTACCGCTTCCATGAATTCCTTGCCGGATAAGTCATACGCTTCGGCAATTGCAAGGGCGGTCGGGAAAATAACAGAACCCAGGTGGATTTGCGCCTTTCTGTGACCGTCATCAAGTTCCAGCACATGAGCGGAAATGCCATTGATGAATGCTGCATGCAATACATCTGCCTTAATGCGTGTTCCGATTACAGATGCCCTTAAGTTTAGATTTGAGTTTCCATTAAATATTTCTTCAACAGTATTGCAGGCTATTTGAGGGGCATCTTCTCCAATACCTCTGTATGTAACCCCAAAAAAGTCTAAGAATGCCGCCTTAACAGTAGTGACAGATTCTATGGTTGCCTGTTCATAGCGATAGTTTGAAATAAATTTAGAAATATTTTGTAAAAACATAAAACACCATTTCAATATATGTAAAAAGTAGTATTAAAATAGTTCAGTTATCTCCCGAAGCAATTTTTTAACATTGAAAATATTAAGCTGCAGGGACGCCTGTTAAAACAAGGACAATGTGCGCCACTATAGCTGCACCATAGTATGTGGCTGCAATAACCAGAATAGTTATTACCACCGCTCTCCAGCCTAAAGCCTTAAATTCATCCCAGCTTTTACCCATACCAATACCGACATAAGCTAAGAATACTGTTACGATTGACAGGAGCTCGACTTTGGAAACATAATGCAGAACAAAATCGGAAGTTGGCATGCCCGGAAATGCCAAAATAATACCTATTACGCTGATATATAAAATTGAAGAAACGTTAAAAGGCAAATACCTTTCCAACCATACTCCAACAAGTGTAATAACGGACAATATCGCCATACCTACAAGAGAACCCTCAATAGGATGATGATAACCCAAATAATTACCTATGACTGTTATGACTGAAAATATAATGAGCAGGAAAATCCAATTCATAATACCGTGAACAGATACGTTTTCAGATCCATCAATCAAATCAGGCATTTATTCATCCTCCTTTTCAGGTATTATGGCGTCCTTTCCAATTTTAGGTTCCAACCAGTTATACATTTTTTCGGTCAGCGGAAGTGCCACGAATATCACAATATATATTCCAACACAGAATGACAATAGATTACTGAATCCTGCAAACGCTTCAATTTGGGTTTCCATTCCTGGAAATGCCGCAAGAGTAGGTCCTATTGCCGCAGCGTTCATACTTGCACTTCCCACCCCGCTTGCCATTGCAAACGCATATGGAT
>NZ_SUTK01000042.1 GCF_015062905.1 Methanobrevibacter thaueri
ACTTCTGAATTTAAATAATTTTTAGCAAAACTAAAAATAAAAATTTAGTAATTAATGAAATAATTCTAGAGAACTAGACAATATTAAATTGGTTAGTATAGTATATAAATGTTTGTAAAAAGAGTCTCTAAAAAACATAAAATGAAACAACACCAAAAGATAAAAAAGGCGCATGAAAAAATATTTACATATAATATAAAAAAAGAATCTGTAAAATGTTTTACAGATTCAAAACAAATTAAGGTTAGCAAATATACAATACATCACCATATCCATTATAGTATACTGTTTTATAGAACTGTATATAATACCTAAATTTAGCTGAGTATTTGCCATAGTTATAATTATAAAATACTCTATCATAATGCCAACCTTTTTTCTCGTATTTTTTCATTATTCTCTTTAATCTTTTATTAATGATTTTTGATTTCTTTTTAGATACCTTATTCATTTTTTTCTTGGACCATTTGTATTTTAATTTCAAGGATCCTAATCCAATGGTTTTCCACTTTTTTGTTGAATACACCTTATCATAAATGCTAGTTAATTTAGAATTTTCTTTATTGACTGACACGGAAATTATAGGCTGATTATTAGATACTGATAATTTAGATTCAACAGGAAACGCAACAGAGCCATTACTTACCATAGATACACTAAATTCATCACTATAAACAGCTAAACAATCATCATTCCCACCATCCACAGAAACAACATCACTAGAAGCATTTAAAACATCATATTCATTGGAAACAGATAAACAATCATCATTCCCACCATCCACAGAAACAACATCACTAGAAGCATTTAAAACATCATATTCATTGGAAACAGATAAACAATCATCATTCCCACCATCCACAGAAACAACTTCACTAGAAATAGATAAATTATCAGCACATTCTACAGTAGATAACACAGATTCATTGTTCGTGATATTTTCAGCAGCACAGACTGTAGAAATAGCTAATAAAAATATCGCCAATACTACACAAAAATATTTAATATTCATTATTTTCCTCCTCTTTTGAAGCTTAATGACCAAACTCCAAATTTATAACATGATTGTTATATTTATATAATTAATAATATATAATTTATCCACAACTGAATCTCTTTTAAAATTGTGTTTTCAGTTTTCATCCCATAACTGTCTGATAATTTTAAAAAAAAAGGAAAATAACTTAAAATAAGTCGAATTTTGCGATAAAAAAAATTAATTCAAAAAAGAAAAAAAAATTTGTAAAAGGATAGTAAAAAAATTACTATCTAGAAAATGATCATCAACAAATCTATTTGATTGCTAATTTTACATCTTCAGCTTTTACGGTTTTTCTGCCTGCGTGGCGAGCAAATCCTACAGCTTTTTGTGCGATTTCGTTACCGTAGTCTTCGATTGCTTCGGTTAAAGCGACTTTTGCATCATCACTTACTCTTTGTGCACCAGCATTTTTGAGGACTCTGCCTACAGGAGCAATTGGTAATTCACTCATTTATTACACCTCACATTTAACTTGGTTAATAATAGTTTTAATTTGCTTATATATAAATCTATTGTTTTTACATCGGTGATTTTTAAAAATTACAACAAAACTACCTATGTTATTTTAACATAAATAGTGACACGAATATATAAGGAAATGTTTTTCACACATCGGCCTAAATAAAAAAAGTATAAATTCTGTTCGAATATAACAGAATTAAAAGAAAAAATTAAAATTAAAAGAGATTTAAAGCAATTTTTATTTGTTCATCAAAATCTCTCTTAAAGTGTCTATATCTGCATCAACCTGTGTAGGTTGTGTACATGCATCAATAGCAGTGTTAGGATCTTTAAGTAAGTGTCCAGTAACTACACAAGTGATGGTTTCACCTTTGTCAATTACTCCTTCAGCCACAAGTTTTTTAAGACCTGCAATGGAAGCTGCTGAAGCTGGTTCGACACCAATTCCCTCAGTTCTTGCAAGTAATTTCTGTGCATCAAGGATTTCATCATCAGTTACTGTTTCTGAGTAACCGTTTGAATCATAAATAGCATTTAAAGCCTTTATATCACTAACTGGAGCACCAATACGTATTGCGGTTGCAATGGTTTCAGGATTTTCTACAGGTACAACCCGCCTGTCTCCTTTCTTAAATGCATTTGTAACAGGACATGCGCCTTCCGCCTGAATACCTGTCATCATCGGCAGATCTTTAATGAATCCTGCATCATAGAATTCACTGACTCCCTTCCAGATTGCTGAAATGTTACCTGCATTACCAACAGGTAAAATAATTCTGTCAGGAGCTTGCCATCCTAAATCACGGACAATTTCATAACCAATGGTTTTCTGTCCTTCCAGCCTGTACGGGTTAATTGAATTTAATAAGTAAAGATGTTTTTCTAATGCAAGAGCAGTCATTGCCTCAAGAGCTTCGTCAAAGTTACCATTAATGGACATTACTTCAGCGCCATGGAACATTGCCTGTGCCAGTTTTCCAAGTGCAACCTTACCTGACGGCAAGAATACGATACAACGTAATCCTGCACGTGCAGCATAAGCTGAAAGTGATGCGGAAGTGTTACCTGTTGAAGCGCAACCTACGGTATGGACTCCCAATTCCATTGCCTTTGTCATACCTACGGTCATTCCCCTATCCTTGAAACTTCCGGTCGGGTTTGACCCTTCTACTTTAACATATAGGTTTACTCCAAGTTCTTCACCCAATTTATCGCATTTGCAGAATGGTGTTCCCCCTTCATCAAGGGAAACTATTTTTTTCTCATCTACAGGAATGCATTCTTTAAATTTCCATAAATTATCTCTTCTACCATCAAAAATGTCTTTTGAGACATCTATCTCATTGACGAGTTCAAGTACTGATCCACACTTTTCACAGGTGTAGATTACCTCGTCATCATCATATTCTTCTCCACAAGAAACACATCTTATCATAAAAAATCACTATCTATATCTTTTTAATTAATTTTATATAAAATTTAATATAAATTCGGCAATCGGAAGGGTCAAATAAGCTTCAACAAAACCTGCAATTGCCATCAGGATTGAAGCAATGACAAGCAATATTATTGCCTGTTTTAATTTGACAAAGCTTGCATCAAATGAATTTGACAATAGCTCCCTAACAGGACCATTGTCTTGCCCATGCAATGTTTTAATGAACTTGAACAAGAAGCTGAATAATACAAAGCCTGATGCGCAAGCAAGGATGCATGATGAAAACTCAAAAATGCCGTGAGGAACTATCAAAAGCATTGTCACAAACAAATCATCAGTTGTGGCAACATAGTAGCCAGCAAAAAATCCATTGAATCCGAGTATAACTGCCGAAAAGAAGCATGTAACTCCAAATATAAACATCGAAAATACGATCTTGATATTGTTGGAAAATATGCTCATGAAAGTCAATTTAATTGTGCCCTGTTTAACATTCTGAGCCAATTCCTCAACTATCGGGTTAAAATAGCTATACAAGTAAGGCTCTAAAAGATAGCCCAATATCAAAGATACGAATAAAATAGCTATTGCTGCATAAATAGCCAATTTGTTTTCACAAAATGCTGATTTGACTTCTTCAAGTATCATATCAATGTTTTGGCAATTTCTGATGCCTCAACCTGTTTTTCATGCAAATCATCCATGAACTCTTCCATCAGCTCAGCGGTTCTGACCTTGCACTCACCGCATCTTAATGTTCCGTTCAAGCAGTCATGTCTGATTTTTTCAAGCTCCTTATCGTCATCAATGAAATGGTATAGCAGCATTTCATATATCACGCACTTGTCGACTTCACCGCCCAGTTCCTCTTGCTCCTTCAGGGTTTCTCTTCCACCGGTTTTTGCAGACTTTACCTTTTTAACGGCGGTTTTAGTATCATCATTAAGATAAATTGCGGTTGCAGGCTTTGAACTGCTCATCTTATCACCGGTCAGGCCTGTAAGGAATCTGTGATATGTTGAAGCGGGTGATATGAATCCCTCTTCCTCATTGAGCTTATGTGCAATATCACGTGTCAATCTGATATGAGGGTCCTGGTCGATTCCAACAGGAACAACAACCTTTTTCGGACCTCCGAACTCTTCAATCTGCGGAAGTAAAATGTCAGCAACCTGGAATAAAGGCGCCTGTACATGAGCAATATTTGTTGAGTTTTCAAATCCATAAATAGCTTTTAATTGACTGAAATTAGTTTTGATTGAAGCTTTGAATGCCAAATTCTTTAACAGATTATTTTGGGATTGCAAATAAACATTCACATTGTCCCTTTCAAGGTCAAGACCTAATGCAATCCAATTAGTCAGATATTCGTTTACAGCAATTTCACGACCTTTTTCAAAGCTCATGTCACGTGCCGCATAGGCTTCCAAATCAGCAATCGGCAAGGAAAGCATCGCTCCCATGTCCTGATACCATTTTATCTGGTCAACAACCATTTTGTGACCTATGTGCATTTGTCCACTTGGCATCATACCGGTTACAACTGCAAACTCCTTATTCTGATTTATTAAATTAACAACTTCATTGAACTCCCTATGTCCAAAGATTACTCCTCTTTTCATCAGTCTTTGAGGGTTTTTCACATCTCCTATTACATCTGAAATCTTTCCAATACCAAATTGATTTACCAATTTATCATAATCTAGGCTGAATGATGCCCATGGATCAATTAAATCTGCCATTTTTTCACCACTATCTATGTTAAATTAAATTTACGATTAAAAATTATTATAGTAAATATAAAAGCATATTAAAATATAAATGATTTCTTTAATTAAACTTATGGTCTTGTCCATTCAACATTGTAGTAGGTTATGTCAAAGTCCTCATCAACAATTGCCAAAAGAAGTTTCTTGTTAACACCATGTGAAACTCTTACATAACTTGCAAAATCAAGCGCATTAATGTCATAATTCTCAAAGATTATCTTTACCAGATAATCAGAATGCCCCTGACCCGGACCGCCTCCACGATTATACAATCTGAATTCAGTACCATATTTAAAACCAGTTTTAATAACATAACCACGGTCTTTTAAATCACGATAAACAACATACTTTCCATAAAGTTCCTGTTCTTTAATAAGGTCAATCAAATAGCCTATGCTGCATTTGACGTCATCTTCATAGATATTCAAACGACCTTTTTCCTGCAAATAACAAGCTTCAATCAATGAAAGGTGAAGAAAATCTGATTCGATTTTACCAAATTTACTTTTTTCATGTAAAGCTATTGGTCTTTTGCTTCCTTCTTCAATTTTAATTGAAACAATATCATTAGATAAATCTCCGCGCATTAAAACACCAAAAAAGAAATAAATTATATTTAATGCTTATTATTTTGAAAAAAATATTATATAAAATTTTTGTAAAAAAAAGAGTTTAAAAAGTTAAACTCTGATAAAAATGTTATTAGCCATTTCTGCAGAAATGTTTAACTCTTCATCATTAATATTGACTAGATAGCTGTCAGTCAGACTATTCTCAACATATTCATATTTTAGAGGTTGACCCACTTTAATGCCCTTTTGAGTAATATCATCCAATAAATCGTCATTTCCACGAATGAAAGAAATAGTACCTTCAGTATCTCCAGTTAACTCTGAAATTGATAATAAGTTAAATTTCCTATTCATGACTTGATCAAAGTCTTTTTGAGAGAAACATTCTTGACAACTGCCGAAATCAAAATCACATGCAGGGATTACATTTTCATTAGGGCATAAATCAGGATGATGCAACATGGTACATATTGCCCTTTCCGCTTCATCAGATAGGGTATGCTCCATCTCACAGGCCTGTTCATGAATATTTTCTTCCTTAACTTTCAATATGTCCAATAAAAATTTTTCCAAAATCCTATGTTTTCTAGTGATTTTTTGAGCTATTTTCATCCCTTCATCACTCAATGTAGCTCCTTTATATGGAGTGTATGTAATGTAACCAAGATCTTCTAGTTTTTTAAGCATTTGAGTTACACTTCCCGGTGCAATGCCCAAATCTTTTGATAATTGTGTTGTGGAAACCTGTTCCCCATTACTTCCATTACGGTAGAGAACCTCAAGATATTCCTCAATGTTTTCACTTATTTTATCTTCAGTCATGAAAGTCACCTAAATTTATATTAGTATATTTTATATAGGTAACAGTATAAAAGAGTTTTGGTAAACCTAAATAAAAAGAGAAAAAAATATAAAAAAAACAGAAATTAAAAAAAAATAAAAGAAAAAATAATTAGAACGGTAAACTAGCATATTTACTGTGTAAAGTAAATGATTTAGTATTCCAATTATTTATTACTCCAAATGAATTTCTAGAACTGGTAGGATCTACACAGGTCCATACACCGTCAACCAATACCTGAACCCATACGTGACCGTATGTACTTCCACTACTGGTGAAATAACAAGTTCCATGAACATATCTTGCTGCAATACCTGCTGTCCTATACATAGAAACCAACAAGTGAGATTGGTCCACACAGTTTCCGCTACCATATGATAATGTGCTTGCAGCACCGTATCTGGTGTCGGAATAGAAACTGTATGAGATTTCATCCCTTACGTAATTAAATATAGCTACTGCTTTCTCTTTGGTTGTGGTTGCTCCACTTATTACCTTACTCACAGTGCTTTTAATTGCGGAATTGGTAGTTGGACAGTTAGTTGTGGCTTTGAGATATGCACTTACATCGGATAAAGTATTTTTCTCATTCAAACCGGAACCGGCAATTGAAACTGTACTGGTTCCAGAGCTTGTATCACTACTGGTAGTTCCATAGACGACCATTGAGTAATTCGGCAATTGTCCATAATTACCATAAAATGCCAATATACGTGAAAATGTATCGACAACCTCATAGTAAATGATGTCACCAACTGCAGATGATGAATAGTTCGGAGCCTGATTGTTTTTGACTATATAATTAGCCAAGTTTTTAGCTACAACCAGATAATCCTCCTTATACAATTCCTCGTTAAGAGTATCTCCAAAAGGAGATTCAGGATTTGCAACACCTCTGATGATAGTGATATCATTATTATTTGAATTACCAAGTTGATAAATGGCCTGTGACATAAGATATAAGAATTCAGGAGCAGTGAAAGTCTGTCCTCCTGCACTGACACTACTTAATACCTTTTTGTTAGTCTCATAATATGATTTAACAGTTTTTGCACCAGCTATAATATCATTAATGGATATGGTAGCTGATGATGAAGAAGTATTTGTAGTTGTAGTGGTTGAAGCAGATGCTGGAGCGACTTCAGTTGTTGCATCGGTTGCATCATCGGTTGTTGTGGATGCAGCAGATGCAAAAGGCTCAGAAGATGCCAAATATCCTGATAGAGATTTGAAACTAACAAGATTAGTAACACCCCATCTGAATATAATTACACCGGATCCTTTACCATTGATTGCAGCTTGTGAATCTTCCTTGATTTTAGAAGAAGGCAATTTAGCAGTATTTTCATCAGAATAATAACCTTGCAAACCTGCCCATACTTTGGCACCATTAGAATTGTCAACAAACCATTTTGTAGTGGTTTTAATCCATGAAGTGTCGGAGTTATAATTACCTTTGTAAATCATAGGAATAACTACATCCATATATTTACTGAGTGTAGCCATGTCCTGACCATAATAATACTTATTGTCAGTTGTTTCCGGCATTAAAGCACATGAAACGATTAAGTTTGAGTTAACTCCATGAACAGCATTTGAAATTTGTTTTGCAAAACTATTAATTGCTGAAGTACCTCCGGAAGTTGCATGTGCATTTCCAGGATATCTTATATAATCTATATGTACCCCTGAAACACCTTTAATATTAGCATATTTTTTAGCTTCTGTTATTTTCTGATTAAAGAATGCCTGGTTTGGAGCACCGTTTTTAACAGGATTGATCCAATCACCATCATAAAATGCCTGCATCCAGATATGGACTCTCATTCCTAATTTATTGGCACTGGAAATCCATGATTCAACAGCAGACTGACCATGAGCTGTCAACGCATAGAAATTCAAGAACAAATCAGTGGTTCCCTGAGAAGCCAAAGTGTTCAGATTAACATTTTTCATATCAGATCCGAAAACCCAGTATCCGTATCCATTTGAAGAAACCTTTTTAGTAACTTCGACTTTATTAGATCCTGATGAGGAAAGATAATCATTGTCACCATAGAATTTAAAGGTAACAGTGTAAGTTCCCGGATTCATACCTACATTGAATGTCGCATAACCACTTGAAGATGTGGTAGCAGAGTAAGTTTTAGAGTTAACATATAATTTAACAACTTTGCCTGCTAAAGCCTGACCATTTGAATTTTTCAATAGAACCTTATATGTATTTGTACCTTGATAGAAAGAGGTTCCACTCTTCCATACTACAGAAGTAGCATCTCTTTGCTTAACTGTTATGGCAGTAGATCCAGATGCTGATTTAACCTTAGAACTGCCGCCAAATTTATATGACATGGTATATTTACCAATTTCCAAATCTATTGGTAAAGATATGTAACCATAAGCATTAGTGGTTTTAGAATAAGTCTTGCCGCCAACATTAAGAGTGACTGTTCTTTTACCTAAAGGAACATCGCCTGCACTTAAAACAACTTTAAACGGAGTGTTTGCACCATGACCAAAGGTGGTTGTACTTTTAACTGTGAAAGTAGATTCCTTGGTGGTTATAACATATACTCTGTCCTTTGCACTGGATTTTTTATAAAATTGGTTACCAGCAAAGCTGTATGTTACAGTATGCATTCCTGCACTCAAAGATGGCAATTTAAGTTTAGCATTACCATAAGCATTTGTTTTTGCTTTGTAAGTTTTTCCATTAATTTTGAAAGTAATAATTTTTCCTTTTCCTGGGGCATAGCCATATCTATTGAGCAATTTAACTTTGATTTTTTTAGTGTCACTCTTAAGGAATGTGTATGTGTAAGTGGTTAATGAAGTGCTTGAATATGAAATAACCTTAACCTTATTTGTTTTTGTCAAACCATCCCTGTTATAAGATATTATTTTATAAGTTCCTTTCTTAAGGTCTTTTAAAGATAAACTGGCTACACCGTTACTATCTGTTTTAACATTGTAAGTTTTTCCATTGATCTGGAACTTGACGTATTTTTTAGCGAGCACTTTACCATTACTTTTATAGAATGTTGCGGTGAATTTTCTACCGTCAGTATAAATCTTATAAACATTGCTTGCAGTAATGGTGGATAATATTTTAAAGTTATTAGTTAAGCTATATCCAGTTGCAGGATTAACCGCAACAATTTTATAAGTTCCAGGATTAAGATTTACAGCTAAAGAAGCCACCCCATTCGCATTAGTTTTTTTGGTGTATGAAACACCGTTTACAGTAATTTTAACATCAGTATTAGCTAATGGTTTACCATAGGCATCTAAGAAAGTTGCGCTATATTGAGTGCTTCCTTTATAATATTTAGTAATATCCTTTGCAGTGATTGTCTTAGATACATCTATTTTTGAAGAAACGTCACCTTCACTTACTACATCGATATTGGATGCTGAAAGATTGGTGACCCCATCATCACTACTTGAAAGAGTACTACTGTTCGAGTTAGTTGATAAAATATTTGAATCTTCAGATTCTAAAACTTCTTCACTTGATAGAGAAACTTTAGATGAACCATTATCAACATTTGAATCACTTGATACAGAAATTTCTGATGAATCAGCAGTATTCTCCAGTGGGACTGATACATCTGATGTGTCATCTACTAAGTTAGTAGCATACGAATCTGTAACATTAGCATCACTTGCTGAAATAGCGCCAACTGTCAAAACAGCTGCGAGCAATATTAACAAAGTGAGCAATATTTTTTTGTTCAAAATAATTTACCTCCATAACAATTTTTTTAAACATTGTGAGAATAGACTCACAGTACCTATATTTATTACAAATATCTTATATAAACCTTTTTATTAACTAAATCCAATTAAATGAGTTTAATTTCTAAAAATAAAGTTAAAACTTTATGAAAATTGACTATAAATCAAAATTCTTTTTGAATTTGACTATAAAATGATTTAATGAAATGAAATAATTTTTAAAGTAAAGTAACATTATAAAACTAAAAATCATCATTCTAATGAGTATTATATGAAATAGGACATGATAAAAAGTTATTTAATTTAAAATCATCGATTAAAGTTTAATTAGAATAAAAAACAATGCATTTAATAAAGTATCTTAGAAAATAAGCATGAAAAATAAAAAAAGAAAAATATGTAAAATTTTTAAAAATTTTACATCATAGGAGGCATTCCGCCCATACCTCCACCCATACCAGGCATTGGAGGCATACCGCTGTCATCATTTCCGGTCTCATCAGGTCCGGTAGAATTTAATGCATTTCTTGCTGCAATCATGTCATCAATACGTAAGATCATTTCTGCAGCTTCACCAGCTGATTGAAGAGCTTGGATTTTTACTCTTAAAGGTTCAATTACGCCAGCTTCCTTCATGTCAACCACTTTGCCTTCAAATACATTAATTCCAATGAATTGGTTGTCTTCGTGAGCAGCCTTTAGATCTGCAATCAAGTTAATGGTATCCAAACCTGCATTTTCAATTAAGGTTCTTGGAATAACTTCTAAAGCTTCAGCATATTTTAATATAGCTAATTGTTCTCTTCCACTTACGGATTCACCATATTCTCTTAATTGTTTTACCAAATCGATTTCACAAGCTCCTCCACCAATGAGAACTTTACCTTCTTCAATGGTTGCTCCGACTACTCCTAAAGCATCGTCAATGGCTCTTGCGATTTGTTCTGTAACGTAACGGGTACTTCCCCTTAAGACAATTGAGGAAGCTTTTGGATTTTCACATTCTTCGATTAAAGTTAATTCGTGATCAAATATTTTGTCAAGATATACATGGCCTGCATAACCTAATTTATCTTCGGATAAGTCTTCAATATCAGTCACAAGTTTTGCGCCGGTAGCCTTTTGGATTCTTTCAATGTCAGATTTTTTAACACGTTTGAAAGCCATGATTCCTGCTTTTTTAAGGTAGTGTTCTGCCATGTCGTCAATACCTTTTTGACAGAATAGCACATTTACGCCTGAATCGAGAACTTTGTCAACTAGCTCCTTAATCATGTCTTCTTCCTGTTGGAGGAATGCTTCGAATTGGTCAGGACTGGTTATGTCAATTTTGGTAGTGGTATTCATGTCTTTTAATTCAAGAGGATATTTCATGATAGCAATTTTTGCATCCTTAACATCTTTAGGCATGTTTTTGGATACTGGAGCTTTATCGATGATAATACCTTCAGCCAAAAATGAATCCTCTACGGAATCTCCTGAAACCCTTTGGATATTAATGTTGTCAATATCAGATTTGCCGTCTTCCTTAATTCTTAATGCAGCTTTTACGACAAGATCTGCTAAGTGTTCTTTTGCATAATCTGAACCTTTACCGCTCATTGCAGTAATTGCCACTTTTTTAAGAGTTTCTTCATCATCAGCATCAATTGCGATTTCTTTTAATAACTCAACTGCTTTTTTAGTTGCATTTCTATAACCTTTAACAACAATGGATGTTGCAATTCCATCTTCCAACAACTCTTCAGCTTTAGCTAATAATTCACCAGCAATAACAACAACAGAAGTGGTTCCGTCTCCAACGATTTCTTCTTGTTTTTTAGCTGTTTCAACAAGCATTCTAGCTGCAGGTTGGTTGATTTCCATTTCTCTCATGATAGTTGCACCATCATTGGTGACAGTTACATCACCTAATGAACTAGTTAACATTTTGTCCATTCCTTTAGGACCGAGAGTGGTTCTTACAATACCTGCTAATACCTTAGCAGCTGTGATATTCATTCTTAAAGCATCTCTTTTTGAATATCTTTCAGTTCCTTCAGGAAGGATAAATATTGGTTGATTTGCCATTTAATAATCACCTTAAAATTTTTTTTAAATAAAATATAAAACTAAGTTTTTATACATTAATAAATAGGTAAGAGGTAATATAAAAACATTGCCCATTAAAGTAACTTTAGGTGTGTTAATGTACGAAAAAATTATAAAAGAAATCAAATCTAACTTAGGCGAAAATAAGGATTTAAACAGACAATACCTATCAAGCCAAATAGAAGTTTATAAGGACCATCCCTACAATAAGGAAATAATAAAAGAAATCTCCCGCATGATGTGGGACTGCTTGAGCGACGATGAAAAGCAGGAATTCATTGAAATATCCGAAAGGGAAAATCCTATACTTGACATATTAAATGACATTTATTTTGATATTGAAAACGGCAACTATGAAACTCCCCTAAAAAAGCTTGATGAGTTCATGCAAACATTTCCTGCAATGTTTGAAGACGACAAGGTAAGTGAGTACCATTACTTTACAAATCCTCTCGAAGAGCTAATCTTTAGAAAATATATCGGATTGAAAAAGGAATTGCGATATATCCCGGACAATCAGCCCCTGCTTGATTTGTATTATGTTTACGGATTTTTGCTTCTTGAGTCAAAGCAATACGATAAGGCGGAGGAATATCTGAAAAAGGCCATTAAGATCAACCCTGTTTCATCAAGAATAATACTGGAATTGACCGAAATATATAAAGTTCACACCTACACCTTCAATGAATATGTCCTTCGCACATCCGATGCGCTGAAATACGCCTATTACCCTCAAGACATTGCAAGATGCTACAGAAATCTGGGATATTATTATGTGGAGGAAAACCAGATGGAAACCGCACTGGCACTATACATCTACAGCATGGAGTTTGAGGCAAGTCCCCTTGCATATGCCGAAATCAAATTCATCCAGTCAAAAACAGATAACATGGAACTGTCCCTGAAGGAATGCACCGACATCATTGCAGGCAAAAATATCCAATTAGGACCAAATCCATTTATTTTAGATGCATTGAACGAACTGATTGAGGAATACGACAAAAATAAGTTGTATAATCAATTGCTATACTTTTTAGAATTGAAATTCAATTTGGACAACAGCAGCGAAACACTTGAAAAAATAAATGAAACTAGAAAAAAACTAGAAAACTAAACTATTAATAATATATAATATATATAATATAACAGGTGATTTATAATGTGTTCAAGTGGAGGGCCAATGGCCGATATTGATTTAAAAAAATTGAAAACAAAAAAATATCATTGTAAAGACTGTGGAAATTCCTTTAAAGGACTTGGAAAAAAAGTTGTTTGTCCATCTTGTCAAAGTGAAAACGTGGAACTTGC